>JAJQFG010000053.1 GCA_021201315.1 Erysipelotrichaceae bacterium
TCTTCTTGTATATTTCGTGCGTTTATCCTATTAAATATGTTTATCTAGATTTCATATTTTTGTATGATAATATATCAAAGAAGGAAGTATGATATATGTTATATAAAATTATAGTTTGTTTATTAGCTGGTATGGGTGCAGGCAGTTGGTGTTTCTTTTGCAAGTGATGTTTTAGCGAGTGCTAATAGTAGTTATACTTATTCCAAGTACAACGCAAGGAACTTTTTCCGTATTTATGACTTTAATTCTTGGAATCAGATTCTTACTTAGACCAGTGACAACCACAAAAGAAGTTGTGAATGAAATACCGTTAAGAAAGCGTATGATTCAATCTGCAATTTGTGGAACATGTGTAGGTTTTGTAGGTGCTGGTGGTGGCATGATGATGCCTCTTATTTTGACATCAGTTTTAGGTTATGAATTAAAGAGTGCAGTTGGAACAAGTGTGTTTATTATGACATTTACTGCCTTAATGGGTTCAGCAAGTCATATGTATATTGGTAGTTTACCTGATATAAGTATCTTATTATTATGTATTTGCTTTACTCTTATTTTTGCAAGAATAGGTGCAGTGATTGCTAATCATAGTGATAATAAGAAGTTGAATCAAATGACGGGTATTATGTTGGTGGTTTTAGGTATTGTAGTTTTGAGTGTTAATTATCTTTTCTAATGTTATATACAAAAAATTAACTTGACAAGTTGCAAAGTATCACATAACATATTTGATGGAGGTTGAATTATGATAAAAAAATTTGAAACTTATATAACACCTTTTGATGATTATCGTACAGTTCATCTTTATTTACCTGATAGTTATGATTATAGTGACGAGAGATATCCTGTGATTTATATGTATGATGGACATAATCTTTATTTGAATGAAGATGCAACTTATGGTAAGGCTTGGGGATTTAAAGAGTTTTTTGAAAATTATGATAAATCTTTTATTATGGTTGGTATTGAATGTAATCATAAAGGTAATGAGAGGTTGAATGAGTATTGTCCATATGCTTGTCATAGTAGTTATTTGGGAGATATTGATGGTAGAGGAGATATCTTTATGCAATGGCTTGTTGATGAATTAAAACCGTTTATTGATAAAAATTATCGTACTTATACGAATCGTGAATGTACCATGATTGGTGGTAGTTCGATGGGTGGTTTAATGGCATTTTATTCAGTTGTTAAGCATAATGATGTTTTTTCTAAGGCAGCATGTCTTTCTTCTTCAATAGGGTTATGTATGGATGATTTAAAAGCTGAAATTGATAAGGCAAACATTAATCCTGATACTAAAGTATATATGGATTGGGGTAGTGAGGAATCACGTAATAAGACTGGTTTAGCCTATAGTACCAATAATAATTTAGAATTATCTCATTTAGTTAATTTAAAAGGTGGATTAACTTATCCTCATATTGTGCTTCATGGAAATCATAGTGAAGCTACATGGGAAAAACAGATTCCTATATTTATGGATTATTTATGGAAATAGCAAAAGCTAACATTAAATGTTAGCTTTTTTTATCCTACGCTTTGAGTTGTAATTGGACCTTTAGCTTTGGCTGATTCTTTCCATAACATATTGATGACGTCAATTAATATTTTTCTTGTGTGAGTATCAATCATGGTTATTTCTTTTAGACCATTAAGGATGTGTTTTGGCGATATGTTTGATAGTTGTGAGAAATAGTGAATATTAAGTTTATCAAATAAATCAAACATAGCTTGGACAAATTGATGTTTTTCTTCGTTAGTAAGACTATCTAAATAGTTTTGTACTTCATTGGAAAATTGTATAACTTCATCGGATAAAGTTGATACTTTAAAACCGTGATGATTAATACACCATGAATAAGCATCATGTTGATACATACCAATATTTTGACTTTCAATCACTTTACATTTTTCTTCATGTCCTAATATCATTCCGAAAAATGAATAATGGAGAATAGTTGATTGAATTTTAGGTAGTATTCTTTGATATCCTGGATTTGTTAGCATGGTTTCCTGAAAACCAGGACCGTCAAAATTATCAATGCTGATGATTCTATTTTGTATGTCACTTCTAGCAAGACTGCCTGCATACATTGCTAAATTACCACCTTTAGAATGACCTAATAGCCATAATGGACGGTTTCTTTTATAAGTAATATATTTGTGTATTCTTTGAAGTATATTTCCTAAATAGGGATTATAAATAAAATCATTGAATGAAATTTGATACTTATTAACACTATTAAGATAGGCTAAAGCAGATTCCTGAGCAGGAATAACGTCATCACAAAGCATCAAAAAATCTTCATGCCAGCCAATGAGAGAATCATCAGTACCACGATAGGAAACAACCATGGTTTCATCATCCAATAATAATGTTATGGCGGCAAATTGCTTAATCATTTCTTTATCTAATTCAGAAATGAAACTTATGATTCTAATATTTTGATATCTTTTAGCACTTGCTAAAGCTTGAAATAAAATATCATTATTATTATCTAAATGACCTAGATGAAGTGATTCATAACGTTTATAAGCTTCTTTAATGGTTAATGGTAAAATATTAGAAGATATAATAGCGGATAAATCAAAATAAGATATAAGACTAAATACTAAGGCCTCTAATTCATTATAAGGATCTTTATCGATAGTTAAATCACCACGCAAATTCACATAATCTTAAATTGTATAAGACATTCAATCACCTCGATTTATTCCATTTTACATGTGTTAGTTTGTAAAATCAAGCATTGCAAAATGAAAGTGGATATGATAATCTTACATAAAGGATGTGGAATTATGAAGTTATTTGACAATAAAATATTAAGAATGGTGGTATTTATCATTCAAATTATAACTTCTATCTTATTTATTGGTATAGCTTATATCATTGCAGTTTTTCCAACTAATTATTTAATTGCTGCGAGTGTTGTATTGATTTTATTGGCGTTGTTGAGTGGAAAGCTTATATTTCATAAAAAAGAAAAAAGCAAGCGTTCTTTGTTTATGCAGATTATAAGTATGCTTCTAAGTTGTGCTATGTTGGTAGGGAGTTTTTATATTTATAAATGGGGTGAAGCTGTTGATTTGATGACAAGTAGTGATTTTCAAACAAGAGCGATGTCAATTATAGTATTAGATGATTCTTCTATTAAAAATGAAAATATGTTATCTGGTGTTTCTTTGGGTTATGTTTCTAGTGTTAATACCGATAATATGTATACCGCTATTACAACAATCAATAATGATATAGGTAATGTGAGCTATAGTGGTTATGGTGATTTTGAATCGATTATTGATGATTTTTATGATGGACAATTTGATGCATTTTTGTTGGATGAATCATTCCGTAGTTTGGTTGAGGATTATCAAAGTTCATTTAGTGATGATACTCGTGTTGTTTATCAGATTACTTTAGAAGAAAGTGCTGTGAGTGCTAATAGTGTAGATGTTACATCTAGTCCATTTTTAGTTTATATCAGTGGTAATGATGAATATGGTGACTTGTCAAGTGCTTCACGTAGTGATGTGAATATGTTGGTAGCGATTAATCCTAATACGCATCAGATATTATTGGTAAGTATTCCTAGAGATACTTATTATCCTTTACATATGAATGGACAATATGATAAATTCACCCATTCAGGCTTATATGGTATCCAGGAAAGTATTAATACTTTAGAAGATATTATATCAGAAGATATTAATTATTATGTTAAAATGAATTTTACATCGTTTATTGATGTTGTTGATGCTTTGGGTGGTATTACTGTATATTCTCCAGTTGCGTTTACTACTTATATTGGAGATTATGAAATTGTTGAAGGAGAAAATACTTTGAATGCGAAACAAGCGTTAGCTTTTGTGCGTGAAAGAAAATCCTTTGCGGATGGAGATTTTGCCCGTAATCGTAATCAACAACGTATGATAAGTGCGATTGTTAAGAAAGTATGTTCACCAAGTATTTTAGTGTCATATGCTTCTGTTTTAGAAGCAGTTAGTAATAGTATTGAAACAAATATGTCTACCTCAGAAATTAATTCATTAGTACAATTAGAATTGTCTGAACTTATTTCATGGGATATTCAATCTTATCAGATTATTGGTGATTCAGCGATGATGCCTTGTTATTCATCTGGTGGTTTAAGTGCTTCAGTTATTATTGCATATGAATCATCTATTGAAGAAGCAAGAGATTATATTGATCAAATAATGGCAGGAGAAATTGTAGAAACAGAATCAGGAGATTTAGATCAGTAGGAGAGTATTATGAAAGAAACCATATTATTTTATCATTTAGATTTAGAAACGAAGGAACATATTAAAGAAATTGCATCACAATTAGATATTGAAGTAAGAGAAATATTTGATAATCAGATTTATGAAACAATGTGTTATTTATTACATTTAGATGGTTATGAGTCATCACCTGAGGCAAAGATTACGGATAAAATAGATCAAACTTTCTTATTCTTTGCTTTTATGAGTGATGAGCAATTGGATCTTTTATTAGAAATATTTAAAGTTAAAGAAATACCTTATATTCCTTATAAAGCTATGTTAACAGAAAACAATATTGTTTATCCATTTTATCAATTGTATCGTAATGTAGAAAAAGAATATAAGGAAATAAGTGGTTAATAAGGATATTGTTATTGAAATTGATTTGTGTTATATTGTTGAGGAAAAAGAATCGAAGGAGTTAGTTTATGATAGAATTTATAAAAATAGTTCTTAATTTTATAGTAGCTTTTATCTTGGTTATGGTTGTGATGCCTAAATCTATTCAGTATTTAAAAAAATTAAAATTTGGACAAGTTGAAAGAGAAGAAGGTTTAGATTCGCATAAATCAAAGGGTGGGACACCTACGATGGGTGGGGCTGTCTTTATTATTTGTGCAGTTATTGTCTTTTATGTTTTAAATATTGCTTCTTTTTCTAATCCATATGTCAATTTATTGACGTTTGCTTTTGTAGGTTTTGGTTTGGTTGGTTTTTTAGATGATTATTTGATTGTTGTTAGAAAGTCTAATGAAGGTTTAAAACCTATCTATAAATATGCTTTACAATCTGTTGTGGCTATTGCATTTTATTTTTTGGCAGTGAATTTTATTCCTGATTTTGATACGGTTTTAACGATACCATTAGTACATATAGATGTGGATTTAGGTTGGTTTTATCCAATATTAGTTTATTTTATGTTTACTGGTGGTAGTAATGCTGTTAATTTAACAGATGGTTTGGATGGATTGGCAACAGGTCTTTCTATGATAGCTACATCTGTATTTGCCATATTTGCAATTATGCATAAGAATTATGACTTGGCTATTTATGCCATGGTTATTGTTGGGGCATTGTTAGGTTTTATGTATTTCAATTATCATCCTGCACAAATATTTATGGGCGATACTGGATCGCTTGCCTTAGGTGGGATGTTAGCTGCCTTAGCTGTGTTAACTTCTCAAGAGTTGTTGTTTATCATTATTGGTGGTGTGTTCATCATGGAAACATTGTCTGTTATTATTCAAGTTGTTTCTTTTAAGACTAGAGGTAAACGTGTGTTTAAAATGGCCCCAATTCATCATCATTTTGAGATGCTTGGCTGGAGTGAACAACAAGTGGTTATTTCATTTTGGTTTTTAGGTTTTATTTGTGGTATTGTTGGTTTGGTTATGGGAGTGATGTAAATGTTAACAGGTAAAAAGGTATTGGTGATAGGACTTGCGAGAAGTGGGCAAGCTGCTGTTTCATTATTATTAAAGCTTCATGCAACGATTACGGTTAATGAATATGCACCTAAGGAAAAAATTGCTTGTTATGATGAATATGTTGGATTAGGGATAGAGATGATTACTGGTGGACATCCTGATGAATTGTTTGAAAGAGATTTTGATTTTGTCGTTAAAAATCCTGGTATCAATTATCATAAGCCTTTTATCTTAAGACTTAAAGAAAGAGGTATTCCAGTATATACGGAAATAGAATTGGCTTATCAGGTAGCTAAGTTGCAAAATTATATTGCGATAACAGGTACCAATGGTAAAACAACAACCGTAAGCTTGATTCATCAAATTTTAAAAGATGCCTCTCATTCAACTTGTTTGGCTGGTAATGTTGGTATTCCTTATTCTAGTTGTGTTTTAGAGGATAATCTATTAGAAAAGAATGGTTATGATGTAGTACTAGAAATGTCTAATTTTCAATTGTTAGATATCGATAAGTTTCATCCTCATATTGCAACTATCATTAATTTAACACCTGATCATTTGGATTATATGGCATCTCTTGATGAATATTATGCTTCTAAAACCAATATCTATAAAAATCAAAATGAAGATGATTATTATTTACAAAATATAGATGATTTAACTTTAAAAACCTATTTAGATAAATATCCTCCTAAAGCGAAATGTCTTACTTTTTCTTTAGAAGGTGAAGCTGATTGTATGCTTAAAGATAATGCAATCTACTTTAAAAATCAACATGTTATTGATTTAAGTGAAATTAAGATTGTTGGTAAGCATAATATTCAAAATATGATGATTGCCATTATGGCTACTGCTTTATCTAACGTATCTATTAGTCAGATTCATAATACGCTTGCTAGTTTTACAGGTGTTGAGCATCGCATTGAGTTTGTAAAAGAAATCAATGGTGTTAAATATTATAATGATTCTAAAGCTACCAATACTGATGCTTCTATTATTGCTTTAAAAGCTTTTGATCAGCCAGTTATCTTATTAATGGGTGGTTTTGAAAAAGGTTTGGATTTATCAGAAATGGCAACTTATAATGATCATATTAAAGCACTTATTTGTTTTGGAGCAGCTAAGGATCGTTTTGCGAAAGATATGCATCATAATAATACTTATGTTGTTGATAATTTAGAAGGTGCTATTAATCAAGCTTATGAAATAGCTGAAAATAACGATATTGTTCTATTATCTCCTTCTACAAGTTCTTTTGATGAATTTAGTGGTTATGAGCAAAGAGGACGTGTTTTTAAAGATATTGTTTCTCATTTATAACAGAATCTGTGATTCTGTTTTTTTATTTCCTTCATATAATGCTTTGGAGGGGTGAAGATGAAGACAAATAAAATAAAGATGATTACATTTATGATTGTTTTGATTGGATTAATCAGTGTCTATAGTTCTTCACATGTTTGGGCTTATTATAAGTATGATGATAGTTATTATTATATTAAGCGTCAATGTTTGTTTGCAATCATAGGAATCATCATGATGATTATTGTATCAAAGATTGATTATCATATTTATTTAAAATATGCGAAACCTATTTTAATCATATGTTTTATATTGTTAATATTAGTATTAATTCCTGGTGTTGGTGTGGTTAGAGGAGGTAGTCGTAGCTGGTTTAATTTAGGGGTGTTTGCCTTGCAACCTAGTGAGTTGTTTAAATTGGGTATGATTATTTTTAGTAGTGCTTATTTGGATAAGTATTATTTGAAGATGAATAAGATACGTTATTGTTTTTTATTATTATTGATTATGGGTTTAGGTTTTGGCTTGATTATGTTACAGCCTGATTTTGGTAGTGGGGTTGTGATGGCTTGTAGTATTTTGGTCATGATTATGGTTTCACCATTTCCTTTTATATATTTTATATTTTTAGGAATTGCAGGTATTATAGGTGTTATCGTGATGATTTTATCAGCTAGCTATCGTATGGAGCGTATTTTGTCTTTTCTTGATCCTTTTAGTGATCCATTAGGTAGTGGTTTTCAAGCTATTCAAGCTTTATATGCTATTTCGCCTGGTGGGCTTTTAGGTGTTGGTTTTGATAATAGTATTCAAAAGTATTTTTATTTACCTGAACCACAAACGGATTTTATTTTTGCGATTATTTGTGAGGAGTTTGGATTTTTAGGTGGTAGCTTTTTAGTTTTTTTATATTGGCAGCTTATTCATACTGTTTTAAAAGTATCTACTCATACGAATGATTTGTTTGGTAGTTTTTTGATGGTAGGTATTATTTCAATGATTGCGATTCAAACAATGATTAATTTAGGGGTTGTAGTAGGATTGTTACCGATTACTGGTATTACTTTACCATTGATTAGTTATGGTGGTACAAGTTTAACGATTAGTTTAGCTAGTATTGGTATTATTTTAAATATTGCTGGGCAGTCAAAAAAGTTTTAGTGATATTTATAAGATTATTTGCAACATTTTTACGTTTGTATGTTATAATACGTTCGTAAATGGTGTGAAAGGAAGATTGTTTAATGAAAATTATTGTTAGTGCTGGAGGAACTGGAGGTCATTTATATCCAGCTTTGGCTCTAGTTGATTATATAAAGACACAAGATAGTGATGCTGAGTTTCTTTTTGTTGGAACAACAGATCGTTTAGAATCTCAAGTTGTACCAGATTTGGGTTATAATTATCGTGGGTTAAAAGTTAAAGGTTTGGTTGGTAATCCTTTACAAAAGGCTAAAAATGCTTTAATATTTGTGAAATCTTTAGGAGCTTCTAATAAGATTCTTAAAGAGTTTAAACCTGATATAGTTATTGGTTTTGGAGGCTATCCGAGTGCTTCAATTGTTTTAGCAGCTAGTGGAAAACATATACCAACGATGATTCATGAACAGAATTCGATTATTGGTTTAACAAATAAGATTTTAATTAAGCGTGTAGATAAAATTGTATGTTGTTATGAAAAAGCGATGAATGATTTTCCTGGCAACAAGACAGTTCTATTAGGAAATCCACGTGCTAGTGTTGTTTCTTCAAAAGAATTACATGATATTCATGATTTATATGATATCGAACCAAATAGAAAGACGGTTGTTATTGTGATGGGAAGTTTAGGCTCTTCATCCGTTAATGAAATTATGAAGGCAGCATTAAGAAAAATGCAATATGAAGATTATGATGTTATATATGTGACAGGTAAAAATTATTATGATGCTATGAAAGAAGAATTAAGTGATTTGAATAATTCTATTCATTTAGTTCCATATATTGATGATATGCCTAGTTTGATTTCTAGTTGTGATTTAATTGTGTCTCGTGCAGGAGCTACGACTTTAGCTGAAATTACGGCTCTTGGTGCAGCTGCACTTATTATTCCTAGTCCTTATGTAGTGGCTAACCATCAAGAGTATAATGCTAAGGAATTGGTTGATAAAAAGGCAGCTTGCTGGATTTTAGAAAAAGATTTAAATGCAGAGGGTTTTGTTAGTGAAGTGAATCAATTGATTAAAGATGATACAAAACTTAAGACATTAAAAGATAACGCTAAAAAATTAGGAAAGCCAAATGCTTGTCAGGATATTTATCAGGAGATTTTAAAAACATTAGAAAGGAAATGAATATGAATTTTGATCAAATATATTTTGATTTAATAGATTTAGATATTGGAGAAATTTTGGAAAATGAACCAATGTATAAACATACAACTTTTAAAGTAGGAGGACCTGCTCGATTTTTTATTAATGTTAAGGATATTGATGGTTTAAAAAGAGGTGTTCAATATTGTAAGGAACACGAGATTAAATATATGGTTATTGGTAATGGATCTGATTTATTGTTTTCAGATAAGGAGTATCAAGGTGTTATTTTTTCTTTAATGAAACATTTAAAAAAAGTAAGTATCAATGGTTTAACGATTAAGGCACAAGCTGGCGTAGGTATGATTTATTTGGCTTATGAGGCTGCAAAAGTTGGTTTAAGTGGCTTTGAGTTTATGGGTGGCATACCTGGCACAATTGGTGGTGGCATTTATATGAATACTGGTGCTTATAAATATTGTATTAGTGATGTTTTTACTTCAGCATTAATATTAAATGACAAATATGAATTGATGACTTTAAATAAAGAAGAAATGCAATTTTCATACCGCCATTCTTTACTTCAAGAACATAAAGATTGGATTTTAATAGAAGCTACATTTACTATGATGCCTCGTGATCCAAAAGACATTATGCATGTTTTAGATAAGAGAAAAGAAAAGCGTATGTCTTCTCAACCATGGAATTTTGCGAGTGCTGGTAGTGTTTTTAGAAATCCAGATGATAAGCCAGCATGGAAGTATATCGATGAATGTGGTTTAAGAGGTTATGAGATTGGTGGTGCACAAGTATCACCAAAGCATTCTAATTTTATTGTGAATAATGGTTATGCAAGTGCTAAGGATATACTTGAGTTAATCTTGTTGGTTGAAAAAACTGTGTTTGATCGTTTTAAGGTTGAATTACAAAAAGAAGTTATATTAGTGAATTGGGAGAAATGATTCGATAAAAAAGATATTTTCTTTCAATATTATGTGTTTTCTTAACGAAAAAAATATGATACAATAGTTAAGAAGTTTTTAAGGAGAAAGTTATGAAGGATATATATGCAGTATTAGATATAGGAAGTGCAACAGTTAAATTGCTTGTTGGAGAATCTGTAAGTGCCAATATCAATATCTTGTTTGCTAAAAAGATTACTAGTCATGGTATAAAAAAAGGAAATATTGAAAATAGTGAAGTGGTTATTGATGAAATTAAGCAATTGATTCATGAAGCTTCAACAACTTTAGGGGCACCTATTACGCGCGTTGCGTTATGTATTCCTTCTATCCATGCCCATATCTATCAAAGCGATGGCATTACAAAAGTCAATTCTCCTTTAGATCAAATTACAAGTGAAGATGTTGTTAGGGCATTGCGTTTATCAAAACGTTTTGAACTAGAAAAAGATGAAGAGATTATTTCAGTTATCCCAACAATGTTTCAACTAGATACCAAAACAATGAAAGATGTGCCGATAGGCCAAAAATCTGCTTCATTGAAAGCAGAATCATTGATTATTACGACTAAAAAGAAAATTCTTTATAGTTATATCAATGCAGTTGAAAAAGCAGGCCTTGAGGTTTTAGATATCACAATTAATGCTTATGCATGTGCTAAAGAAGCATTTGATGAGGTTTATTTGCAAGAAGGTGCTATTTTAATTGATATAGGATATCGTTCATCGACCATTGCTTTTTTTGAGAGTGGGTATTTAAAATATATTGCTCAAGCTCATGTTGGTGGTTATGATTTGACTAAAAAGATTGCTACGACTTGGCAAATTCCAATGGATAAAGCTGAGATATATAAAGTAAAATATGGTACTTGCGAAGAAGATATAGGCGATGAAGATATTATACATACGACGCAGGATAAAGATTTTGAAAAACATTACACTCAAAAAGATCTTTCTCAGGTTTTGATTAAGGGTGTTGAAGAAATTATGGGTGTTATTAAAGGTAAGATTGATATTATTAATGATGGTAGAAGTTATGAAACTGTTATTGTTGGTGGTGGTGGTGAATTACCACAAATTGATAAGATTTCAACTAGAGTGTTAGGATCTCCTGTTAGGATTTATCGACCTGATACAATTGGTGCAAGAGATATGTCTTTTGTTTCTTGTTTGGGAATGATGTATTATTTGATTGATAGATCAAAAATTTTTGGAACAATGGAATCTTCTTTAGTTCTACCAGATGTTACAGGAACGATGAGTATACGATTTAAAGGTTTAACGAAAGCTAAGACAAATGATAATGAGAAAAAGAAAGGTAAGCTAAGTAAAGCGATTGAAAACTTTTTTAGCGAAGAAGAATAAAGGTGAGGATAAAGATGGATACGAATATGGATTTTGTGCAAGTTGCTAAGATTAAAGTTATTGGTGTTGGTGGAGGAGGCTGCAATGCTGTCTCTAGAATGGCTAAAGATGGTGTTAGAGGTGTTGAGTTTTATGTAGCTAATACAGATGCTCAAGTTTTAAAAGGCATCGATATTGATAATAAGATTGTTTTAGGAAAAGATTTAACACATGGTTTAGGTGCTGGAGGAAATCCAGAAGTTGGAAGAAAGGCTGCTTTAGAAACTGAAGAAGAAATTAAAGAAGCGTTAGATGGTGCTAATATGGTTTTCATTGCTGCTGGTATGGGTGGTGGCACTGGAACAGGTGCAGCACCTGTGGTTGCTAAGATTTCTAGGGATTTAGGTGCTTTAACTGTTGGTGTTGTTACTTCTCCATTTATGTTTGAAGGGCCAAAAGTTATTCGTCAATCAAAGTCTGGTTTAGCTGAATTAAGAGAGAATGTGGATTCTATTATTGTTGTTTCTAATGATAGATTGTTAGAAGCTATTGGTAGAAAACCTATGTCTGAAGCTTTTACAGAAGCAGATAATGTTTTAAGACAAGCAGTGCAAACAATTACAGACTTGATTGCTATTCCTGCATTTATCAATTTGGATTTCGCTGATGTTTCTTCTGTTATGAAAGATCGTGGTTCTGCATTAATTGGTATTGGTATGAGTGATGGTGAAAATAAAGCAGAAGAAGCTGCTTTAAGAGCTATTTCTTCTCCATTATTGGATGTTTCTATTGCTGGTGCTCAAGATGCTATTGTTAATGTTACTGGTGGACCTAATATTACTTTATATGATGCTAATACAGCTTTAGCAACTATTAGAGAAGCTGTTGGTAATGAGGTTAATACAATTTTAGGTGTTGCTATTAATGACAATTTAGATGATCAAGTGATTGTTACAGTGATAGCTACTGGTTTTGAAAATAATTTAGATGAAAACGGTGATCAACCAAAATCAAATGTACAAAAACAAGTAAGTCCAACTGATTCAAAAACAAGAGTAACTATGTTTGATACAGAAACAGTTGATGAAGATGACGATGGTCCAGTTTTTCTTAAAAATAGAAGATTATAAGGATTAAGTTATGTATAAATTAGGTTTTATTGGTATGGGTAATATGGCGGGTGCTATTGCCTGTGGTATTGCTCAATCAGGTTTTTTAAAAGGTGAAGAGATGATAGCTTATGATATCGTTTCTTCTCAGCTTGATAAGCTTGATCAATATCAGATCCATAAAGCAAGTAGTGAAAAAGAGATTGTTGAAAAGAGTGAGATTGTTTTTATTGGGGTTAAACCTCAAGTTGTTGAAGGGGTTATTAAACCATTGAAAGATTCATTAAAAAATAAAGCTGTTATATCTATTGTATTAGGTTATGATTATCAAAGGTATAATGATTTATTGGATGAAACAACAAGACATATATTTGTAATGCCTAATACACCCGCTTTAGTTTTAAATGGTATGTCACTTATTGAAGGACAATATTCTTTGACAGAAGAAGAGTTTCAGTTCACTTATGAGTTGTTTGCTTCTATTGGTAGTGTTGAAGTTGTCCCTAGTCATTTAATGAACGGGGCTGGCACGTTGAGTGGATGTGGACCTGCTTTTGTTTATATGGTGATTGAGTCTTTAGCTGATGGAGCTGTTAAAGAAGGTGTTCCTAGAGAAATGGCTTATAAGCTAGCGTCTCAAACTGTAGCTGGAGCTGGAAAGATGCAACTTGATACAGGATTGCATCCTGGTGTATTAAAGGATCAAGTGTGTTCTCCAGGTGGCTCTACAATTAGAGGTGTGCAGGCTTTAGAGGATGCGGGTATTAGATCTGCGTTTATAAAAGCTATTGAAAAAAGTTGCCATGAGTAAGTTACAGTTCGGAAAATCCGAACTGTTTTTACATGACAAAATTTTTTTAGAAAAAAATAAAAAAAGTACTTGCAAAAGGATAAGGAAGA
>JAJQFG010000050.1 GCA_021201315.1 Erysipelotrichaceae bacterium
AGTTACAGTTCATTTAAAAAATGAACAAGAATTTGTATTTCTTAAAGGTATTGAAATTGAAACTAAAAAGAATTATCACATGTTTTATAGAGTTTTACAATATAACGCAAGCACCAACTTGCGTATTACTAAAACAACACATCAAGATTATGTGGTTGATACTTTAGTTGTTACTACATCAAAAATATCATGGAATACAACAACATTATATGATTTATATCATGTATCAAATGAATTACAACCAATGATAGGTAATAGTCCATTTCATGTATTAAATCTAAGAATAGCTAATCCTGAATGGTTTCATCATCCAAAATTAAAGATATTAATCAAATGGTTTAATGTTTATGATATAAGTGAAGAAGAAAGTTATCAGTTTCTTAACAGTTTAGGAACATTACCTAAGTATTTAGTTTATATGATTGCTGCATTAGCGGAAAATGAGGATATTTTTGATTTGATTGAAGAAGAGAAAGGAGAAGAAGCGAAGATGGAAGATTTTGTTGAAAAATTAATTAATAAAAGTATACTTGAAACTACGATTAAGAATCTTATTGGTTTGATGCAAAATACTGATTGGTCACTACATAAAGCAATGGATATGAATAATGTTTCAGAGAATCTTAGACCAGCCATTAATGAATGGTTTAATGAGAATAGTTAAGATATACTAAAATTGCTTGAATTTGCTCTGTTACTTAAGATATTTAAAGAAAGAAGGAATATTGATGGCGACGAGTAGTTTTTTTGATACTTATTATATTACAGAAGATAATGTTGGTAGATTTATTGAAATTATGAATAGTGAAAAACATGAGTTAATACTTGATGAAATACCTGATTGTGAAAATCTTGAAGGTAAAGATATTATTGATTTTCTAGGATTAGAAGAGTATGGTATATAAATGTATTTCTTTATTTGATTTAATTAATCAAAATGTCAAAATAGATGACATTAGAAAAATTCTTGATACATTTTCATCACCTTTAAATCCTGATGTTGAAAACTTTATACATACTAAAGCATATGATTTCGAAAGAATTGGATTAACAAGAACTTATCTAGTTTATGCACAGATTGAAAATGGTCAAAAATTTTTAGTTGGTATATATTGTTTAGGTCAAAGTAATGTTGAAATCAATAGTAAATTAAGTCGAAATGATAAAAGAATGATGTTTGGAACGACATATCCTTTAGGTAAAAATGTAAAATCATTATTGATTGGTCAACTGTCAAAAAATTATACTAATGGAAATAATCAATATATTACTGGAGATATTTTGATGTTTATGATATTTTTGAAAATTAAAGATATATATAAACTTTTTCCTAGTGTAGTGACTCATATTGATTGTATTGATGATATTCATTTAAGAGAATATTATGAAAATTGTGGATTTACTTTGTTTGATCAAATTGATAATAAGTTAATTTATCTTAAACCAACTAATGAAATATACTTTTCATCTAACAACAAATTATCAAATGAATTATAGTATCAATAAAATAACACCTGTTCTTAATGAACAGGTGTTTTTGTTTATCTTTTTTTAGTATATTTTATATACTTTTGAGCATAATTTAATAGCAAGTCTTTTGAACTTATAGTTCAATGATTTGCTATAAGAGAAATGTTAAAATATATGCTGGAGGTAAATTTATGAGAAAAATAGGAGAACGCATTAAAGTATTAAGAAAAAAGAAGAATCTAACTCAGTCAGAGTTAGGTGTTTTACTTGGTTTTAATGAGGGTGGTGCTGCAGTTAGAATAGCACAGTATGAAAATAATAGAAAAGTACCTAGATATAATATTATTGAGAAACTTATTTTTTTGTTTGATATTAATGAAAATGCTTTATTAAGTAATCATGATGATGAGTTGATGAATGTTTGTATTGATATGTTTTGGTTAGGTGTTAATGGTATTGATATTTTATTGGTATATAAGTTTTTTGAATTATTCAAAGACTATAGTGAAGAAAAATACAATCAATTTAATGAGATAATAAAAGGTATACAATAACCCTAAAGGGTTAATATATACCTTTATTGATTCATACATTAATTCTAAAAAGTATAAGTTTTGTCGTAGATTACAGGAATCACCGACACATATAATATCATACTTTTTAAATCTTGAAAAGAGAAAAGTTCATTTTATAAAAAATGAATTTTTCTTCTTCCTATAACAATCAATCTCAACATGCTTTAATGAATTTATCTTTAAAGAAAGGAGGAAATTCAATGCTTCAAGTAGAAACGAAGTTTTCACAAGCATCACAAGAATGGTTAAAGCTAAAAAAGATTTCAATAAAACCATCTTCATATGACAAGTATGTTGTTGTCTTGAATCATCATCTTTATAGACTATTTATTGATAAAGATATTGATCAATGGACTGATAGTGATTTCTGTGATTTGTTTATTAAATTTAAGACTGAAGACAAGTTATCTAATAGTACACTAAATACAATACGTACTGTATTAAAAGGTTGTTTAGAATATGCTGAATATAAATACAATATTAAACATATTGATTTATCTCGTATATCTATTCCACATAGTGATACTAAGGTAGAAATCTTCACACAACCAGAAACTGATCTATTAGCTGCTTATTGTGAAGCTAATCTTAATCACAAAACACTACCAATATACATATCTTTGTATACTGGATTAAGATTAGGTGAAGTATGTGGTCTAACATGGAATGATATTGATTTAAATGAAGGTATCATCTATGTAAGAAGAACTGTCGAAAGAGTAAAAGTCTATGATATTGAAGGTGTTAAAACTCAACTCATGATTTTAGATCCTAAAACAAAATCTTCTAAAAGAGAAGTACCAATGACAGATTTCTTAATAGAATATGTAAGAGCTTATAAACAATTCTCTGATGGTCAACAAGCAGACTATATCATTACTAATAAGAGTGATGTACCTGCTGAACCTAGAACTGTAGAAAGAAGATATGAAAGAATATGCAAGATACTTGAAATCTCTAATCTAACTTACCATGCTTTACGACATACATTTGCTACTAAATGTATTGCTTGTGGTATGGATCCTAAAATATTAAGTGAAATATTAGGACATTCTGATACCTACATTACTCTAAATATCTATGTTCATCCAACTCGTGAAATTAAAAGAGCTCAAATTAGAAAAATCCAAAAATAGCTGTAAGAAAATCCTGTATTTCTAGAATAACTAAAAAATACATAAAAAAAATCATGTATAGCGAATAAAGGAATTGCTATATAGACATATATTGTCTTATTTATTTTTTTTGTATATTTCGCAGAACTATACAAACAAAATTAAAATGCAAAGGTTGGTATACATGATGGTGTCCACATGTATAGATTTCTTGAACATAGATATTGAGTCCAATTAACTATTAATTGGATAGGAGAACTATGTTCTTTTTTTATTAGTTAGGGGGAGATGATAGATATTGTTTAAAGATAAACAGCTAACACTCAGGCAGGTATTATTAGTGGCGTTGGATTGTTTTAGTATTGTTGTTGCTTCTTATGGTTCGTTGTTTTTAAGGTTTAATGGTTTTAATGAACCTTTATATATGAATCATATGGGACATATGATTTTTGTGGTAGTTTTATTGAATGTTTTTATTTTTGGTTTCAATAAGCTTTATCATAGCCTTTGGCAGTTTGCTTCTGTAGAGGAGTTAAAGAATATTGTGGTTGCTACAATATTATGTAGTGTTATCAATGTGCCAGTTTATCAGTTATCAGGTAATAATCTACCTAGAACATGTTATTTTATTTATTTTCTTTTGATTACTATGTTAGTAGGTGGAAGTCGTTTTAGTTATAGGTTTCTAAGAATGATGAGAAATGAAAGAAAATCTAGTGACAGACTTGAGAGAGTTATGATTATTGGTGCTGGTGAAGCTGGTGAGAAGGTTTATAGAGAGATACTGACTTCTGATTATGTAAATAAGGAAGTTGTTTGTTTCATTGATGATGAAGTATCTAAACATCATAGAAATATTCATGATGTTAATATTGCTGGCGGAAGAGATAAGATTATTGAAACAGCCAAGAAATACAATATTGATGAAATATTAGTTGCCATGCCATCAGTGGATAGAAAAGAGATAGCTGAAATATTGAATATCTGTAAAGAAACCAAATGCAAAATAAAGAAACTTCCAGGTATTTATCAGATGGTGAATGGAGAGATTCATTTGTCTGATTTTAAGGAAGTTGAAATCAAGGATTTACTTGGCAGGGAACAGATACAAGTGAATCTTGATGAAATCATGGAATACGTTACGGGAAAGACGGTTATGGTTACAGGTGGTGGAGGTTCTATTGGAAGTGAGTTGTGTAGACAAATAGCTTCCAAGAATCCAAAACAACTTATTATTGTAGATATTTATGAAAACAATGCCTATGATATTCAATTGGAATTAAAACATGATTATCCTGATTTAAAGTTAGAAACACTTATTGCTTCTGTAAGAAATACAACAAAGGTCAACAAGCTATTTGAAACATATCGACCAGATATTGTCTATCATGCAGCAGCACATAAACATGTGCCATTGATGGAGGATAGTCCAAATGAAGCAGTCAAGAATAATGTGTTTGGAACACTCAATGTAGTAAAAGCTGCAGATAGATATGGAACAGACAAGATGATTCTTATATCAACAGATAAGGCAGTCAATCCAACCAATATCATGGGTGCAACAAAAAGGTTATGTGAAATGATCATACAAACCTATAATAATCGATCTGAAACAGATTATGTAGCAGTAAGATTTGGCAATGTATTGGGATCAAATGGTTCAGTTATACCATTATTCAAAAAACAAATCAAAGAAGGTGGTCCAGTAACTGTTACCCATCCTGATATTATTAGATACTTTATGACAATTCCTGAAGCAGTTTCACTTGTATTACAGGCAGGAGCATATGCTAAAGGTGGAGAGATATTTATATTGGATATGGGTGAACCAGTAAAGATTGCCGATATGGCTAGAAACCTTATAAAACTATCTGGTTATGAACCAGATATAGATATACCTATTGTTTATACAGGACTACGTCCTGGAGAAAAACTCTATGAAGAATTACTGATGGATGAAGAAGGCATGCAGGATACACCTAACCATCTGATACATATAGGTAAACCAATAGATATTGATGAGGATACATTCCTTGATAAACTGGATGATCTAAAGAAAGCAGCATATGCAGAAACAGATGATATGAGAGCATTGGTACAGGAACTAGTACCTACATATCATTACAAGAAGGAAGAAAAAATCAAAAGAAAAGTTCATGTAAGTCAAAATGAAAGTGAGACAGTGAATGTTTAGGGGGAATATGATTTGATAGAGAGATTTGAAAATAAGATATGGCTTTCAAGTCCTACTATGCACGGGGAGGAACTTGAATATGTCAAGGAAGCCTATGAAACAAACTGGATGTCAACTGTTGGTGCTAATATCAATGAAGTTGAAAAACAGATATGTGAAAAAGTAGGCTGCAAATATGCAGTAGCATTAAGTGCAGGGACTGCAGCACTTCATATGGCAGTTAAATTGGCAGGTGTTAAACCAGGGGATATGGTTTTTTGTTCAGATATGACTTTTGATGCAACTGTAAATCCTGTTGTCTATGAAGGTGGTATACCAGTATTCATAGACATTGAATATGATACATGGAATATGGACCCAATAGCATTAGAAAAAGCTTTTGAGATTTATCCTGAAGTTAAGGTTGTTGTAGTAGCACATCTTTATGGTGTACCTGGTAAGATTGATGAAATCAAGAAAGTGTGCAAGAAACATCATGCTATTATTATTGAAGATGCTGCTGAATCTTTAGGAGCGTCTTATAAAGGTGTTCAGACTGGTTCTTTTGGTGATTATAATGCTATATCATTCAATGGAAACAAGATTATTACAGGATCTTCTGGGGGTATGTTATTAACAGATGATATTGTTGCTGCTAATAAGGTAAGAAAATGGTCTACACAATCAAGAGAAGCAGCTCCCTGGTATCAGCATGAAGAGCTAGGCTATAACTATAGAATGAGTAATGTTATAGCAGGTGTTGTTAGAGGACAGATTCCTCATTTAGAGGAACATATAGCTCAAAAGAAAGCTATTTATGAAAGATATAAAGAAGGATTCAAAGACTTACCAGTCTCAATGAATCCATTTGATGAAGAAAATAGTATACCAAACTACTGGTTAAGTTGTATGATCATTGATTCTGATGCAATGTGTCAACAAGTCAGAGATGACAGTAAAGCCTTATATATATCTGAGAAGGGCAAGAGCTGTCCTACAGAAATATTGGAAACACTTGCTAAATATAATGCAGAAGGCAGACCAATATGGAAGCCAATGCATATGCAGCCTATTTATAGAATGAATCCATTCATTACTAGAAATGGCAATGGCAGAGCTAATACCAATGCTTATATAGAATCAGGAACAACAGATGTTGGTGCTGATATATTTAATAGAGGTTTGTGTCTTCCTAGTGACAACAAGATGACAAAGGAACAGCAGGATATTATTATTGAAATTGTAAAAGGATGTTTTGAATAATGTATGCTAAATATATTAAAAGAATTCTAGATATTATTTGTTCATTAGCAGCTCTTATAGTGTTTTGCTGGCTATATATTATTATAGCCATACTAGTAAGAATAAAGCTAGGAAGCCCAATACTCTTTAAACGGGAAAGACCAGGTAAAGATGAAAAGATATTTAATCTTTATAAATTTAGAACTATGACTGATAAAAGAGATGGCAATGGTGAACTTCTTCCAGATGAAGAAAGACTCACAAAGTTTGGTGCTTTCTTGCGTTCAACAAGCTTGGATGAATTACCTGAAGCTTTCAATATATTAAAGGGTGATATGAGTATTATTGGTCCAAGACCTTTATTAGTCAAATATCTTCCATTGTATAATGAACATCAAAAACATAGACATGATGTTAAACCAGGATTATCTGGATGGGCACAAGTTAATGGCAGAAATACTATAACATGGGATGATAAGTTTGATCTTGATGTCTGGTATGTTAATCATGTAAGCTTTATACTTGATGTCAAGATTATATTTATGACTGTTATGAAAGCTTTTGTAAAAAGAGAAGGTATTAGCAGTGAAACAAGTGCAACTATGGAAGGGTTTAGAGGTACAATCAATGAATAAGCTAGTAATAATTGGAGCAAGCGGTCATGGTAAAGTCATTGCAGATATAGCAAAGCTTAATGGCTATAAAGATATTATATTTCTTGATGATGATATAACTAAAAAATCAAATGGAAAATATCAAGTTGTTGGTACTAGTGATGACATAGATAAATATGCTGATTATGATTTCTTTGTTGGTATCGGAAACAATGCTATAAGGAAAAAAATTATGAATATATTAAAAGAGAAGGATGCTAATATACCTATACTTATTCATCCATCAGCAGTTATTGATGAAACAATCTATATAGCTAAAGGTACAGTAGTTATGGCAAATGCAGTTATCAATGCTGATGCACAGATAGGTGAAGGATGTATTATAAATACATCAAGTACTATTGATCATGATTGTATTATTGAAGATTATGTTCATATATCTCCAGGATCCCATCTTTCTGGAACTGTTTATGTAGGAGCACAAACATGGATCGCAACTGGATGTAGTCTTATCAATAATATAAATATCTGTTCTAATGTGATAATAGGTGCTGGTAGTGTTGTATTAAATGATATAACTGAAAATGGAACATATGTTGGGACTCCAGTAAGGAAAGTATCATAAAACATTATATATGAAGTAATGAATAACAATAATTATTAGTTTTAATCAATATTGATAATAACCGTATTTATATTTAAAGTGATGATTTAATACGAAATTTATTTTGAGAAAATAAAGTAATCTAACTTTTTTTTGATAATCTTATGAGAGATGACTGATTTAACTTTTATGGTGAAACTCATAATCAAAGTAATATAGTTAGTATCATCTGGAAAACAACTAGGAGTAAAAGACTATTTTAAATTATATAAGATAGCAGATAAAACAAATATTTGATATATAAATAAATTATAAGTGTTTGTTTTTATTTTGACTACAAACTAAAGAAACATTTCGTGTATATTAGTTATTAATGTTTATGATAACAGTTGCTATTGGATGTATATAATATAATTTATCGAAAACTGATATGAATTCTACACTAATATTTCTAAATTTACGAACACAGAAGGTGCAAGATATTTAATCAAGATAATTACATTTGAAATTGGCAAAAAGAAATATATACTATAAGCTATTTAAAATAAAATATATTCACATTTAAGTGATAGTTTATTTTATATGGTTAGAAAATATGATGAGTAAAGTTAATAATATGAAGAAAAAGTTTTATATTGAAGTATTTTGATATGTTGATAAGACAAGGAGTAAAAATGAAGAAAGTAATTTTAATAAGTTGTTTTGATTGGTATGAAAAAAGATTAAAATATATAAAAAATTATTTTGAAAATAAAGGTTATAAGGTAATATTGATTACTTCTAATTTTGATCATAAAACTAAAGAGAAAATCACTAAATATAAAAATGATTTAACATATGTAAATGTTTTATCATATAAAAAGAATTTATCTTTTAGAAGATTGTTATCACATTATATTTTTTCAATAAAGATTGCCAAAATTATTAAGAAAGAAAATCCAGATTTAGTATATTCTTTAGTTCCACCTAATTCAATTGTAAAAAATATATCTTTGCTTAAGAAAAAGATGGATTTTATTTTGATTTATGATGTCATTGATTTATGGCCTGAAAGCTTTCCAATGAATGCGTTTTTTTATATCCTATTTTAAATTTTTGGAAAAATATAAGAAATAAAAATATTAATTACTCCAATATGGTCATAGTTGAGTGTGATTATTATAGAAAGATTCTTAATAAGTTTTTGGATAATAATAAAATCCAAACTTTTTATTTGCTAAAACATGATAATGGAAACTTTATAAATATTAAAGAAGAAAAATATATAGATAAAATCACTTTAGCATATCTAGGCTCAATCAATAATTTAATAGATATCGACAAAATAGAATTAGTTATAAAAAAATTACAAATGATTAAACCTGTTAAATTAAAGGTTATTGGTACTGGAGAAAAGAAAGATATCTTTTTAAATAGGATGAATTCAATTAATGTTGAGACAGAATATTTTGGAATGATTTTTGATGAAAATAGAAAATCATATATTTTTCAGGATTGTTATTTTGGGATTAATATATATAAAAATAATGTTGAAATTGGTCTAACTATGAAAAGTGTTGATTATTTTCAAATGGGGTTACCAATTTTAAATAGTATTAAAGGTGATACAGAGGAATTAGTTAAATCAAATAGTTTAGGCATAAATATAAATGAATTTTACGATTATGAAGTTTTAAATTATTTAAATAACATTTATGAAGTTAAAAATCATGTAAGAGAATTTTATATGAGGAATTTTGATGATTGCAATGTTGATATTAAGATGGATAAAATATTTAAAAATTTATTTTAAAAGTGTTATCAAATGAAAAGTTTTGAATATATTAATTCTATATGGTTTAACTTAGCTGAAAATTATAGTGATTATTTTGTTGATTTATAAATAGAAAACAATATTTACTGCAGTATTTTATGAATATTAATTATGTAACATTTTTATATTAACATAATATGTAGAAATCTTCTTGAAGTCAGTATAAATTATTTGAAAAATAAAGAATATAAATAGATATTTCAGAAAGAAAAAATTTAACTATTGAAATGTTAAGTTGTAATTAATAGGAATAAATAAAAGAGAAAATATTACTATTGTGTTAATTGTAAGGAGGAAAACTATTATGGATAATAACTTTATTTCTGTTGCGATGGCTGTATATAATGGAGAAAAATATATAAATGAACAAATACAATCAATATTATGTCAACTGTCAGACAATGATGAACTTATTATTTCAATAAATGATTCTACTGATAACACATTGAAAGTTTTAAATGAATTATATAGCAATGACAAAAGGATAAAAATATATTTTTGTGAAGAAAAGGGTGTGATTAGTAATTTCGAAAATGCTATATCAAAATGTAATGGAAAATATATATTTCTCTCTGATCAAGATGATATATGGCAAGAAAATAAAGTTATTGAAATGATGAGATATCTGACTAAAGCTGATAATATATTAGTTTTACATAATACAGAAATTGTTGATTCTAACTTAAATTTGTTAAATAAATCATTATTCTTGGAAGCAAAAGCTAAAAGAGGAGTTTTTAAAAATATTATAAAAAATAGTTATCAAGGATGTTGTATGGCTTTCAACGCAAGTTTAAAAAAATATATATTACCAATTCCTCGAAATATTGCTATGCATGATCAATGGATAGGTATTATTGCTGAAATATATGGAACTGTATATTTATTAGATGAAAAGTTGATATTATATAGAAGGCATGAAGACAATGTTACTACAGGAAGAATTAATGTAATAAAAAAAATATATTATATTTTTATATTAGTAAGTTCTTTAATTAAGCGTTTTTTTGCATATTACATGAGGGAGGTTAAAAAATGAAATTAATATGTATGTATTTACCACAATATCATACCTTCAAAGAAAATGATGAGTGGTGGGGGAAAGGTTATACAGAGTGGACAGCTGTTAAACGAGCAAAAAAATTATATAAGAATCATATTCAACCTAGAATACCAAAAAATGGATACTATGACTTAAATTATGATTTTGAAAACACATTAAAAATGCAGTCAAATTTAATGAAAAAATACAATATTTATGCATTATGTTTTTATCACTATTGGTTTAATGGTAAGATTTTGATGGGTACTCCTATGGAAAAACTATTAGAAAATACTCATATTGATTTAAAATACACTATCTGTTGGGCCAATGAAACTTGGACAAGAACATGGTATGATAAAAAAAATGAAATTTTAATGGAACAAACGTATGGTGATGAATTGGATTGGACAAATCATTATAATTATTTATCTAGATTTTTTAAGGATAAAAGATATCTAAAAATTGATAATAAACCAGTATTGCACATTTATAAAAGTGCTGATATAGAGTGCCTAGCAGAAATGAGAGATTTATGGAATACGCTAGCAATAAAAGATGGTTTTGATGGAATATACTTGGTTGTAGGTAATACAAATGGGAAAATAGAAAAGAGAACTAATTGTTTTGATGCATATTATAATTTTGAACCAGGATATTCTATTTGTCATAAACGAAAAAAATTAATCGATTATTATATTTATTTACTTGTGGTATAAAAGCAACATTAAATAATATTTTTAAATGTGAAATATTAGAAAGAAAAATTTCAGCAAACGAATTATACAAACTTACATTGAAAAATTGTGCAGAAATAAGCAAAGAAAAGAGAATATATTATGGTACTTTTCCAATGTGGGATAATACTCCAAGAAGAGGTAATAAAGGTACTGTGGTAACTAAAACATCACCTCAAAATTTCAAAAATAATTTATTAGAAATAAAAAAATTGTAGATGATGACGACTTCGTGTATATTAATGCTTGGAATGAGTGGGGAGAAGGAACTTATTTAGAGCCTGATGAATATTATGGTTATCAATATTTAGAAGTAATAAAAGAGGCTTTAGATGATAAATAAAAGAAAACTTGCAACAATTACTTTTTTTATTTAATTTTATTTTTGTTATTAATTTTAATTGATAAATTGCTTATATTGGATTGGAATAATAAAGAAGATTGTATTTATTCAATGTTGTTATTAGGAATTATTATGTATTCTTTTATCTTAATATCTTTATTTATTTTTGAAAAGAGAATTTCATTAATGTTTATTTTTGTTGTTGTTTCAATATTATTTGTATTAGGACACCATATTATTTACTTTTTCACAAAAGGTGATAATATGGAGCTTTATTTAATTATGGATTTAGGTATTTCAATGGATGTATATTATCATACATTAATTTTTATTTTGAAATGTTTATTATTTTTAGTATGCTCTTATATGTGGTTCTCTATTTATAATATAAAATTTAAGTTTAGAAGAAAATCAAACTTGATAATAAGTAAATGCAATATAAAAAAAATAAATACTATTTTAAAATATACAGGTATTATAATTCTAATTGTTAGTTTACCATTTACATTAGTATATTTGTTTCAAAATGCTAGTGAAACAATCTCTATGGGTTATTTAGGTAGAATGAATCAGGAAATTAGTGCAAGAAATTATATTGCTATCATTTCTAATTTTTTTCCAATTGGATTATATATGATTTTTGTAAGTGACTATGAAAATAAAAAAATGAGAAGATTAGTAATGTTTTTTGTTATATTGTATGCAGGTTTATATTTAATGACTGGCAGTAGAATGATAATTATAAAAATAGTGGCATTTTTTTGTGCGGTATATATTTATAAACTTAAATCTATAAATTATAGGAAAATTCTTAAATATTGTATTTATGGGTATATTCTATTAGTTATTCTTGTAAGTACTTCTTATTTTAGAAGCAATTTATATACTAATCAAAATTTTTTAATTTATATAATTCAAAATAATCCTATTTTTTTATTTTTAAGAGAAACAGGTGTTACATTTACTACTATTGCTAATGTTATTAAAAATTGTCCTTCTGTAGTTGAACCAATTTATGGAAAAACTTACATAAATCAATTCTTAGTTGTAATTCCGAATTTATTTTTTGATAGAAACCCATTTTTAGTTACATTAAATGAAGTTTTTAATCCTTTGTACTATTATGGAGGTTTAAGTTCTTCCATATTTGCTGAATTATACTATAATTTTACAGGATTTGGATATTTATATATGATATGTTTTGGATTTGTTTTTGCAAAAATTACACATGTGTTAAGAATAACTAATAATTCATTATATTTTTTAATAGCAGCTTATGTTTTTTCGGAATTGTTATTCTCTGTAAGATACGATACATTATTAATTTTTAGATCGGTTATTTTATATATATTATTACCATATGGAGCAGTTTATTTGTTTTTATCTTTAAAGAAAGGAGTTAATTAATAACTATATATAAAAATAACTTAACTAAGGTAAATATTGTTTATACAGTAGGCAATGTTTTATTAAAATATATTTTATTTATTTCATTGCCTACTTTTACTTTTATCCTTAGTATAGAAGAATATGGCAATTACAGTATATATTTATCATATAATATAATAACTTCAATTTTAATTGGTATGGTATTGCGTGTAACTATTGTGTATAAGAATAAAAAGTAAGCGTAATCTCATCTACCTAAAGACATAAAGATCTTTATCCTATATA
>JAJQFG010000005.1 GCA_021201315.1 Erysipelotrichaceae bacterium
TCTTCCTTATCCTTTTGCAAGTACTTTTTTTATTTTTTTCTAAAAAAATTTTGTCCATTTTAAAAAATGCAGATAATTAGCATTTTTTTGTTTCTATAATTTTTTTGATTTCCATATTTTGTTCATAAAACGTTTGATTCATACGTCCATCAATATATTCAATTTCACCTGTTTGATGATCATACGGATCTCTTCTTACATAATTGTTTTTTGGATATAAATCACCTTGTAAAGCTTGAGCACTTGGAATTCTAAAAGGATCTATATGTCCAAAATAAAAATCATGTCTTAACTTTGAACCTTTTCTATAAGCACTTCCTCCAAAAGAACAATCAGCATACAACCATCCATAAGGTGCTACATAAAATCTTGCCCAATCATGATTGCCTATCGTCAAAGGTGTAGCATATAAACCAGCTTGCCATGTTGCAGGAATTCCTACAATACGGCACATTGTTATAAACAATATCGCTTGTAATCCGCAATCTCCTTTTAATCCTGTTGCTATATAATTGCTTATTGGTGGTAGAGTTAAGTATTGTCTCACATATGAATACATCACATGTGATGTAATATAATCATAAATCTTTCTCGCTTTAATTAATGGATTGGTTTCTTTTCCAATAATATCATTAACCAATTCTTTTAAATACGATGTAAATACTATATGCGGTTCCATTTCCTCTAAATAACCATCTAATATATCATTGCTTACAATATCAGGATCTAATTTTTGATATTTAACATGATTTACAAATTGATATTCTACACTAACTTCTTGATTATCATTTACTTCAAAATAAACACTTCGATGATCTACATCATTATGATTTATTTCTACTAAACCATCAGAAGTATCAATGATTTTAAAATCTTCAACTTGTGCATACTCTATAGGAATTGGTAACCATACACGTATTTTTTTATTTTGTTGATATTCTTCTTTAACTTTCATGGATAATTTCACATGTATTAAATAGAATAATTCTTTCTTATCCTCTAATTTACTAATAACTTTATCCAACAACTTAGTATTATCATCATACCAAGGTGAAATATCTTTATTTATTTTTCTTGCTCTAATATTATATTTTTCTCTAGTATAGATAAGATTATCTAAAATATCTCCTTTAAACATTATCTTCCCATCGACAAATAAAAATTCTAAAGCATTTTCTTTAAACAATTGATTAAACTCTTCTTCATCAAAACCATCAATATTATTTATTAATAAATCCAATGCTTCTCGCTTAGAATAAATAAACTCTCTTGACAAGTCATCAAGTATTTCTTTTTCAAACAACAAACGTTGTTTCAATAAATCAGGGATATCTTTTTCTAGTCTTATATCAATCATTTCTTTGACTAAATCGTAATAACCATTCCATTTTAATTTCATCAAATCCTCTGGTAAAGGAATTGATAACAGTTCCATATTATTGTAATTCATATTATCTTCTCTCTCATAAATATTTTTCTAAATAAACAGCTATACCATCACTTTCATTATCTAAACACACGTCGTCCGCAATAGCTTTAACACTATCAAAGGAATTAGCCATTGCTATACCTAATCCAGCTGTTTCTATCATTTCTATATCATTTTCACCATTACCAAAAGCTATAGTATCTTCTATATCAATTTTCTTGAGTAATGTATATTGTTTTAAAGCACTTCCTTTATGTATATTTAAAGGATTCACCTCAACCCAGTCATTGTCAACTCGGCAATAATCATAATCTTTTTCGTCTATTTTACTAAGCATATCTTCAATAATTGATGATGATTGCATTAAAGCTATCTTTCTTAAATCATTGAATTCATGTAATGGTATATCATTGATAGATTCAACCATATATTTTGGCATACCAACAAAATGTTGTGTCAAAATATTTGTATGGGCATTTTCAACAATATATAATACATCTTTAAAAAAGAAGACCATATCTAAATTATATTTTTTAGCAACTTCAAATACTTTTAAAGCTTCTTCCTTATGAAGTTTATTTTCTTCAAATAATAATTCTCCTTGATAATCATAAATTTCTAATCCATTTAAACATATATAGCCACTCATTGGAAATTGATCGATATTCAACAAATTTCCAAATTCTTTTAACGAAATAATATCTCTACCACTAGCTAAAACGACACCAACACCCTTATTTTGCATTTTCATTAATATATCGTATGTGTATGGTCTAATATTAAGATGATTATCTAATAATGTCCCATCCATATCCAAAGCAACTAATTTAATATTTTCCATTATTCTTTAAAACATCCTTTATCTTTTGTAATACGCCTTGTTCATCATTTGATTGTATAACTTCATAAGCTATGTTCTTAATTGGTTCCACCGCATTAGCCATTGCACAACCATATTTTACTTGTTGAAGCATCTCATAATCGTTCATTTGATCCCCAAAAGCCATACATTCATCTTTATTTATATCATAAATCATTTGTAGAAATTGTATACCTATTCCTTTATGAGCATCTTTATTTTGAATATCAACCCATTCATTGCCAGAAGTAACTATGCGAAGTTCTGATGGAAATTGATCTTTAATTTCCTCAAATATTTCATAAGCTTTCTGCTTATAATCATATACTGCTATTTTAATAATATCATCATCCACTTCATCAAAAGAATTTACAAATGAATAATTACAATAATATTTCTTCACTTCATTTCTTAAACTAAAATGTTCTTTTAAAACATAAGCACCTTTTTTACCACAAACAACCAATACAACACGTTGATTATCCTGTAATACATTTCTAATAAGTTTCACATGCTCAGGCTTAATAATATTACTATATAATTCTTTTGCTCCTGCGGCTATATATCCACCATTTTCTGCCACAAAATACATTTGTTCACTTAAAGGTATAAATTTTTGATATAAACGATAATATTGATTTCCGCTTGCTATAGCAAACTTAATATTTTGTTTCTTCATTTCATAAAAGATATCAATGAATTCTTTATCAAATTGCTTATCGGAATTCAAAAATGTTCCATCCATATCCGTTGCTATTAATTTAATCATGAAATTCTCCTATAACTCATTTAACATTTGTGTTGGATTGTCTGCGGCTTTAACTTTTCCAAACGCTTTTTCAATGACACCTTCTTCATTAATTAGATATGTAGTTCTAACAACGCCCATCGATTTCTTTCCATACATTGTTTTTTCTTTATACACATCATAAGCCTTAATAGCTATTAAATCAGGATCAGATATGAGCGTAAAAGGTAAATGATATTTTTCTTCAAATCTTTTATGTGATTTAACAGAATCCTTGCTTACACCAATAACTTCTGCCCCTTTTTCAATAAAATGAGGGTAGTTTTCCGCAAAACCACAAGCTTGTTTTGTACAACCAGCCGTATTATCTCTAGGATAAAAATATAAAACAACTTTCTTGCCTAAATATTGACTTAAAGTAACAGTATCACCATTTTGATCTAACAATTCAAAATCTGGTGCTTTTATTCCAACTTCCAACATTTTATAACCACTCAAACTCCTTTTCATATTCTTCACAAAATTTCTTAATATCATCTGTTTTTGTACTATATTCAATATCACGATACTTACACCAATCTATGGCTTTTTTGATATATGCCATTTTTTTAAATTGATAATAGTCTTGAGCAATACCATAATAATTAATCGCATCTTTAAAATTGCGATAAGCTTTACGTCGATTTAATCTTCTTAGCAATTCTTTTGCATATTCTTTATTATCCAATGAATATGCAAAATCTTCCATAACATGCCATTCATCCAATTCATATTGATCAGGTAATCTTATATAATAATCATTTTCTTCAATTTCTTCAGCCAATTCAGTGTCATCCTCAAATGCTGCATCAGTCATCAAATAAACAATTTCCCCAGTTTTCGTATTAAGAAATTGTTCGATAAAATCTGATGCTCCATCTAATGCTTCTGCAATATCCTCAATATAAATCATCATATCCTCCTAAAATAACTTTGGTTGGTAAACTCCCGAAACTATTTCCAAATCATTATTTTCAATTTGTAAAAAATAATCTAATTTTTGATTATTTCTTAACCATTGATTCATAGAAGCTTCTTCAATCATCAACGGCATACGATGATGAATAGGCTTCATGACTTCATTAGCCTTCGTTGTGATAATAGAAACTTCATTATTTATATTATATATACCTGCCAAAAGAATGGTTTGATGACTTTTAGATTCAAAAGCAAAGGTATGTTTGTCTTTATCTTTTTCATAAAATCCTTGAGCTGGTATTAAGCATCTACGATATATAATATCATTTTGAAATAATTTTCTTTCTCTTATAGTCTCACTTCTTGCATTAATAACTTTCTTATTATAAATAGAATAGCCCCAAGGCATCATTTTACAAATACGTTGATTGTTTTGCATAAGAATAATTGGAATTTTTTGTACTGGTTGATAATCACAATTTGTATTCTTACTGAAATTAACATCAACATGCGTATCAATAAAATGATAAGTATCCTGACTATAATAATATTTACCACACATCTCTTTCATCTCCATGCTTATTATACTCAAATTGATGATTATATGAAAGATATTTTTAGCTTATCATTATGAGTTTATTGTGTTAAGATTATTTTAGGAGGATGAACAATGAATGAAGTTTATGATTATTTAAAAAAATGTGGTACTTATTATTTAGCTACTGTTGAAAACGATCAACCTAGAGTAAGACCTTTTGGTACTGTTTGTTTATTCGAAAACAAATTATATATTCAAACAGGTAAATCAAAAGATGTTGCTAAGCAAATTGCTAATTCACCTAAGGTTGAAATTTGTGCTTGTACCGGTCCTACTTGGATAAGAGTTGCAGGGACTTTAGTGGAAGATGAACGAATTGAAGCTCAAGAAGCAATGTTGAATGATTATCCATCACTTAAGAATACATATCAAGCTGGTGATGGTAATACAGTTGTTTATTATTTTAAAGAAGCTACCGCTACATTATCATCATTCAATGATGAGCCAAAAGTATATCATTTTTAAAAAGCCAGAATTTTAATCTGGCTTTTCTAATAAGGAAATAATTTTAGATAGAGTATATCCTTTTTTAATATAGAAATCGAATCGATAAAGTTGATCATTACTTAATTGATCAATAAACGCTAGATCATCATTTGGATACAATTCATGCATATAATTCATAATAGTTACTAAGCATTTACTTTTACTTTTTTCATCTTTTTCTTTTATTTCTAAACGCTTCTCTTCTTTATAAAATGCTTTTTTCATTTCATCCTGCATATCACTAAATACATCCTGTAATTCTAATGTCTCAATATAACAGTTCAAATCATGCTCCATAACATAATCCATAACTTCTAACACTCCCATTTTTACACCTAATATTTTTTCTAAAACAACGATATTAAAACAATAATAATAAACATCATCATTTATTTCTTTATCTAATTCATAAAACAATCTAGTATCTTCATAATCTCTTCTAAAATATACTTCACAATTACGTAATGGTTCCATTTCTATTACCTCCTAACCCATTAAACAAAGTTTCTTTAATTTCATACAAAGATTTGTCCTCTGCTCAATTAGCGCATTGCTAAACGCTCATTCTTATTTAAAATACTCACAAAAGCAAAATCAAGCCATAAATAATGAACACTTTTAAAGAGTCCAATCTCATCATAATACATTACATTAGTTACCTTTCTACATTTCTCCTTTCGTTATTCATAAGAGGGTACAAAAAAACGTTGATTTCAATCAACGTTAACTTTGTATATGGAAAAACAACTATTAAATACCAACAGTATCTAACTTATTAGGAATTATATAATATATTGTAACAGTACAATCTATCTTATTCACTAGATAAATAACTTTATACTTATCAACAATCATCACACGCAAACTGATTTCATCATGATAAACTGTATTTAAACACGAACGAAATCGTTCAGGCACAAAGGATAAGTCAGCTATATTCTCCAATAATTTCTGATATATACGCGTAGCATATCTAGGATTCTGCAAATCTATAGCATTATAATAAAAAATATTTCTTAAATCATTTTCGGCTTTTTCACTTATAATTATCTTGTAATCCAAGAATTAAACTCTCTACTTAGTTCAGCAAAAACTTGTTCAGCAGGTTTAACTCTTCCTTCTAAAATTTGTTTTTCAACCTCAGGAATCAGCACATTAAGCTCATAATCACTTAAAACATATGGATCCTGTTCTATATTATTAGGAACATCTCCAACAATTTCTGATTCAACATAGGCATCTAAATGAATAGATTCTGACATGCATATCACTCCTATAAACACATTATACATATTTGCGATAAACAAATCAATACTTTTCTAATCTTTCTTAATATTAGTTTTATCATTCGTAGCCAAATTGATTTTGAATACAAAAAACGTTGATTTCAATCAACGTAATGACATAATTTGTTTTATCCATAATAAACCCCCTTACTATTATATATACGCTTTTTGTGTCGCATTTTTCTTTTCAAAATTAAAAAAAATTTATTTTTTATCAAAATAGTCTTTAATTATTTAAATTTTAAAGTCTTATACACAAAAAAGTAGAATTCAACTTCTACTTTCATACATATATAAACCATTTTTTAAACGCTGCATACCATCTTGTAATCTTGACATCGGACAAGCTACGTTAACTCTTACAAAAGTTCTTCCATTTTCCCCGTATTCTTCTCCTGAAGTTATATACAAGCCAGTAGTTTTTCTTATAAATTCACATAACTCATCAGTATTATCCGTGTACTTACTACAATCAATCCACAACAAATAAGTTGCTTCACTAGGTACAACATATAATAAAGGTAATTCCTTTTGAATATATTGACATGCATAGTCTTTATTTTTTTGAATATAGATATTCAATTCTTTTAACCATTGTTTACCTTTGGTAAAAGCTGATATACCTGCCACTTGAGAAAAAGTATTTCCTTCTGCAACCTCATCTGTATTGATGCCACGATTGACTTTATGTCTTAATGCCTCATTTGCTACAATAATACACGAAGATTGCAATCCTGCTAAATTAAAACATTTTGTTGGAGCTACACATGTTATACTGATATTAAGATTTATTTCATTAACTGAAGCAAGCGGTATATATTCCTTACCTGGTTTGACAATATCACAATGAATTTCATCAGATAAAACAATAACATGGTGCTTTTTACATAACTTTCCAATTTTTTCTAATGTTTCTCTATTCCAAATTTTGCCAATCGGATTATGGGGATTACAAAAGATTAGAAGTGTTGTTTCAGGATGTGATAGTTTCTTTTCCAAATCTTCATAATCAATATGATATTCTTTACCATCATAAATTAGATTACTTGATAATACATGTCTTCCATTATTCAATATAGAATTATAAAATATATTATAAACAGGTGATAATATAACAACATTTTCACCTACTTGAGTAACTCTTCTAACAATCGATGAAATAGCTGGCACAACACCTATACAAAACATCATCCATTCTCTATCCATATCAAAATGATGTTCATCATACCACCAATCTCTAATCGCCTTAAAATAAGTTTCATCATCAACATTATAACCAAAAATTCCATGATCAACTCTTGTATGTAAATCCTCTATAATTTCAGGTGCTGTTTCAAAATCCATATCGGCAACCCACATAGGCAATTCATTTTCTTTCACATCCCATTTTAAAGAATTGGTATGAAAACGATTCGTTAATTTATCAAAATCATACATAAGCTATTCTCCCACAACATTCATCACATTTATTCTTATTTCTTTCAATCAATGTTGTTTGACTAATATCAACTTTATCAGCTTCATGAATATATTCACCAACACTATCTACTATAATATTTCCTGAAATAGGATTCATAATACTATCAACATGACTACAAATATCAGCATCTATATCTGTACAGAATTCAAAAGCCAAAGTCGTATTAATAAGTTTACAATTTTCCATCTTTAATCCTTCAATATAACAAAGTCCTTGTAAACTTTCTATTGTACAATTAACAAATCTTAAATTCTTAGAATTCCATCCTAAATATTCACCAATAATAACAGAATCATAAACTGTTACATTTTCGCAATTCCAAAAAGCATCCTTAGAATTCAACTGTGAATTTCTAACAACAATATTCTTACCACCATCAAAACAATAATTACCACTTAAATATAATCTATCAACTTCTATATCTTCACTATTCATACCATAATAATCCCCTCTAGCATGAACATTATTTAAATGAATTTTTTGACAATTCCAAAATGTTTCTTCTGCATTTGGCATATCAACATTTACTAAAGTAATATCTTTTCCTCTTCTAAATGTTTTAGGTGCTTCAATCATGGAATCAGATATATGAATATGATTGGTATACCATATACCTGATCTAGCAGTTTCTAATAACGTAGTTTGATTCACTTCTATATTTTGACAATACCATAATGGATATTTCCATTTAAAAATACTATTATCAATTTCAATATTCTTGCTTTCTTTTAATGGTGACTCACCATCCGCAAAAATACCACTATCTATCTTTAATCCATCACTTTGAAATAAAGCACGTTCCCCCGTATAATAACCTTGTTTTAATGTATTCATTCTTATTCCTCCAATCTTATATGAATGGTACTAGATTCCATTAATGAAACATCTAAGTTATCAATATGTCCAATAAGTGTATATTGATAAGATGTATTAAAATCTTTATAAAATATAACTAGACAATTATTTCCAAATAACATAACATCACCTACTTGAATATAATTAATTGATGAAGATTGACTAGGTAATGTTTCTTCTAAATATACATATTGTTCGTTATTATTTAATTGTTGTAATGTTAAATCTAATGGTAATAATTCAATTAATGCTTCAGCTGTTTCATTATCATATAAATTTAATATAAAACTTTGATTTTCTATAATAATATTCATATTTTCATCATCCTGTTCTTCAATATTATTTATTTTTTGATTATCCACTACTTTACTGTGACATCCTACCACAAATATCATGCATAAACATAATAAAATCTTTTTCATAATTGTTCTTTCTTTAATTCATATAATAAGTAATCTAGACAATCAATTTGTTTTTGTCTATCGTGTAACTTGTCTAATAATTCATATCTTTGTTTTTTTAATAGGAGCGTTTGTCTTTGATAATCATCATTCTTATCACATTCTAATATTTGACATATATATTCTTCATCACATCCAGCATCTATTAAATTATCTCTTAATTCATCTTTAGGTATATGACTCATATTCTTCACCTCATAAATATTATAAAACCAAAAAATACATTAAACAAATGCTTATATTTCATACTTTACTATGCTTTTTAAGTATGAAAAAACACCAACAATTGTTGATGTTAAATCATAATACCATTACAATGATCTATTTCATGTTGAATGATTTGAGCTGTTAAACCTTCAAAGGTTTTTATTCTTTTATTAAAGAAACGATCATAATATTCTACTTTAATTTTATGATAGCGTTTTGTAGGACGATAAATATCTTTTCCTAAACATAAACAAGCTTCTTTTGTTTTATATAGTTCTCCATAAGTTTTCACAATAACAGGATTAACCATTTCATGAACTTTACCTTTTTCATCTTTATAAATAATTATACGTTTGTTTTCACCAATCATATTAGCTGCCATACCACCACAAATCAAATTATACTGTTTAAGCGTATCTTTAAGATCTGTGACGATATACATATCATCTTTTGTTGCTTCTACACCAATTCTTGATAACAAGAAACTATCATTTTCTATTAATTTTCTTTTCATATTCATTCCCCTTTTTTAAAGAATACCATATTTATATTCATTTAAAAAGAGATATTCAAATATCTCTATTATTTTCCATAAAATTCATTATAAATTTCAAGTGCTTTATCTAAAACCTTTGCACCATTCATTGTGCCATAATCACGCATATCGATAACTTCTACAGGTACTGTGCCATTAACCACTTTTTGTGCATCTTTTAAAACATATCTAACTTGTGGACCCAATAATAAAACATCAAATTCACCCAAATGAGCAGCAATAGACTTCTCCCCAATAGCATTCACAGTAACTTCAATGCCTCGTTTATCTGCTTCATCCTTCATCTTATTCATAAGTAAACTCGTACTCATTCCGCCAGCACACGCTAACATAATTCTAATCATCTCTAAAATTCCTCCCTTTAAAACCCTGTTTTTTAAATTTTTATTGATTTTATCAACGTTTTTTATATACAAAGATATGGTTAATATTTTGCTATATCTTTGTATATCTTTACATAATTTGACTTTTAAAAGGTGTAAATTAGGGTGTAAATTCAAGATTTTAATGAATTTAATACATCAATTGACGCATTAAAAACGTCTTCATAAGAAGCACTTGTGTATGTGTTCATTGTTACACTTATGTCCTCATGACCCATAATATATTGCAATGCCTTCTGATTTATGCCCGCATAAACGCAACGTGTACAAAATGTGTGTCTCAATACATGAGGTGATATATTTGGCAATTGTTCACTACAACTATGTGCCTTGTTGTACTTTTTAACAATCCTACTATAATGATTAGAATACATCTTTCTATCCATTGGTTCGCCATTATCTTTTAAAAACAAGAAGCCTTTATAGCCATCAACAACCATATGCTTATTTTTAACCTTTCTGCTTCTTGAATTTTTTAAGATCCTTTCAAATGCCTCACAACATTTAGAAGACATTGGTATCATTCTTCTACCACAAGCAGTCTTAGTCTTTTCAACATAATAACCAGTAGTATCTTTCATTAATTGGTGATCTACGTTAATTGTTCTATGTTCTAAATCAATATCGTTTTTTGTTAATCCACATAGTTCAGATATACGTAAACCTGTTTCCAATAAAACAATGGTTGCATCGTATAATTTTTTATAAGTTCTATCATTTTGAATGAAATCAACAAACATTCTTGTTTGTTCAATTGTCAGAGCCTCAACCTTCTTAGCATCATTTGGAATTATCTTGTTCAATTCAAACGTAAAAGGATTTTTTCTAATGTAATCATCATTTATAGCCAAGTCAAAAGTTGCCTTTAAAGCACATTTAAGCTTTGATACAGTAGAATATGAATACCTTTTTTGCATTCTTACTACAAATGCAATAGCATCACTTTGTTTTACCATTGTTATTTTCATATTAGAAATCATATCTTTTCTAATACTCTCAATAATAAAGTTATGGGTTGCTATTGTGTTTTTCTTTGACACGACGTTCAATTGATAATGTTTTTCAAGCATTTGCATTACCGTAACATGTTTACCATCAGCATCAATAGAATCCTTAATATCAGCTTGTATTCTTTCTTCTTTTTCTCTTAAAGATTCACAATCTCTCTTACCCTTAGGGACAGGATCAGTACGAACGAGTTTCCAACTATATACGTATTTTACACGTCCAAACGCATCTATATATTTGTATCGATATTGCCCATGAGGTAATTGCGTTTCACCTTTTAATAGTACTCTTCTTTTTTTGTCTCTCCTTTTTTCGTCATTCATGTATGTTTATCAGCTCCCTTAATGAAGTTAAAGAGCTTTCATCATGACCATGCTAATTTTAGCACAAGCAAAGCTCTGTTTTCAATATATATTTCAACTATCTAACAAAATAATATAATCCATAATTAATGTTAAATCTCGTATTGATCATCAAGCCATTCTTCGAACAATTCTCTTTTAATCATTACACGATTACCATTACGATAATGCCATTTTGCATATGGCTCATTATCAACTAAATATCTAATTTTACTATGACCAATATTAAATACTTCGGACGCTTGATTAATAGTTAAACTATATTTTCTTTCTAAAGCAACGTGATTATTATCAACAATATTCTTCTCTGGTTCTTTTTTTGTCATATAAAATAAACTCCTTTCCAAAGCAATATTATTATCATAAATAGTGTTACAAGTTGCTACCATCAATGATAGCAACTTATACACTCGATAGAACTAACTGACATTATTAGCAAATCATAAACTTACTTCATCAAAGAATTGTCTAGATTTATCAAAAGTCATGCTTAAATCAAAAGCGTAATAATTTCTATTTTTAACAACATCGACTTTTACATTAACAATATCTTTTCCTTTTAGTGGCTCTTCTGTATCTTCATAAAGTAAAATAACATGAGTACTAGAATTTTCAACTTCTCCACTACCTTTGAGTGAAAACATATTCAAATCATCTTTTTTAAGTGGATCACGAGCAAATTGACTGCCAATAAAAATAAGAACATTATAACGCAAGCATATACTACGTAATTCTCTAATAATATAAGAAATACGATCATATTCAGATTTGTTGTAAGTTGTATCTTTGATTGAAATTAGTCCTAAATAATCAATAATTACAATATTTTGTTTATCTCGTTTTATGTGATTTTTAATATCTTTTTTGAGTTGTTCAATATTTTTTGGTTCGACGTCATAATAATAAGCACTAGAACCTAAAAAATCTAAACCTTTGTCAATTATTTGACTTTTAGGGTCATTTTTCTTTTTTAGACTTGTATAATTACAAACATCTTCAACTGTTAATTGAGAGGTAATTGCTACTAAGTTTCTTTTTGACTGGTATAGATTACCTTCCATACTATAATATTGGCAATAGTTATTTTTGTCTTTAAGACATTCAATGAAAACATTCATAAGAAACGGGGTTTTCCCAAAATTAGTTGGTGCAGCTATTGTAACTAAATCATTAGATTGTAATTTCAATAGATTCTGCAAGTCAATAAAACGTCCTAACGGAACAATTCTATTATGATTAGTAATAGCGTCCAAAAATTCTTCTTTTGTTGGGTGATCATTTTCAATGATGTCATCATTGATTTGGTTAACTTCGTTGTTTTCGTAATTCATTGATAATCTCCTCTCTATATAGATTGTTGTTTTTTTCTTTTTGCTGTTTTTTTGTTGGTTTGACGATTGGCTTACCAAATGGTTTGCTGATAGCTTGTTGGTGATTTTATCACCATCGTTGTTACATATATTTTCAGGTAAAAACAATGATTTAGTTTTTTCAGTTACATAGAAATAATTTGATGTTTGTGCCTTTGATTCTTTAAATCGATGTTTCTTGGTAACATAACCAGCAGCTTCTAATTTTTTGACTGCATTCATAACAGATCCTCTACTAATACCAGTACGTTGCGACAAATTGTCGTAGCTTGCATAACATGGTTGACTATCATCCTTGTAAGAATAAACAATTTGAGATAAAACAATTCTAGAACTTAAACTAATGTCCTTCAGTTGTAAAATAACGTTATGAACATATATACCTTCACAATCAAAACGCATAATTTTTTCTCCTTTCGTTGATATATATAAACCGAGCGTCCTCGTTATTTGGGTTTAATGATGTTTATCTAACATCTTGATGAAAATATAGCATGTGTCTTTTTAAATTCTTAACGAGCTAGCAGTTTTTTGAAACAGTTAAGCAATTAAGATATAACAATATCAACATCTTGAAACTCTTTTATATGCAAAAGTTGAATATCACATATTTATGCATATAATTACTACTTTCAACGCAAGTATAACAAATGTCTTTTTGATTCCTTAGGAGTTTAGCAGTTTTTTTCATTTTTTCAAAATATGAAAATATTCAATGGCTTTTATGGATAATAATTAACTATTTTCAAATCTTACGTAAAAATCAAGTATAACATAAAGCTTTTTCAATAATTAATGAGTTAGCAGTTTTTTTACAGTATGTATTCAAAATAATCGTTAATATTAATTATTATCTTTACACAACTATTACTTTCATCATACAATATTCTAGCAGGTTGCTATTTTTCTAATGATAGATGAAATTTAAAATTGGATTTCACATAATTTTCACACAATTTATACGTTTCAATATAAAAAAGAATGCAATATCAAATTGCATTCCTCATTAATAAAATGTCTTTATTGGAATTTAATCATTGTTACGTAAGTCCTTATATGTGGCAGTAGCTAATTCATGCATTATTAAATCATAAAAATTTTTATCCTCAAATAATTTTGAAAAAGACTCAATTGATTCTACATAGCATTGTTGTGCTACCTTGCTAAATAAATCAGGGAATATTGATTGAATATATACCTCTTCATCATTGTTTTTAGCAAGAGTTTTAAGCTTGTCATTGTCCTTAACACATCTATTATATAAGTCTTCAACTATAACTTTATCAGCTTCTGTAAATTTACCTTGGAACTTATCATTAATCTTTAAAATAATATTTTCCAATAAATCATCTCCCTCAGGAGTTACCCCATTAGTTTTCAATGCTTTTGGATTGATTAGAGTTTGATCATCAGTTGAGGGATCAATACTTATTTTACCTTCAGAAGTTTTCTTAAGATTATAAAATTCTAATTGAACCTTATCATCTATAAAAACATCTTTGCCATTACCTGACTTTGGTAACTTAGTTGCCAGTGTTTGACAATAGAAAGCTTCCTTATGTAAATCAATATCAAACAATCGTGTTATTTGTGTTATATATGAATACCATTTAACAAAGTTATTTATTGTACGTTTATATTCATATTGCTTATCTTCATCCAAAGTTTCGTATTTCTTTATTGTTTTTTGGAAAATACCTGAAGCTTTACCCATATCAACATGTGATTGATTTTTGGATTCTTTTTGATAAAAGTCATAGAAATTATTTATGTCATTTATATCATACAAACCATATTCATTAAGCTTGATTCTAGTATCATAGATAAGATTTACATTTATCCCTTCATCAAGTATTGTCGCTTCATAATAAGGTTTAAATGCATTCTCAATGTCTTTTGCCGTATTAACAAAGTCTAATACAAATGTATCATATTTGCCTTTACAAGTACGATTTAAACGAGATAGGGTTTGAACCGCTTTAACATCACGAAGTTTCTTATCAACAAACATTGTATGAAGCAATGGTTCATCAAAACCTGTTTGATATTTCTCAGCAACAATAAGCATAGAATAATTATCATTACTAAACTCTTCAGGTAATTGACTTTCTTTAATAGTCGTTCCATCCTTACGTTTATTAATACTTTCCTCAGTATATGTTATAGTTTCACCTGTTTCATCTATATCAGTTAGTTTACCTGAAAAAGCGATAAGTACATCAAGATCATCATAATGCTTTCTTTCAATATAACGCTTGAATTCATGATAATATCTTAGAGCATGTAGTCTGCTTGCTGTAACAACCATTGCTTTACCTTTACCATTAATTTTATTTTTTGTAACATCTCGATATGTTTCGATGATTATAGCAGTCTTTTGTTGAAGATTATGTGGATGTAATGATTCATAACGTAATATTGCTTTAGTTGCCTTAGTCTTTGGTACATTAGGGTTATCAGAAGTACTTTTAACTATCTTATAACAATTCTTATATGTTGTATAATTTTGCAACACATCCAATATGAAACCTTCTTCTATTGCTTGTTTCATTGAATAAATATGAAATGCTTTGAATGAACCATCGCTTTGCTTTTCGCCAAACATTTCAAGCGTACGCTTCTTAGGAGTAGCTGTAAATGCAAAGAATGAAAGATTCTTGTGTCTACCATGTGCCAATATTTCATCAACTAGTATGTCTTCATTATCACGAATCTTTGACTCTTCAATTTCAGCAAATTCGGCATACTCTTTTAGTGATTCTTCGGTGTCAGCTAATGCAGACTTAAGTTTCATTGCACTCTTGCCAGTTTGACTAGAATGTGCTTCATCAACGATAATCGCAAAATTCTTGTTGCTTGTATCGTCGATTTCCTTATAAATATATGGAAACTTTTGTAACGTTGTAATAATAATTTTCTTTCCTTCATTGATGGCATCACGAAGATCTTTGGAGTTTTTCTTTTTATCAATCTTTTCAACTACACCAGCAGTATGATCAAAAGAATAAATAGTCTTTTGCAATTGATCATCAAGCACAGTACGATCAGTTACAACGATAATAGATTTGAATATCTTGTTATCATCGTTATCATGCAAGTTAGATAAACCATATGCCAGCCAGGCAATAGAATTGCTTTTGCCGCTACCAGCTGAATGCTGGATAAGATAATTCTTTCCACTACCATTTTGTTTAACATCATCCAATAATTTCGTAACCACATCTAATTGATGATAACGAGGGAATATAAGCTTACGTGTAGTTATGCTTTTACCTGTTGTTCTATCTTTCTTTGTTTCTTCAGATAAGTGCATATAACGTTGTAATATGTCCATGAGCATATCTTTCTTTAGTACATATTCCCATAGATATGATGTACTATAGCCATCAGCATTAACAGGATTGCCTGCTCCACCAACCTTACCAGCACCATTAGATCCTTGATTAAATGGTAAGAAATAAGTATCACTGCCTTTTAGTTCAGTAGTCATTTCAATATTGTATAAATCAACAGCAAAGTAAACTAAAAACCTGTGATTAAATTGAAAACATAGTTCTCTAGGATCACGGTCATTTTTATATTGCTTAATAGCATTATCAACACTTTGGTTAGTAAATTGATTCTTAAGTTCTAAAGCAACAATTGGAAAACCATTTAACATTAATACGATATCAATAGAATTTTCGTTATTTGGCGAGTATTTAAATTGTCTTATACATTCTAATATATTAGAGTTATAATCATCAATAATCTTTTGATTTAAGCCTGTTTGTGGCTTGAATGAAGCTAATTTAAGCTTAACACCTCTATCTTCAATTCCGTGTCTTAGCACATAAAGAAAGCCATGCATTTCAATTGATTCGTTAATACGTTTATATAGCTTATTTTCAACATTAGCACCATATATCATATTATATCGTTTCCATTGCTGAGGTTGCGTTACTTCGATATATTGAATAAGTTTAGACATATCAATAGCCTTTTTACGATCATACGTATTAATGTTTCCTTTAGTAAATCCACCATATTTAAGCATATAGGCTTCTATATCATCTTCAAATTGCTTTTCTTTAAAATTCATTATCTCACATCCTTTACTTTACTTCTTTTTTACCAGTAACATATTCATATATTAATGACTTTTTGTAATCTTCTAAATCTTTGATAAGTGTTTCTTTATCAGCAATCATCTTATCTATTTGTTGACATTGTTGATCTAGGTAATTAACTATTTGTTGTCGTTCAATTTGATTTGATGAATATGGTATATATAATTCTTTTACTCTATCTATATTCAAATTCAATTGAGTACTTATAGTTGATGATAAAATAAATATTTTTTTCATAGCTTTAAAAATATAATATAAATATATATTATCACTCTCGTTATTTGGAACAAATCCAACTATACTATCTGGAAAATATGCATCAAAATCTAATATAGCTACATCTCCAACATTTGCAGCAATTGTCATAGTTAAAGTTCCTTTTGGAAACTCTTTGCTTACGCTTTTTCCAAATTCGTTTAAAGTTTGACTATAAGTTGTAATATATTTATTTGACTTTGCAACATCGCTTGTTTGAATAAAAGGATATATTCCATCATAATATCTTTTATCACTTCTAGGCCTATGATTAAATAATCCTCTAGAAATATGCGAAACATATTTTATTTTTATACTATGCCATTCTTTAGGCATATAACCTATCCATTCAATTCCACTATCCTTCATCTCAACATCAGGATTCAATCCTTTTGTGACTGCTTCAGTTATGATTGATTGCTTATATTTTTTATAATCTTCAATTGAAGCTTTTGCTAAAGTTATTGCTTTGTCAATTTCTTTTATCTTTGAATCTAAAAAAAATCCTATTCTTTTTTGTTCTTCAATACTAGGTATAGGTAACATTATCTTACTCATACGTTCCCATTTTGTTGACCAAAGATCTGCAACAATTCCTGTTCCCCAACGATAAAACTCTTCAGCAAAACCATAATTTTTTAATAAATATTTAACATAATTGAGTTCAAAAGATCTATTTACTAATACTATATTTATCAAAGAAACTGATCCATCATATTGTGAAACACCACATGATTGTTTTCTATCAGAGCGTGAGTTAATAACAAAATCCCCTATACAAACTTTTTTTCTAGAATCATGAGCATCAGATTTTGCCGCTGTTTCCAATTGCTTCACAATTCCTAATTTAGTAACAGATAAAGGTTCCCATTCACTATCTGACACCTTTTCATTTCTTTCATAAAAACAACTTCCCAGTGGCTTCAATCTCCAATCTTTAGGTATTTCACCAATCCATTCAATACCACTATCTTTCATTTCTCTAGTCATTATGATTCACCATCCATAAATAACTTTAGCATGGCATTCATTATGTCCTGTTCACGACCTTTTAGACGTGCTGCTATTACAGTGGAATCTTCTAGTTCTTCATATTTGTAGAAATAACGTGTAAAAGGTATTTCATAACCAACTTTAGTTTTCGATTTATCTATCCAAGCGTCTTTATTATAAGGCTTTATCTCGCATTCAAAATAATCATCAATGTCCTGCGTTAGAGGCACATTCTCATAATCTCTTTTTGAAGCGTCAGCAATTGGTGACTTCTTCTTACCTTTTGTTATTATGTTACCTTCACTATCATATTGTGGTGATTCTATTGTGATTCTATTAAATCCAAGGTCCTCATTATTAAATATCTTTGATTCACATGTTTTTCCATTGTCTTCATACACTGCATTATTTTTAAATTCACCATATGCTTTAACAATGATATTCCTACATTCTTCGGTAATATCATAACGTTTATTACCTATATTTTTACGACGGCTTTCAACCATTTTTGAAGCATCAATCAGTTGTATTTTACCTTGCCTATGTATAGGTTTATCTTTTGAAATAATCCATATGTAGGTTGTTATACCTGTGTTATAGAATACATCCGTTGATAATTGTACAATACAATCAAGCCAATCGTTTTCAATCATATAACGTCTAATTTCGGATTCACCAGATCCTGCTGCTCCAGTAAACAATGATGATCCATTATGTATGATTGCCATCTTACCTGTATCTTTGAGCTTTGAAATTCCATTAAGATCAAATAACATTTGACCATCAGAGACCTTAGGTAATCCAACACCAAAACGACCATTATCACCTAAGTTATGTTCATCTTTTACCTTTTTTTGCTCTACTTTCCATGCTCTTCCAAATGGTGGATTAGAAATAATATAATCAAATGTAAAACCTTTAAATTGATCATTTGTTAGTGTATTACCTTTTTTCATATTATTGCTATTACCACCACGTATAAGCATATCGGCCTTGGCGATAGCATATGTTTCAGGATTCAATTCTTGACCAAATAAAAGAACATTTGCTTCTTTATCTAATTGATGAAGCCTTTCGGACATGCATGTAAGCATTTGGCTTGTGCCCATTGTCATATCATAAACTGTCTTTGCTACGCCCTCGTTAATGAGCATTTCCTTGTCTTCCGCAAGCAACAAGTCCGTCATTAAATATATAATATCACGAGATGTAAAGTGTTCTCCAGCATCCTCATCATAAGACTCTGAGAAGCGTCTAACGAGCTCTTCAAAGATATAACCCATATCAACTGTTGATATAACATCAGGTCCCATATAAGCTTCTTTTTTATTAAATTCTTCTATAACTAGATAAAGCATACCACCATTAGCTAATTTTGTTATCTCATTACTAAACTCAAAATTTTTCAATATATCTATAACATTATCAGAGAATCCATTAATAAAAGCGTTAAAATTTTGTTCAATATTATCAGGATCATCTACAAGTTTTTGGAAATCATAAGGACTAGTATTGTAAAATTGATAACCAGAAGCTGTGGTCAAAAATCCATCTTTCACTTGTAGGTGTTTAACCTTTTCATATGTATCCCAAACCTTTTGCCTAGTAGGTGCAAGAGTATCATTGAAACGTTTAATAACAGTCATAGGTAATATAACTTTACCATATTCATGTGGTTTATAATAATCTCTTAGAAGATCTGCTATATTCCAAATAAGGTTTGATTTTTCTTGTATGTTGATCGTTGATTGTTGGTTTATATCCATTTTTGTTCTCTCCTTAACAAATCGCTATATTGATTATAACACATTGATTAATCAAAATAATAACAATTATATGTTTTTATGCTTAAAATAATCGAATATAAGCAAAGAAAGCAAGTTTAAGAACTTGCTTTCTTATCGAATTTTATGCACATTGTGCCCAAAAATCTTTGCTGTTTAATAAATTATTAATGGATTTAGATATTTCTTTCTTCATGGCAATGACTTCCTGATTATCCAAGCCACATTCAAATCTATCTTTATAACAATAGATCAAATCACATACCTGGTAAGCATGTTCTAGACTATTGATATCATCATAGTCAACTTGTGGCTTAATAGAATCAAAATCAATAAATTCGTTATGAAGATATGATTCAAACATATCCGTCCATAAATTTAACAAATCATCATCGGTTTCATCAAAAGGAATCTTGATAAAGTTGAAAATTATTTCCTTATCATCAGTCAACGTTTCAGCTTTGTTAACAAGATATATCTCATGTGACATATCAGCCTTCGCAAAACCTTGTTGCAAGTCAACATTATTCCATGCATTGAGTATGTCTGATAAAGGTGCATCTAGTCCTAGAAGTGATTCAGGGAAAGAAATATAAGCTTCTTTATTAGATTCTCCAAGCATTTCTTCTTTAAGAAAATCAACATTGTAATATCCATCGAATAAATAGAATTTTCCAGTACGTTGACTCTTTTTATAGATTTTATAAGTGGCGCCAAGAATACATCCGTCTTCATTATTGTATTGTTCACAATCTAAAAATACAACTTTTTTAACAGATAAAGGTATTCCTTCTCTAATAACTTTAGTTGATACAATAACATCCGTTTCTCCATTTTCGTAACGTTTAATTTCGCTTAAACGAACATCATATGGCATAGACTCATACACAATGCTGGTCTTAATTTCTTTCTTATTAAGTTCTCCTGCAATTGCATAGACATTCTCTTTAGAAGGGACAATTAACACATTACCTGGTTCAACAGAATTAGGGAAATCAAAAATTATTCCTTTTTGATCAAATCTATCTTTCTCGTCGTGATAAATTATCTCGTAAGTATCATTGCACGCCTCAATGATTCCTACTATTTTTTCTTCAACATCAGGTGTAGCACAAACATGAATTTCTTCAGCAAGAACTCCCATCATTGCATTAGTCCATGCAGCTCCTCGATATTTATCGCGAAGCATTTGTGCCTCATCTATGATTGCCAATTCATAGTGTTCGTTAAAATCAAGCATATCAATAGTAGAAGAGCATACCCATTCTCCAAAAACAGCAATGTGTTCCTCTTTTGTTTTTAGACTACATAGACAACAATTATCGTTAAGAGCTTTGTATTGTTCTTGTGCTAATAATGTTGATGGTGCAAGATAAATTCCCTTTATACAATGCTTTAAAGCATCAATAGCTTCTGTTTTGCCTTCATTAGTTTTACCAAAATGCAAAACAAAATGTCTTTGCTGTTTTCTAGCGATTGGAAATAAATCTTGATAATTTTGTGAAATGTTTTTAATAAAAACATCATAAGATTCGTTTTCTAGTTGTGTGCAATAATTATGTTTACGTTTACAATCATTCAACATAATGGTTTCATCATGAAGCTTTTTGTTTGATTTTAAATACATCAAAAACTTATCAAATGTAAAGTATGAAATTAAATGTTCATAAACATAATTAATATAAATGTTGTCAATTATTTTATGCAAAACTTCATTAAATTCGTTTTCATTAATCTTTTCATAAAAATCTTTGATGGTTTTATCATGCAAAAGTTGTTCTTTTAAATGGTTAATGAATTTGTTTTCCAATGAAAAAATAGAACCATAGATAATAAAAGGAAGATCTGAAGTTCGAAATCCACCGCTATATGTATTATAAATAATTTGGTAATAATCAAAAGGTAACATATCCTTTTCCACGTTAGCAAATGAGCCGTTATAGATTTCGTAATAATCAACACAATCATTAACGGAAGGCTTTGTTTTTTGATAATAGCTAATTAACCAATCGGGCAAATTAGTATGAAAATCAGTGCTTTTAATAAAATCGATAGTAGCTTTCGTACATTCATTTTGCATAAAAATACGTGTTTTTTCTTTACAATCATCAATAAAATTGTTAGAAGTATTTAAAAAACTTTCGAAATCTTCCTTAGCATTTTCATTATGATTAGCTAGACTAACGTTATTAAATTGTTTCTCAACGTTACCAATAGTTTCTTGGTGAATATTAGTATCAAGTGATTTTGTTTTTGTAATATTTTCTTTCATAAATCTTATCTCCTTAAAGTAATTAAATAATCATTACGACTTCAATATTTATTTTTCCCGTCTTGGCAATGCTGAGGGATTATCATTACCAAGATTTATCATACAGCCTAGTTTTTAGCCACATTGATTTTGATGTTATTTCTTTGATGAAATCCTGAACTCTCATCAATTTACATTGCCGTAATTTCAAACGCATGATATTAACCTATTAATAATTGTTAAAATGATAACTATATCACTTAAGTCAATACACAAATAAATTAAATGACTTTTCCATATCTTTTCCCTGTCTTGTTAATGCTTAGGAAGCAGCAATAACAAGAGTTTTCATATCATTTAGATTTTAAAATGCAATGATTATGTTGCATTGGATCTTTGTTGCTATTAATCAGGATAGAAACAATTTACATTGTCATATACAAATAATCCTAAGAATCAAAAACTAAATAATTTAATTTCATAATTATCTTTTGAGATGTTTGCAAGCGTTTTGATTTCAAATTTTCTTCTTTTTTGGCTATTCAACATCACTACAATATAAACTTGCAATTTCAAAAACATTCATAAGAAATGGGGATAAATAATTAGGATGAAAACCATAGAATTCATAGAAAAATATTGCTTCTAATAACATTAGTTCTTCCTCTCCATCTATCATGTTATTCGTTACCAATGGGGCAATTATATCCAGTATACCTCTGTCTATAATAAATTCGTCTCTTATTGGCTTAATTTGATTTACTTGATTAATAACATCATTTGCTTCATTGCTCATAATTTTATTTCTGCACTACTCAAGTGCAAACTCCTTTCTTTTTTTAGTGATTTATAAAATTAGCGTAACATAATGTTTTTTGTTCAACGAATGAGCTAGCAGTTTTTTTCACAACTCATCCAATTATGATAGGTTTATCTATTATTAATCATTTATTGTTTTCCTCCTTTCGACTTATTTAGATAACAGTTGTTACAAATACTTGTAGTTGATTCCATAGTTTGTCTCCAACTACACATACAGCATAGCATAAAGCTTATTGATTAACGAACGAGCTAGCAATTTTCTAAATGCTTCCTTTTATTTGGAATATTTATTATAAAATTCGTTTGCTTTTATTTCAAATCAATGAAAATAAATAGAAAACACAAAATAAGAGTTATTATTCATGCACAATCATAGATTTACTATTTTTAACTATAGTAAAATCGAAAATTTTTGCTAGCTCGCTAAGGATTATTAAACCAATATGCTATAATGGTTAAATTTTTTTGATATTTATAACTTTTAAATGTTATAAAGAATTAATATTAAAGTTTAGTGTTCTTAGTTAGCATTTCTTTAACATTCTCATCAGGAATAATGCTTATCTTTCCTTTTTCTACAAGGTATACAACTTTTTTAGCAAATTGATTACTTACTAAACTTGTAATATCATGTTCTCCATCAACATAAAGATTATCAATAGTTGTTATCTCGTATTTACCAGACAACTTTTCAAATTTTTCTTTATCAATTGGTTTATGATAGCCATAGCCTCTTAATTCGTAATATTTGAAATACTTTATTTCCTTTCCATATTTGTTTTTGTATATACTTTTGTGCAATCCAACAGGACTCAAACAAGTTAATAGAATCTCTTTCATCTCATAATATTCATTCATTTTATTACGATAATTTCCAATTGTTTTGTACTTATATCGGCTCCAATTGGGATACATAATCTCATATTCAGAAATTTTATCTCTACAATTTTTTGCACGTTTATTTATGCTATTCAATGTTCTAGCATATTGTGATTCTGTAATAAGTCCTTTTTCCAATAGTTTCTTTTCTTCGTTTTTTGTCTTCATGATGATTCTCCTTTTCGATTTTAATAGTTTGGAAGAAGTTTAGACTATGCCTCTTCACGCAATATCAGCATAGCATAAAGTGTTTTTTATTCTTTAGCTCTCTGGCAGTTTTCTAAATGCTTTCATGCTTTTGGGATGTTTTTGTTTTAGTTTATTAATTTTTATTTCAAATAAATTTGGATTAATAGAATTTTGATAAACTAGTGGTTATTTTTTCTTATTATGGAGAATCGTACTAGCTACTTTTTTTGGTGATAGAAAAAAATAAAAAATTTTTGCTAAGTCGTTCGGGATTTTAAAACCAAAATGTTATAATTAAAATTTTATTTCTAATACATTACAAAGCAGCTAAGTTGATTATCTGCATGAAGCAAAAAAAATTTGATCTTTTACTTGATGTCGGACTTTTGACGGTGTAAAATAGTATCATAGGAATAGAAGAAATAAGGGAAGCAAATTGTTGCTTCCTTTTTTCGTATTTCCAAAAAAAGAGGTGGATAGTTGCATGAATGAAATTAAGATAACTGATAGAGATATTCACGTTCTCCGAAGTTTTGGATTAACAAAAAAAGATATTTCATTTCTTACTAGATATATGGATAACAAAGATTTTCTAAATTTTTTAAACAAACTAAAGCGAGCTAATGCTCTTGAATATCGTTACGAGACCAAGCAAAAAACTGCTGAACAAATTCTGAAACAAAAAGAACGTAACTATCAAAAAGAATGCAAGTGTGCAGTTGGTGCAATAATAATTGATGAAATGTTTAGACTTGGAATTATTGAAAGCTATGATGACATATTAGTAGACAATACCAATACACTCGAAGATAACGTACGTATTTATGTTGATGGTATATTAAACAAGGAGGACTAAGAAATGTACAAGGTATACGAAAGAAAAGAACGAATGGTAACAGCAATGATGATGAATCATAATGAGTATGGTGATTATTCAATTGCAGCACAGGTATTAAAGTCGATTAAACCCGACAAGCTTGTTGCACAATTCAAGGACATTGATGAAGCCAAATTATACATTAAAGAAAAGCAAAATAAAGAATATCGCCGTAAACACAATATCAGCGATATTTTTTTGTCTTGGTATATTGTTTATTAAGAATCATATATAAGGAATTATATATGATTTGTTAGGCTCAATATAGCCATGTTTTACAACTTGTCTTTTTACCAGCTAAATCTTTGATTTAGCTTTTACCAACTCCCAACCTCTATATAGAAAGGAATGATTAAATATGGAACAAATGTTAACAGTTAAGACTCTAGGCCATGCTGGTTCAGTAAACGGCAGTGCTATTAGTAAATTAGCGTATATTGATAGAGAAAAATATGATAGTACTTACGATTGTCATACTTATAATTTTAGTCGCATGAACAAAGACGATTTAGTTTACACGTCATCATTATTTGTTGATGGTATGGAATATAAAGACTTTGGCGAAATGTTAAATGATATTGAAAACAGTAAAATTACTATACGTAAAGATGCGACGATCGTACGTGACTGGATGTTTTCGTTAGACAATAGACTTATCGTTAGAGACGATAATAACAAAGTTGATATCACAGCAACAACGCTAATGCTAAAAAAAGATTTAGACGATTTTTTTAAAGAGCATTTTGTAGACAATGGATATGCAGTGCACTACGCAGTGCATTTTCCTGATAAAAATAAAAATGGTAATGAAAATTTTCATATACATGTTCTGACTACCTGTAATCAATTCGATAGCAATAAACATTGTTGGCTTAATAAATCTTATCGTGATGAGGAAGGTAAGAAAGTAAACATTAATGACCTTGACGATAAGGCTCGAAGCAAGGACATGCTAAAAAATTCGAAAAGATTTCGCAATGCTCCAAAACAAGAAATTGTATGAACTTGGTTATTGCAGCAAAGAAGATAAAGTCGAATACGAATCATATATCGAGCGTGGCATTGATAAGCTATCTTATTACCATCTAAGTCGATATCACTACGAGGAACTGGAGCAGCTAAAAAAGCAGTATAGTTATATCAAGGACATCGAAAAACGCAATGAAAAGATTATTGAAGATCGTGAAGGTAAATTAACAAAACGTCAAATTCATAATCTAAGAGCAGAAATATACAATCTCGAAACTAATCAATCAATTGACAAAAACAAGATAATCAATGAAGCAATCTCTAAAGCTTTTTCTAACAAGGCACAAGGATATGTCAATCATGAGCTTTCGTATGTCGGCAAAAGAGCTTTAACAAATGCTATTGGTGTAGCTAAGAATTCAATTCAAGATATAGCGAATGCAGCAAATCAACAAAACAAACGTGGAAGATAAGGAGGTGATAAAATGAGCAACAAGATTATGATGTATATATGTATAGCAATATTAGTTGTTGGTGTCTTATATAGCGAGTTATTTTTAAAAAGCAAAAAGAAGACTAACAATTTGCAGGCTAAGATACACAAGCCAAAAGAGTTAAAAAAATTTAAACCATTAAAGGGTGATGATAGATATATACATATCAGTCAAAACATCCAGCTTGCAATCGACAAGAAAGTAACCAAGAATAATTTATGCTTATGCCTGGCTTCATCAGGTAGTGGTAAAACATATTCTTTCATCAACAACAATTTACTTATAAACATGGATTGCTGCAAGGTTGTCACTGATGTTGGGCGAACAATGATAGATAGTGATTATGATGGCTTTACATTCAAACAATACTATGAAGACAATGGCTATGAAGTTAAGGAATTAGATCTTTATAATTTCAAAGCCAATGATTGCTTCAATCCGTTGGCCTATGCTACCCGCAGTGATGGAAGATTGATAGCCAATGAAATACTAAACTATGACGAAGAAATTGACGAAGACTTTCTTATATCAATTGTTAGAACCATTGCACAAGCAAGCAAGGATAATGAAAACGAATTTTGGATCAACACTGTAAGAGACAATGCATTAACCATTATATTATATATGTTCTATCAAAAAGATTACCGCAATGAAAGAAACCTTGTTACTGTATGCAAGCTATTCAATAAGCTGCTTGAGTATGACGATACTACTGAGGCCTATGGAATCGATGATGTCATTGAAGATTTCGAATTAGATTTATCGTACAAAATTAAAGATGACAATGGCATGGACCATGTGATTGTAAACGAAACACTTGCGGCATATACAGTGCTGGAAAGACTTCGTGGTATGAAAAACGATTTAACATCCGGTGGTGATTATGCAGCAAGCCTTAAAGGATCATTCAAGAATTCTTTTTCTGATAAGATTCTTAAATCCAACGTTATAAGAACTATATCAAGTGATACTATGCATATTAATGATATTAAAGACAACGCCAAGAAAACTATCTGGTTTGTCACCATAAGCGACATCAACCAGAACTACAACTTCATTGCTAGCATGTTTTATGTAACAGTGTTCAACATGATTAACATGGCCGCAAAAAGAAGCAATAAAGGCAAGCTTGAACGCAGCGTAATTTTTTACCTGGATGAATTTGGAAGTTCAATTTTTATTGACAATTTTAGTACAATATCAGCAACGATACGTAAAAAGACTGGTTCAGGTGGAGGTACAATTATGTTTTTGGTAGTGCAGGATCTAAAGCAACTAAAACAAAAATATGGCGATGAGGGCATGGAAATCATTGTATCAAACTGTGCTATTAAGCTGTATATGGGTGTCGATGGCAATGATACGAAAGAGCAAGTTAGTAAATGGGGTGGAGAAGTAGTAACCGATCTTGCTGGTGAAAGCCGCTCGGCTAAAAATGTATCTCATTCCACTAGTGAACAGTTTCATCAACTTCTTACGACGAATTACCTAAACAATCTTGAAAGCCAAGGACACGTGGGATTATTGTTTATGAATGGCAAAGTGTATCAAGATCGTATGATTCCTTTCAACAGGATGAAGGAATACAAGCATTATATGAAGAATGATTAACTAGTTTAGTCATTCTTTTTTTATTCAAGGAAGGAGATTTATATTATGTATAAAAATACCAACAAAACACGAGAGTCAATCAAAGATGAATTCATCGATGCGCTCTCGCAACCTCAGGGATTATGGGAAAGAGGATGGCGAATTATGCCACAGGAAAGAGCTGCGTCAGGCGTCGAATATAAAGGATTGAATGCTTTATATTTGACAATGGTTGCTGACAAGAAAAAGTATGAAGATTATCGCTGGTATACATATCAGCAGGTCAAGACTCTGGATTCTAAAAATCCTAATACAAGTATCTATGTAAGAAAAGGTGAAAAAGGAAGCTACGTTGAGTGGTGGTACAATTATCTTAAACAGGGACTAATGAGTGATGATGAATATCACAAATTATTGGACGAAGCCTATAAAACATTGGGTAAAGGCAAAAATTATCGCCATCAAAATATCTTTAATTCAGTAGAAAAAGAAAAACTAAAAATGGCCTTGAATCTAAAAAACGATGACTTTGGTATGAATTCAAAAAACTATACTGTATTTAATGGCTCGCAAATCGAAGGCTTGGAATTACCTTATCAAACAAACATTAAAATCGGCAAGGTAGAATTAGCAATGAATGTCATTGAAAATTATTGCATGACAGAAAACATGACTATCAGCTATAGTTCAGCTGGTCGAGCTTATTATTCCTTTAGCAACGATACTATCACCATGCCTCCACGTGACACATTTGTTGACGAAGAACATTATGTGTCAACTCTTATTCATGAAATGTGTCATTCTACAGGTGCAGCTACAAGACTTAATAGGGATTTTGAAACATTGAATGACAATGATGCTGCTCGCGCTATTGAGGAAATGCGTGCCGAGCTTGCATGCGTATTCCTATGCAACGAACTAAACGTTCCATTGGATCAGCAACACATTGACAACCATAAATCGTATGTGCAGTCATGGTATAATGCAATTAACGATGAAAAATATGGAGATAAACAATTGTTTGATACTATTAAAGAAGCTGAAACCATTGTTGACTATATCAAGGATAAAGGTCTATATAATCAATGCGTTCGTGAAATGCAAAACAACAAAGAAATTGAATTGCTAGGTAATATAGATTTAACGAATGTTGAAAAAAATGTTAGCTTATTGCTTCATTGCTATAGCAATAAAAACGATATTGAATATCTGGAAGTCAATATCAACAGCGATGATAAATGGGATTATTCGCTATATGATAGCAATGGTATCCTAATTGATGGCGGTATAGATGATTGTGATAATCTTATTGAGATGATTGGTGCTATTGCTGACGAAAACGAATTAGTGCATCTATCAATATGTCATAGTGATTTAGAGTTAGGTGAAATATATTATGAAGCTGATAAAGAACTGCTATCAATGATTATGGATAAAACATACAGTCATGAATTTAAGGAACAAGAAGAAACACTTCTAAACACTAAAAGTGCATTAAATTGTGATTATAAGGATGATTTAAAGCACTGCAAGGAAAATGAAGAAATGCTTACCAAGCTATCTAAATATGAAGATTGCATAGTTGACGTAACATATACCATAGATAATTCAAATGGTATTGATACCAAAAAAATTGATTCGATGTCTTTAGGTGATGCTTTGCGTTTAAGAATTGCATCAGATACGGATATTGGTATAGATTTCATCATAAATCAAAACAAGGATTTAGTACTTAGATGCCATGGTCAATATTTTAACGAAGATAAAAGTCAAAAACATGCTGTCACTGATATTCTAATCAAGTCGAGCAGCAAAGATGACAATGGCATTGACTTTGAAGAAGTCTTAACCAAGGTCAAGGAACAGGTCAACAATGTAACAAGAACTTTAAAAATCTAAGCATAGCTAACTTAATTCATGTAGTTATGTTAATTTTCAACGCAAGGATGGTCCATTAAGATCATCCTTTTTTATTATTAAAACAAGGAGAATTTTTTATGAATAACAATAAAACTAAAACAAACGAATATATTAACGATGAACGTAACGAACTAATCCCACCACAAGACGAGTGGTCGAATTTAGAACAGGTATCTGGTACAAACGTAATAGAATACAAAGGTATAGATGGCTTTCATCTAAACTTAATCGCCATGGAACATGGATATAATGACAATCACTGGTTCACAACGAATCAAATCAACGCCATGTCGCAAAGCAACAATCATATCCATATAAAAGATAGTGAAGCAGGACATAGCATTGAAATGAGATACTATTCAATTATCAAAAACAATAGAAGCGATGATGAATATTATCAATTATTAGCTGCTGCAAACAAAGCAATTAACAAAAGTTCTATTGTATCATCACAAAATCTTTTTACTAATCAACAAAAGAATAATGTTATCGATACATTAAACTTAAGCAATCAGGATTTTGAAGTAAACCTTATTAATAATGTTATTTATAATGGTAATCAAATCGAAGGTCTTGAATCATTATTATCCTACGATAACAATAGTGATAAAATTGAATTTTCAACGATCGAGAATATCAATCTGGATAACACCGTTTATGCCAATCTGCTATTTACCTGCAACTATGATAATATCGAAGTCTATCTGGGTATCGAAATCAATGATAATCTAGATTGGCATTATACATTATATAATCATGATGGTAATATTATCGTTGATGGTATAAACGATGATAATGCATTATCTGATGTCGTTGATAATGTAAGTGATAAGTACAATTTAAGCAATTCTGATTTATGTAGAGAGGATATTAGCAAAGGCTTGATAAACTATAGCAAGAACAATTTAAAAGTACTAGAGAAACACCCCAAGGATAATATTCTATATATAAACAATAATGACTTAGCATCATACAGATTATTAAATTCTAAAAGTGTTTATGATTGTGATGATAAAGAGGAATTAAGACACATTAAGGAAAATGACAACATTATTAATCAGCTTTATAAAAAGTGTGGCAATTGTGAGTATGAAGTTAAAGCTATCGGAAGGGATATTGACAATGATGGATATGAAAAGGATTTTGGAGCTAACCTGTGTTATGACGATGTATTTGATATTGTGGAATGCTATGATTTTAAAAATGGCGTTGATTTTCTAATCGATCAAAATAAGAATCTTGTTATACGCTGCCATGGACAAGGCTATATTAAAAATGGTAAAGAATCACATAAAGTTATTGATATAGTAATATCAGCAAGAGATGAGGATAAGCTTAAGGTTGACTTTAACAAGGTGTTTGATAAAGCAAAGAAGCAAATTCAAAGCATTTCTAAATCCATGAAATTATAATCTATTTATTGCAATAATTAAATTTAAAACATTATTCGATTATTAAAGCAAGGCTAAAAATGCGTTTTAAGCTCATTTGTTAAAAAGACAAGTATTTCTTCAAATATATATTAAAATGCGTTTAAGAGCTGATAATGGCGTAAACAAAGCATTTGTCGAGCTTTCATATATAAAATATTGAACAAAAAAAGAAGAAGCTTACGCTTCTTCATGTTTTTTCTTTGCAAGCAATACTGCTCCTGCTCCACCAATCATCATTGCTAATGCGTATGGTGCAATAGAGATATCACCAGTCTGTACATCATCGCTATCATCATCGTTGCTGCTAACTGTAACTGTATTGTTCTTTGTATCTATAATAGCACTAACGTTGATTTCTTCATCATCGTTATTATCACTATCGTTGCTATCTTCTTCATCAGCTTTTGCTGCTGCAACCATTGCGTCATAGATCAATTGTGCATCTACTACATCTTCCAATGCCTTTAAATAAATATCTTTTGCTTCTGACAATGCTGTTGCGTCAACTTCGTAAGCTGCTAATGCTTCATCGTAAGCTTCCTGTGCTTCAACCAATGCTGCTTTAGCACTATTGATTGCTTCAACGTATGCATTCAAGTATGCATAGTCCTCATCTTCGATTGCTGTAGTCATTGCATCTTCCAATGTAATTGTCTTAGCTTTCTCGTATTGTGCTATTGCTTCATCATAAGCCACTTGTGCACTTGCCAATGATGTTGTTGCTGTTTCGATATTTGCCTTTGATTCCTCAATAGCTTTAACTAGAGCGTCATATCTTGCTAATGCATTGTCATAGTTTTCTTCAGCCTGCTCCTTGGCAGTTCTTAAGCTCATCAATGCGTTGTATGAACTTGTTGCTTCGTCAAGCTCGCTTGTTGCTGATGCTAAAGCTGTGCCAGTCTTAGATTGTGCTTCCTTGGCTTCGTCCAATACTTCCTGTGCTTCTTCAAGAGCATAAGCTGTTTCTTCAACGTTCCATTTTGCTTCATATAAAGCATCATCCTTTTCAATTGCTAGATCAATAGCGTCTTCCAAATCGCTATATGCTGCATTAACTTTTGATAAGGCTGCTTCATAGTCTGGATACAATTCAGCAAGTTCTGCATATAATTGATCTAACGTTGCCTGTTTATCTGCTACGTCTTCGTCAATGTCTTCAATCTCACTCTTGATTGTTTCCAAATATTCTTCACAGTAATCAACGTAATCCTTAGCTTCTTCGTAATAGTATTGATCATCTTCCAAGAGACTCTTGTTTTCTTCAAGCTCTTCCATTGCTAAATCAAGCTTGTCGTTGGCACAATCCAAATTATATTCCTGAGTTTCTACTTCAGCTTCAGCTGCGTATACAGCAAGTTCAGCTTCATTATAAGCTTCTTGTGCTTCGCTTAACGCACTTTCCTTTTCGCTTACTGTTGTTTTTGCTTCTTCTAAAGCAGTGGCTGCAGCACTTGCATTTGCAACTGCTTCGTCATAGGCAGCCTGTGCTTCTTCTACGGCTTTTGTTAAAGCATCGGTATCAAGCGTTGATAAATAGTCATTCAATAATTGTTCGTATTCATCAACTGTCATTGTAGTTCCAAATTGTCCATTATCATCCCAAAAAACTTGTCCATAATAATATACGTAATAAGTTGAGCCATCGTAAGGACTTGTACATTCTTCAACTGCAATAGCTGCTCCAGTAGCTGTAAATTCAGCTTCTGCGATAGTTTCATAATGACCAGTTGTACGTGTAGTCGATCCAGCTTCATAAAGTGCTTTTTCAGTATAATACCATCCATCATAAGGATCCAAGTTTTCACTACCATAATTAATAATTTCTGCTGCACCAAATTGATTTGAATGTTCAAAGATGTTAGAAGAATAATTGATATTGCTCATCTCAATAGCAGTTAACTGCAATGTTACACCACATTCATCAATGCCTTCTTCAGTAACACGAATCTCATTGCATTCCTTGATCATCTCGATAGCCTTTAGCATATTTTCAATGCTTGTAGCATCTAATTCGCTTCCTTCATGAGTGTAGCTCGCATACGTTGCATTATTCAAGATATCAAGTGCTGCCTTTGCATCGCTAGCAATAGTTTCATCTTCACTTTCGCTTAAATACTCAAAGAATGCGAATGCTCCCTGTGCATATTTATCTTCGGCTTCGTCCAAAGCGATTTGAGCTGCTTCCAATGCTTCTTGTGCATCGCTTACTGCTTCGTTAGCTTCTTCAAGTGCTGCTTCCTTAGCATCAACGTTATCGTTTGCTTCATCCAATGCGTCCTGTGCATCATCAATGGCTTGCTGTGCTGTTTCTTGAGCTTCTTGTGCGTCTTTTAAATCACTTTGTGCATTTGCTAATGATGTAGTAGCACTGTCTACTTCGACTTGTGCACTATCAACGCTTGCCTGTGCTTCTTCTACTGATTGAGTCAATTCTTCAATCATTGCTGCCCAGTATTCCATTTCACTTGTTGCATCTTCAAGGTTTTCTTCAGCAAATTCCAATGACATTTGAGCGACTTCCTGATCATCTTTTGCCTCGTCAAGTGCATCTTGAGCGTCGTTGATTGCTTCCATGATTGCTTCATATTCTTCGCTTTCTTCTGGATCTTCCAATGCATTGTAGGCTGATTGTGCTTCATTGTATGCATTTAACGCTGCTGTCAATGCTGTATCAGCTGCTTCCTTTTCGCTAAGTGCTGTATCGTATGCACTTTGAGCTTCGCTTACTGCTGTAGTAGCTGCATCATAGCTTGCCTGTGCGTTGTCCAAATTACTTTGTGCTTCATCGTCAGCTGCTTGGGCTTCGTTGTATGCTGCTGTCTTGTCATCCATTGTGCTTTGTGCACTTGACAATGCTTCATCAGATACAACAGATGCATTTGCAGTTGCTTCTTCAAGATTGCTTTCGGCTGTTGCTACATTTTCCTTTGCGCTTTCAAGTTCACTTTCTAATGTTTCTTTCGTTGATTGTGCATTGGCTAATGTTGTCTCAGCATTTGTAACATTCGTTGCGGCTGCATCTACATCGTTTTTTGCATCTTCGAGCATATCTTCAAACGCTTGTGCTGCTTCATCTTCAGCAGTTGTTACATTTGTAGAAGCTTCGTTAAGTGCTGCTGTGGCACTATCCAATGTGCTTTGAGAAGCATTCGCTGTGGTTTGAGCTGCTTCGTAAGTGCTTTGAGCTTCACTTGCGATTTCCTTTTCACTTTCAAGATTGTCTTCAGCTTCTTCAATCGTTGATGGCGTTGATGAAGTAGTAGTTGTAGTTGTTTCTTCATTAGCTGCAATATCGTCTGTAGAAGTTGTCTCTTCTGCGTTAACAGTTACTGTGCCAGCTGATAGCATTAACCCTGTTGCAAGTGCTACTTTGCCAGCGTTGGATAATAAATTCTTTTCCATAATAAATTCCTTTCCTTTATCTATTGAATACTTTTAAAGTATATGGGTATCATTATTTTAAATAACATCAATATTCATTGTTAGATATCAACACATAAATAACAGATAGATTCCCACAGTTTCTAGAACAACCACATTATATACTGTATAGTTTTTTAAATCAATGCGAAAGTTTCTTTCGCAAATGAAAAAATGAATTAATCAATATTTATAATGGTATTTAAAGGGGATGATACCATGCTTTTGAAAAGAATTAATGATATTCGCATTGATAACGATTTAAGCATTGCCCAATTGGCAAGAGAATTAAATGTATCTCCTAGAAGCCTGCAGTATTATCTCAAAGGGCAATATGAGTTGCCTGTATCATTATTATTATCTATTGCTGATTACTTTGATGTATCGGTTGATTATTTATTAGGAAGAACCGATAACAAGTCAATCAACAAGTAAAGTTGCCTTCAACTTGAAGAATTTGATTATAGAGAAAAGTGATTATAACATAATATTAAACATATAAAAGTCTTATTTAATTATTTTTAAATAGGATTTTTATTTGCTTAATCATTTCATAATAATTATTGCATTGTTTAATTAGCTCACAAATGCCTTGTATTGCGTTTTATATCAATTGCAATATTAACTCTATAATATTATAAAATCGTTGATACGAAGCCATTTAAAGACTTATATCATCACTTTATGCAAGTAAATGCTTATCGTTGATTTATTTCAATAAATTGATATAAATAAGATAATAAAAATATATTACAAAATTAAATTCCCAAAACCTATTGAAGTTAAAAATCTAATATACATATAATAGTAGCACATGCGTTTGTATATTATAAAATAATGGAAAGGATGATAAACAATGGCAACAACACGTGCAAGAGCATCAAGAGCTCAAATATTCCAACCTTTTGATGCTTTACCAGGATATAGGGAAATATTAAAAAAGCAGGAAAGAAAAGTTGTCCCTAGAAAGGAATTATCCGAAGATGATTACGAGACGCTTAATCGCAATGTATATCAAATACAAAAAGGATCAATGGTAAGACTTGTTTACTATGATAATGGGCAATATGTTGAAAAGACAGGAGTAGTAGCAAAGATCAATCTTGATACAAAGATGGTGCAGGTTGTAACAACGAGAATAAATTTAATGGATGTTGTTGAGATTGAGATATTGTAGAATGCAATGAATAAGAAATATAATAACCAATTATTAAAAAAGGAAATTAATCATTTTTAAGATTATTTTGTATTTTTATGATTTGTTGTCTATTATAATTGAAAACGTGCTATTATAAAGATTCACGCATGGTTTCAAAACATAAAACAAATATAAGTATCTATTGTGGATTTATATCATACTTTTTGTGATTTATGATTGCATTAATCGTCTTTGCAATCTAAAATATAAGCAACGTGAGAGGAGTTAATATATGTACACAAACACTATCAATCCAACATTAATGGAATTCGTCGAATTTCATCGGGATAAATAGGATCCAACACATAGAGTAAAACTTATAAAGTTATATTTCGAACCCCATCAGGATAGCTTAACCAATGATAAGGAATATCTTTTAGATATATCCATCGAACCAAGTTCATTCAATATTTATTATTTATCAGCAGAACTACTTAATATGGTTGTTCTTAATTATCAAGTAAGAAGTCGATATGATATTGTTAGTATTACACTTGAAAGAGATAGTTTTGATAACGATGACACATTTTTATAAACAAAGGGAAAAAATTATTATATCAAAGGAGAATGACTATTATGGCAATCAAAGAAGCATACAAATATATTAACTTTTGCATTGACAATGGCAACGCTAAATTCGATAATTTAGATTATCTAAAGAAATTTGTTAAATGTGATGAGCTAATTCAAACACAAACAATCAATGTTAGTTATAATGTAGAATGGCTATTCCCTACATTAAGATTAGATTTAATCGAATATGACGAAAATGAGCCAACGTGGATATGCATGAAATATTATGATGATTTATTAGTACCTTATGATTACTTGCTCATCGATTACGACTTATATATTGACGATGATAATGTTGATATCTATTTTGAAACAACACTAAAAATCGCTAAAACAATATTTGAGATTGTTAACGAAATCTAAATATATTATGCAAAAAGCAATGCATGATAAATGTATTGCTTTTTATCTTGTTAAACAACAAATAAGAGACCAATTAATGGTCTCATTGATATATACAAGTTATTTATAATTTGTTGATTTGTTCTTGTTTAAAGTCACCAACAAATCGAGAAGTTCAATAACTAAATACAAAAAAAGGAATTTGACTATTTTTAAGAATTTTTTGTATTTTTTGTTGATTTTTTGTCTAATGCAATTGAAAATGAGCTATTATAAAAGTTTACGAATTAACTATAAACATACCTCGTAGATTTATATCATATCGATTGTTTTAACATTTTAGAAAGCTGTATCAATTAACAATTACATCGAAATATGGTTATTATAAATAGTAGTCAGCGAACTAATTATTGTACGAATACTCTTTTGAATTCTTTTTCTTTCCTATATAATTATTTAAAGAGATCAAGAAAGGATAAGTGTTGCAATATATAAAGCATCAACAATACGACAAATGTATCAAAATTTTTATCTGCCTGTTAACGAAATGATAAATATTCATATAATAAATCTAAGGCAACCACTCACTATCAATCAATATCACAATATCCAGCACTATATCATATGCAATAAAGACATAGCATTGAACAAGCACTCATTGCATCATCTATTGCCGTTTGAAGCCAATCATATCTATTCATCAACGTATAAAAGGCTTTGCGTTGGCTATTATAAAGGTCATATTACAATAGATACAGCAACCATAAAAGTATTAAGAAAAAGAAGCGATAACAAATATCATGCAATACTCCCATCATCATATATCTATCCGCATAGCCAGTATTTGATGTCTTTTATTATGTCCGTTCTTTATGACAAGAATTACAAAAAACTAAAGGTTAATGAAATCATAGAAAAATATCAAATATCCATATCAACGCTTTACAGGTGGATGCATAAGTTCTCTTCATATTTATGCAGGCTTTTGTATAAGAGGAATATCAACAATTCCATGCAGTATTTAATGCTATCAAATATAAATAATCAAACCATTAATATGAATTATGATATTACAACGCATCAGCTAAACGTTCATGCTTTTAAAGTTACCTAAAATAATCTGGAAATATCTTTCATACATCTTTTGAGTTATAGTATAACCAAGGAGGATATTATTATATGGAAGAAACTAAATTTAGTAAAATAGCACAAGAATGGCTAAAAATTAAAAAGCTTTCAATAAAGGCTTCCACTTACGTAAAATATAGAATTAACATAGAAAATCATCTTAATGATTTGTTTGTTGATAAGGATATCGATGAGTGGAATGATATTGATTATTATGATTTGTTTGAAAAGCTGCTCGACGAAGGAGAATTTTCACGCAGCACCATCAAGACTTTTAGGACAATATTAAAAAGCATTCTCCAATATGGTGAAGAGGAATATGGATTAAAACACATAAATCTATCAAGGATAAAGCTTCATAGAGATCAGCAGCATGTCAAAGTACTAACAAACGAAGAAGCTATTAGGTTATCGAATTACTGTGAAAAAAACATCAACTACAAAACAGTGCCTGCCTATATTGCATTATATACAGGACTAAGAATAGGAGAAGTATGTGGCCTTAAATGGGAAGATATAGATCTTAAAAATAATGAAATAAATGTTAATAGAGCTGCCCATCGTATTACTAATTATAATGATGTGAACAAAAGCAGTTCAACTATTTTAACTTTAGACTTACCTAAGACAAAAACTTCAGCAAGGAAGGTAATTATGCCTGATTATCTATCAAAGTACCTTGCGACATATAAAAAGATGAATCAAGGCAAAGAGTCATCTTTTGTAATCACCAACTCTGATACAATACCAGAGCCTCGTACCGTTGAAAGACGATTTGAAAGAATATGTCATCTTCTTGATATCGATTTAAAATTCCATGAATTAAGACATACATATGCTACAAACTGCCTAAAATATGATATGGACACAAAGACTGTAAGCCAGCAGCTTGGGCATAGTGATATATCTACCACATTAGATCTCTATGTTCACCCTGATTATAGCCATATCAAAAAGCAGGTAAAGAAATTCAAGAAATTTGAATAACAAAGAAAGGATAAATTATTACAATATGAATCTTGGTATAAGAATAAAAGCATTAAGAAAACGACGTAATCTTACACGCAATGAGCTAGGAGAACTTTTAGGTGTTCATTTCCCTTCATCAACCATATCAAGATATGAAATGAATAAAACCAAACCACAAGACAAATATATGAACAGATTGATAAAAATATTAAACGTCGATGAAGCATTCCTTTTAAGCGATACGGACGATGCTACAATCAATTTATTTATTGATCTATTTTGGCAAATGAAAGATGGAGAGGATATTATTCTACTTGATAGAATGTTTGAATGTTTCAAGGAGTATGATGAAGAACGATATCGTAAGTTTGTTAAAATAATAAAACTACTTTATTTAGATAGATTTGATGAATGAGAAAGGTTGACATTCTATTTCTATACTAAACACGGATAGGACTAAAGCAACATTTGATGTGTTGCTTTTTTGATTATTTATAAACAATTGATGATTTTGTTGCTATATATTACCAGTAACTATCAAATCTATATAATCACATGATATAAGACTATAAAGCAAAAAACGTTGATATATCAAACATAATTTCACTAAAGAATATAATAAATTTTTTAGATAAAAAACAAAATAACTGTCAAAAAGTATACTTTTTGACAGTTAAATTTCTATATTCATTATAGGGCATATTTTCTTCAAAATCAATACTTCAAGCAATTAAAAATGAATAAAATTACTGGTTCTGCGAAAATTTCCAACAAATTATATTCACATCTAGCAACTGTCATTAAGTATACTTTTTGACAGTTGCATAAAACAAATGAAAGGAGGAAAGGCAATTTAATGATTGATGAAACTCAAATTTGTCAGGAATGGCTTGATCTAAAAAAAGGAAATATAAAGCCTACAACCTATGATAAATATGAAAAAATCATAACCAAGTACCTTATACCGCTTTTTGATGAATGTCCAATTGATCAATTAAACGTTAGCAAAGTATCAGATTATTTGAATCAGTTATTGGAGAAAGGATTGTCTCGATATACGGTTAATCTTATCAAGCTTATACTCATTTCTATATATGATTACGCTCATGATCAATATGGTTATAAAAAGATTGATTTTGATGGGAATTTACCTAATACACATTTAAAAACAAAGCCAAAAGCATCAGATGTCCTTAATGATGAACAGGAAGATATATTATATCAGTATTGTATGTTCCATGTTGATTCGTTAAGTGTTTCGATATTATTAACATTATATGCTGGATTAAGGTGCATGGAAACATGTGCTTTAAAGATAAAAGATGTCAACTTAGAAGAGGGCTTTATAGATATCAACAAGCAAGTAGAAAGAATAGTTAACCGTGAAAATAATTATTCAAAAACCTTATCACAGCTAACTTATCTCTCATGGCCGGAGAAAAGGCAGGTTGTATTGCAGCCTTTCATGATAAATTATCTTAACGCATATATCGATTGCAATAATCCAGAAGTGTATCTGCTAAACAAGTTAAACAGTTTGCCAGCCAAAAGAACATATCAAAACAAACTAACTATGCTTTCAAAGACATTGGGGTTCGATATAAGTTATTCAATATTAAGGAATACTTGTAAAAGCAAATGCATTGAAAACGATGTCAACATTAAAGTGATTATGAATATGCTTGGCCTGTCCAAACTGGAAATCAATATTGATGATACCTATCATGAAGGAATGGATTATACGAGAGAAGAGATGTGCAAGATTGATCCAGGTATATAGTTATAGCATGGTCTGATTGTTTCGGAGGTGAAGTGTATGTCTAGGAAATCAAACGTAAAGGATATTCTTATGACGATAGGAGATTTTGTCACAACGTTTATAACTGCATTCATCGCTATCATTGCTGTAGCAATGGTTGCTATCAATTTAATGGGATGGCATCTGTTTTCCATAGACAGTTCGAGTATGAGCCCTGCTTATCCAGTTAATTCGCTGGTTGTTGTACAAAGCATTGATGCTGACGATATCGAGGTTGGTGAAGTTATTACTTATGTTCTTAATGATGATGGAGTCCTTATTACACACAGGGTTGTAAGCAAGGATACTGCAAATCAGACTTTCACTACGAAAGGTGATGCCAATAACGTTGAAGATGCTTCACCTGTAAGCTTTGACAATGTCGTTGGCAAGGTAGTATTAGGGTTTCCGCTTGCTGGAGGAATCTTAAGAATTCTAACGGCAAGTGAAAATAGAGTTATTGTTATAGCATGTATTGTTATTTTATTCATGTTCTCATTTGTATGGGACATGATTGCAAGGAAGAGAAAGAACAAGGGAAAGGAGGGAGAGAAGTGAGAGCAAGCCAGAAATTTATGATAGCGTGTCTTTTAATGGCGGTCATAACATTTACTACGGTATCGTCTTCTATATCGCTTTTATCGGGAGGTTCAGGTTTGGTTATTAATACATTTACCTTTGAAACTGAAGAAGGCTCAATTGCCATAGAACTTGATGAAACGGATATTAATGATACCAGCAAACGTACTGATGGTAATAATTATACAATCACTAAAGGAGAAACTGTTTCTAAAGATCCAACTGCAACTATTAAAGCTGGTAGTGTGGATTCATATGTGTTTATCTATATGGATAATCCGTTATCAGCTGATTTTACAATCAATTATAGTGATTCATGGACTTTAATAGCAAGCAACGAAAACAAATCGCTCTATATGTATAACGATATTGTTGAATCATCAGAAGACGATCAGAAATTAACGCCATTGTTTACAGAGGTAACTGTACCTAGTGATATTAGTGATGAAGATATTGCATCGTTTGGCACTAAGACAATGACTCTTCAAGCTTATGCGATTGAAGCGGATACAGCAAATATAACTGAAGAAGGAGCTATCAATGAAGCAACAGCTAAATTTGGATTAAGCTCTTCAAATACTAATGTAAGCGAAGACTAAGATAGTAAAAAACAAGAAAGGAATTAGGGGAAGATGTTAAAAAGCAAGAAATATACATTAAAATGCATGCTACTAACTTTAACGCTTATGTTAGTTTGTTGCACTTCCATTAAAGGAACGCTTTCCCTCGATACGTCATTGTCCAATGCATGCGTCAATACCTTTGCGTTTTCTTTAACCAATGAGCCTGCTGATGCGAGCACAGGCATCAATGAAAGCAACGATAAGGATGTAACAAAAGATACAAACGTCAATACCAATGCTAAAACAGGTGACGATACTATGCTTAATATTGTATTGATTGGTATGCTTGTAAGTATTGTAGGTCTTGCAATATGCTGGACAAGAGAGAACAAAGAAAATTGAGAGTAACAAAAATTAATATTAGGAAAGGAAAAATTATTATGGCAACAAGTAAGAAAAGCATTGCGACTAAAGCTTCAGCAGTGGCTTTAGCTGCTGCATTATTAATTGGTTTGGGTTCGTATTCATATTTAACAGGGAAAACACAAAACATAGAAAACGAATTTAATACAAACAACAATAGCGTTGAATTAGAAGAAACTACTGGCAACAAATATGATATCGTGCCAGGTACTAGTCAAGACAAGGATCCTACTGTTACAGCAACCTATACATTGGATTCTTATGTATTTTTGGAAGTGAACGATGCAACTGGTGGATTGGTAGATTATGATATTGTAGATGGATGGAAATTATTAGATACAATATCAAACAGTGACGGTTCTACGACATATGTTTATTATCAATTATTAGAGAATAGTGGTATAAAAGAAATCAATTGGTATAATTCAAGTGATTCTACAATTAAGTTGTATGATGAAGGAAGCTATACATATATTTGGGATACTAATAGTAATACAATAACACAATTAGATACTACAAATAATGATCAGATAGATGTTACTTCTTCTTTTGATTTATCAACAGGTAATATGTATAACCATAATGAAACAACTACAATACTACAGGTACTTCAAGGAGATAAGGTGTCTTATTCATCTTCAATTACAAATGAACAAATGGAAGCTGCTGGAGATGATATTTCTTTAACATTCCAGGCTTATATCATTCAAGCACAGCTTAGCGGAACAACAGGAGATAGTCTTGATGATCCATTAACAGCATATAAGGTTGTAACAACAGGTGCTTCAGTATATGTAGATAATGCAACGTATGTATCTTTAGATGCTAGTAGCAGTACTAATTTAGGAACTCAATTGAAAAATGCTATAAACAATGCAAGTTCAAGCGAAACAACTGTTGTAGTTTTACCAGAAAATAGCAATATATCAATGAGTGGTTATTCATTTAGTAGTGCAATTAATAGTACTATTGTAATAGATTTGAATGAAAATGAATTGAGCTTAACAGGAAGTATTGCTGTTAATTTAACTAATGGTGATGATTTAACGATAGCTAATGGTACACTTGAAAGAAGTGAAATGAGTGGTGCAGCATATTCAGCGTTTTCTATTGCATCAAATAGTTCGTTCACTTTAGACAATGTTACAGCGACTACAAATGGATGCTTATGCTATCCTCAAGGTGATGCTGCTGAGGTAAATATTGTTAATTCTAATGTTAGTGGAAATGGTTATGTAGTGGCTACTAACGCTGCAACTGTGGATAATTATAATGTCGAAATTAATATTGAAAATAGTATTTTAAATGCTTCATATTGCCCTGTGTTGATTAATGTTCCTGGAACGTTAAATATTTCAAATTCAACAATCACTGGTGGATCTCAAGCACTGGTGGTTCGTGCTGGTACCGCAAGTGTTAATGATACTACTCTTGCTACTACACTAGGTGAAGATGATTTTTGGACAAGTTATGATAGTTCAAATTGGGGAAATGGTAACGCTGTAGCAATGGCTGTTATAACAATTGGAAATCGCAATGGTACTTACGCAGGAGATGCACAGGTAACACTTGATAATGTTAAATTACAATACGATACAACGATTAGCGGTTCTAAAGGTATTTATATGACAGGCGGTGTAACTTATCCAGCAACAAATTCAACACCTAATAAAGCTATATTATATTATGATTCAGATAGCTCTATTGGAAAGTTAGTACGTGCAAATGGTACGGACGGTAGTGACTACACTGTTGTTTATAAAGATGGAACATTAATACCTAACGAATAAAATTGGTGATATTAATACAATATATTAAGGAAATTCTTTAAGGATTTCCTTTTTTAATTGCTTTAGATCATATTGATTATATGAAATAGAAATAAATATTGCGATATATCAAAGCAATGATCCCCACATTCTTTTGTATTTACTTTTTGGATAAGTACCTCTTTACCCATCATATTAATAATATTTATCAAAAAACTTTTTAAAAATATTTTCATCTGTAATACAACTAGGATATATCCTCTAAAATATAGCTATATAATCTAAAACAAGTATAATAACAACTTAAAAGGATGTATGTATCTTTTTAAATGGATAAACAATATTAACGTGTTTATCTAAAATAATTGCTAGACTATTCGTTTATTGGAAAGGGCTAGTATACAATATACTTGTTAATTTAAGGTGAGGATGAAATATAGTTTCACATTCTAGATTATTAGTTATACAAAAAACATGGAGGTAAACAAATGGATAAGACACAAATCAATGAAACATTAGAAGAACAAGAGGTTAAGTCAGAAGAAAAAGAAATTAATCAGCAAGAAGTCAATAGTATCAAAGATTATCTTGCAAGCGATAGCAAGTACTCTAACTATTCTTTGGCAAGAAAAATGATCGTTGCTAAATGTATCGTTAATGATCAACTTGTTAACAAGAAAAAAAGTGGATACAATGACACTATAGGGTTCTCATTTTCACAATTAGCTGATTTTATGACTGAGATTAACAAGACATGTAATGAGTTAGGATTGATTGGAAACTTTAAAAGCGATAGAGAAGAAGCAACATTAACAATAATTAACATTGACAATGAAGAAGAAAAGGAAGTATTCTACATGCCAATGTGTCAGGTATCAATCCCAAATGCTAATGAGTTGCAATGTATCGGTGCTGCCAAGACTTATGCAAAACGTTATTTATACATCGATGCATTCGACATTTGTTTGAATGATCAAATCGATAAAGTACAAGGAACATATAATCCAAAAACAGGCGAAGCTTATGAAAATAGTAAACAACAATATATGAACAATAATAGTAATAATACGAATTTGGCTACTGAAAAGCAAGTTAAATACTTAAAAGATCTTTTTAAAGAAATCAAAGAATCAAAAATTGAAGAGAATATAAAACAAGCTACAGCAGCTTGTAAAGTATTAAATCTTAACAATCTAAAAGAATTTGAATCTCTTACTAAAGATCAAGCTAAAAATCTTATTAGTGAATTGAAAAAATCAATGAGCTTTCAAAATTACGTATTAATCATAATGATAACAATACTTTTGAAAGCACAAAAGCCAGCGATAGTAGCAACGATGCCACACTAACTGATACTTATGATGATGACTTCAATCCAGCTGACGTTGTGTGGATGACTGAGGGTACTTATTATAATAATTAGTGAAGCTAACAACCAAAATTTTAGTGTAGACATTAATCGAAGATAGCGATAGTTATCTTCTTTTATTATACTTTAATACTAACATTTACATTATATACGATGTATCTAGCGTGTACACCATTGTCGTAATTGTTACCTAACGCCATGAAATACTATCTATCTATGTATGTTGTTTACATGTTTTATTTTTATTAGTACACATTAAAGTATGTATCATAGTATAACGAGCACAAAACACTTCTTTAGATGCATTATATAAAGCATTTTTGTGATTATTATTAGATATCTAATCTACTATGATCTTGTAATGGTTTAATTACGATTATGGAATATAATATACGCCATTGGATTAATGCTTTGTCATAAATATATTTATAGTGTATGATTTATGAATAGCTATGCATATTAATATTATTGATAAAATGCTAATCATACTAATCGTTGGCAATTACTTAAACTATAGTATACTCAATTGATTACATTGTTATATATGTATATAGCATCGTGAGAGTTAATACTATTGATGCAAGTAAATAACATTACTAGTACACATTAGCTTATATTGCATACAATGACTCCATTGCTTTTATCACATTTAATGCATTTAACAACGCTAATGTAGAAAGCACGCTTTATATGGATTTATCCCAATTAATAAGCACTTACAATTGTTGCTAATAATAAAGACTTACTACTTAACATAATACTAATTAAAGTAATCGAACGTATTAGTCATTGTATATCTGGTTAAAATATTGCAAATGGATTTGTTGAATATATTAACAAGTAGCTTCAACGTTATAGAAAAATAACATTAATAAACTATTTAATACTGGACTACGAAGCTTTGGATGATGTATTTTTAAATGACCTAAACTCGCAAGATTAACATTGCATTGCAATCTAGATATTTTTAATTAATATAGCTATTTGTTTAAATCATACATATCCTATTAAATAGCAATTAACATCTATACTATCGTTAATATGATTATTGTCCCATTGATAACAAATATAACATAATTATCAATGATAGAATTACAACTATGGATATTAACAAAGCAATGGATTTCTTGCTAACATTGTAAGATGTTTAATGGATTAATCACGAGTCTCATATAGTATATAAAATGTCATAAGACGTAGTAGTTTTTATCAATGTAAAATATTCATTAATATAAATATTCAATCTATTACATTAAATGTAATAAATGCTTTAGTTGTTACAATCAAAGATACGTAATTATTGCATTTTTACTATTGTCATATACATCAGCAAAGACCTATGGATACTATAAAATCAATTATTGCAACGCTTGATAGAATTTATGTGAGTGTACATTGTATAAAGGCACTATGAACATAAAGCACTTCTCTGAATTATATATGCTATTCATCGATAATTATATAAACCATAGTATATACGATTGATTATATTGTATATGTTATATATATTTATCATCGTTAGAGCTGATAATTAATAGTGCACAAATTAATGCAACATCAAAAATCATCATTTTACATTGCTGTTTACAAGTTATGAAGCATTACAACTTGATAATGCAATATCATTATTGCTTATAAGCATCGATGCAATAGGTTAATCTATTAATATAATGTTTATAACCATCGTGATGAAGTACAATTTATGTAAAGAATTTCATAATATAATGAATATTATATCTAATATGCCCATTACGCAAGCTTGCTCGCTATTCGCTTTGCTAGCTCATCGCTTAATAAAATGTCTTTAGATACCACAATGAGCTACTCACCTTGCTGGTCTCATAGCTCATAGTTAAAGAGAGTTGATTATGCATTACTCAACAATGAAACCAATAGTTAAATAAAGGACTTATAGGTAGTACAGGTAGTGCAATTAATAAACATTTGGCGAAGCCATTTTATCAACTAAATCTAAAGGATACCAAGAGTCTTATGTTTTTAGAAAAATCTATAGATAAAGCATACATTTGTAAACATGAAATATATAAACTTACATTAAAAAATTTATTCACTTGTAATGTATGCTTTAGTGAAACTCATATAATCCCTACATTAGTCAAACAACTCTCAACGATAGCAAGACATCCAATGTTACAAGATATATTATTTTATATATATATTTATATATATTTTATTTTGGGTACAAAACTTTCACCCTCGTTGGAGTAATAAATATTTACTAGGGGAGTATAAGTATGATATCACCATTATTTGCATAATGCACATTTTAAATTTATCATTTAAGTTGAAACTCCTATTTATTACTATTGCAATATAAGAGATTATCGTGTTTTTAATTAAAACTATTTTTATAATAGCAATCCATTTATCTAATTTATATTATTACACAATTATACTTTACACTTATTTATACAATTTACTTGCAATTTTAGCAAATAGTAGAAAATAAAAAAGACTCTATTGGGAAGCTTTAAAAGCTTCCCAATAGAGACATTTCTTTACATTAGATGCTTTTTCTAAGATAGCAAACTAAAACATCTAGAATTCTAGATACATCATCAATAGCGATCGATTCAGAGAAAGCTAAATAAATAACAACACGACGTAAGTATTCAACGCTCATATCATCATCCACATCATCAATTAAACATTTAATTCTGTAAGCAATAAAATCTAAAATTGAATCATAGTTAGGATCCGGATTGTTTTCACAGTCACTAAATTGATTAGCTATATAACACCAGTCATCATAGCAAACTTTTGATTCATCCATCGCATAGAGCATTTGTACAATTGCGTTACACATACTCATCTTTACATCATTCTTATCATACATACTTAATTGTTTGACATCAATTTTTTCGATTGCTTCATTAACTTTTTCAATATTTTGGTTTACTTTATTATTCTTCATTTCTTGTTCCTCCTTTTCGAATAAAAAATAATTTTCAACTATAGTAACATTACAAGAATTATTTTTAATGATTACATTTTTGACTAACTAACAATATATTCACTATACATAATCTTTGCACAAAAAAAGCAATATTTTAAAAGATATATTTACCTCTTAAAAATATTGCTTCTTTTTTACCTGGAAATAAAAAAAGCAATTATAAATTGCCTCGTAAATGCATATTTCTAAGTATAGATATATTTTACCGCAGAAGTTTAACACCTTCAAGAACTAAATAAAAAAATTTAACAAAATTTAACAATTTAACAATAATATTAATTTATCAGTAAATTTAATTACATAACATAAATATATTAGTAAATATTTCTTTTATGATTAACAAACACATATGGTCATGATGAAAGTGATTAATGTATTTTTAGAAAGGTGTAAAAAGGGTGTAAAATCAATAATTACAATGTTAAAAAATATATATTGCCTTGATTTTATCTAATAATTTTAGAATTTAGAATCCATTCCGCCAGCGCACGCCAACATAATTCTAATCATCTCTCAATTTCCTCCTTCATTAACCCAAAGAGTATTGTAACACATTCATATAGATTTGTTAATAAAAAATTCACAAATTAAAAAGTGTTGATTATTACAATGTATTTTAATAATATACAAATATTACAAGAACTGTTTATTATAATGATTTTCACAAATAATATTTCTAAATAAATTAATTGATAACAAAATAAAAAACGAGATAAACGCAACCAAATTATGTAAAATCTATGTAAAAAGAACTTTTTTCAAAGTTCCTTCTTCATATATACAACATCAATCATAGGATTGTGATAATAAGCTTCACATTCCTTAAATCCTAAATGATAATAGAGATGAATAGCTGACGACAAAGGTGTAATAGTATCCAATACTATTTCCTTATAGCCATCCTGTTTTGCGAATATAAGTAATTCATTTACTAACGATTGTCCAATGTCCAAATGTCTGTATTCTTTTAATACATATAATCTTTTCATTTCACATTGATATTCACTAAAACGATAATAAGCAACACAACCAACAATTTGATTATCAACTTTAGCTGCTAATATACGACCATGAGGATAAACATATTTTTCTTTTAAATCATTCAATTCTTTATCTAAATTTTGAAATGATAAATCTCTATTGAGTTCTTTTGTATAAATAATGATTAATTCCTTAATATCTTCTAAATAATCACTACCATCAATAATTTCAAATGCTTTCATGTTGTTGTAATTCCTTCTTTATCCATTCCATAATAATTCTAACCACAAAATCCTGTTGTTTTTGATTAAGTTCAACACCTTTTTCAATCTTATGCCACTTATATAAACATCCTCTACAGCAAGTTGCTGTAGCATGTTGAGCAATAAAGACAGGATGAGACTTCATTGGTGTTTGTTTACCATCATTGGGTATATAAGCAGGTGCTAATCTTTGGGCAATAAAGTCTCTCGCATGACTTTCTATTGTATCTAATCCTTTATCATAACAATACTGTATATCTTTTTCTTTTAAATGAAAGCTACTTCTAAATTTAGATTTAGATAAAGCATTTAATTTATAATCTATTAACTTCTTTCCCTTTTCATTCATATGCATCACTACTTATAGCCCAACGCATTTTAGTCGATTTTGCGCGAGGATTTGTGTAACATTCCTCTTGAGAAGCACGTATCACTTTACGTGATACATCGCTATAAATACCTAAATTTTTCATTTCTTTAAAAGCTTTTTTAACAATTCGATCTTCACCAGAATGAAATGTTAATACAACAACCTTACCATGAGGTTTTAATACCAATGGTAATTTATCCATGAGTTGTTCTAAAGCATCAAATTCTTTATTCACCTCAATACGTAACGCCTGAAATACTCTAGCACATGATTTTTTGATTTCATCTTTTGGTTGTTTTGATAGGGTTTTTTCAATGATTTTTGTTAGTTGGATCGTGGTTGTTATAGTTGATGATTTATTGTAGGAATAGATGTTTCTAGCTATTTCTTTAGCATAGGGTTCATCAGCATTTTCTATAAGTATGGTTTCAATATCATCTACAGATAGTTGTTGTAATAGTTGTGAGGCTGAGATCCCAGTATTAGGATTTAATCTTAGATCTAATGGTCCTTCTTTTTTATAAGAGAAACCACGTTGTGGGTTATCAATTTGCATCGATGAAACGCCTAAATCTGCTAAAACAAAATCAAATAATCCAACTTCATTTGATACTTTATCAATATCTTTAAAATTACAATGTATGATACTTAAATAATCTTCATTATAACCTTTATCATATAATCTTTGTTTTGTCTTTTCACTTTCAATAGGATCAATATCCAATGCATACAAATGTCCAGTATGATTGAGCTTTTCCAACATCTTTAATGTATGACCACCATAACCTAATGTACAATCCAATCCTATTTGTCCTTCTTGTATATCAAAGAACTCTAATATCTCATTCACCATTATAGGAATATGCATACCAACAGGTGTACTACCTTTACTAATAACCTTGTTGATTGTTTCAGGATATTTATCAGGATTTAATTCTTTATATTTTTCATCATATTTCTTAGGATATTTTCCTTTGTAACGTTTTCTTCTTTTATGTTCCATTGTCTTCACCGTCATCATTATATCAAAAATATCATACGTAATCACTAAAATTTCACAAGTAATAATAGAATACGTAAAAATACGTATAATTATATATCGACATACATGTTAATACGTGTTATAGTTTGATTGTGATAAGGACCTATTATATGCCAATGAGTTCTAGAGAAATGTTAAAATTTCTCATCAAAAACGGATTTGTCAAAGTCAGTCAACGTGGTTCACATTTAAAGATGTATAATTCCACAACCAATAGGACAACATTTATCCCTATGCATAACGGAGATTTGCCTAAAGGTACTGAGAATGCAATCCTAAAGGAAGCTGAGCTTAAAAAATAAGTCTCTTCCTTTCACAACATTATTAAGGAGGTTTATAAAATGTTTAAAAAATTAATTTATCCTGCTGTTTTTTTGCAAGAAGATGATGGTATTACAATTACTTTTCCAGATTTAAAAGGATGTATTAGCTGTGCTAATACATTTGAAGAAGCTTTTGATATGGGCAAGGAAGCAATGGAACTTTATTTAGAAGATTATGTTAATGATATGTTTAAATCTGCTCCTACACCTTCTAAACTCAAAGATATTCATTTAGAAAATAATGAATGTATTGCGTTAATCGAATTAAATGTTGATGATTATTTAAAAACACTAGATAATACGGCTGTAAAAAAACTCTTACTATTCCTGCCTGGCTTAACAAAGCAGCATTAGAGAAGCAATTGAATTTTTCACAAGTTTTAAAAGAAGCTTTAATTGAAAGGCTAAGCTAGGATGTTCAGAACAAACATCCTAGTTTTTGTTAACAAAATTATAATAAACTTCTACATAATCATCTGATATATATGGATAAATCAAGTTATTTAATACTTGTGATAATCTTATTGATGGAATTTCTTCGTTTGAATAAGGAATATTATCTTGTAACCACGCTGCACATATCGTTATAATAATATATACAATTGATTGAATGGATTGATCATTTAAATTATGAAGTACTTCTTCATCTCTTAATGTGCTAAAAATTTTCACATAATAATCAAATAGATCCTTTTGAAATAGCATATTTTTATTTGCCAAATTTTTAGAATCCAATGATATTAAATGAATATTCTTATAATAGAACGAATTTTCTACTTCGTTTTTTTCAGCTGTTACAAAAGTATTTAATAAATGCACTAGTAATTCTTCTTTATGCAAGCCATCTTTATATTCTATGAAATTATTATGTAATTCATCAACTATATGAATGAGTAAGTCTTCTTTTTGTGGAAAATGATATGTAAGATTTCCTATTGTTGTATTTGCTTCTTTAGCTATTTCTCTTAATGAGACGTTATTATAACCTTTTTCATTAAATAATTTTAATGCTGTTTCTTGAATTAATTCCTTTTTACTCATTATGAATACCTCCAATTTCAACAAAGTAATCATAATAAAAGATTGAAGATATGTCAAATATCTTCAATCCATTTTTTATTTATTAAGCATTCTCTTAACCATCCAATCAGCACCAAAGCAGTTAGCAGAATTCATTTGATCATTAACACAATGTGCATTTCCTGGATATTCCGCATAATATTTGTCTTCAGAAGAAATCATATTATAAATACGCTTTGCACCTTCAACTCCAATAATTGGATCTTCTTTAGTATGAATAATTAATGTAGGTACTGTTATATTATGTAATTTATCAGTTACGCACATTTCTGTTGACATTTTTGAACATACTTCTAAATCATCCTGATTGAATTTTAACTTAAATCCACCTAAATAGAAATTAGGAATACCCATCCATGGATGCTTTGTTAAATCATCTGTACGATCCGTACCACCTCGTACAACCAAGCCACAAATGTCATCATTAAATTCACATGCTGCTTGTGTTGCGAGGAATCCTCCATAGGAAATACCATACAGTGTTATCTTATTACCAATTCTATCGTCTGATTTTACATAATCAATAACCGCTTTAACAGCACCAATATAATTTGTTGTATTCAGCCACATTTCTCTAAAATATAAACTCACTCCTTGCCCAGGACCATCAAAAATAATAAAAGGAACACCTCTTTCATAAAAAGAATAAGCTACTGAAAAGTTTTCTTCTTTAAAGCCAGTTGCACCAGGGATAAAAACAAGAACTGGCGTATCTTTTGGACAATTATCAGGAATGCATAAATAGCCTTGCATCGTTTTGCCTTCATAAGGTATTTCTAATACTTCAAAATTTGTTTTTGAATATTGCCATTGTTTCTGGAAAGTTTCAGGTATTTTTCCATAAATACGAAGTTTTTCTTCAGTAATAGCATCATGAATACCATAATCAGCTACTCTATACATAGCATTAGCACGACCAAAATAGATTCCAGCCGTTAACAAGTTTCCTTCCTCTTCCATTTGTTTTGCATATGCAAAACGTCTATCACCAATTTCTTCAGCAACATCTACAAAATCTTCTCTAAATTCTTCAGGTACAGGTTCAAAGCTTTTACCAACACAAGTACAATCACATTCGGTTCTTTTTGTTAATTCAATAAAATCTTCAACATCCATACCACCAGAAATCATTCTGCCTGGATTTTGAGCACCAGGTCTACCACGTTTTGTCATTAAATTTCCTCCTTTTTAGTACGTTGTACTGTTTTTTGTATTTATATAGTACACCGTACTGTGGATATTGTCAATAATATTTTATATTTTTAAAGCAAAAAATGATCAGAATTTAATTCTGATCATTTTTATTCATATTTTTTTATATTTATTAGTCTAAATCAGTTCCTTGACTAGCAATAACTTTCTTATACCAATCAAATGAATCTTTCTTGCTTCTTGAGAAATCACCAGTTCCATCATCATGTCTATCAACATAAATAAAACCATAACGTTTAGCATATTGTCCAGTACCAGCAGATACTAAGTCAATTGGTCCCCAAGTTGTATAACCAATTAGAGGTACTCCATCTTCTAATGCTTCACCCATTGCTTTAATATGTTCTCTAAAATAATCAATTCTGTAACTATCATGAATAGAACCATCTTCTTCTACTTTATCAAATGCACCAAAACCATTTTCAACAATCATTAATGGCGTATGTGGATAACGATCATGTAACATATTTAATGTATAACGTAATCCATCAGGGTCAATTTGCCATCCCCAATCAGATGCTTTCAAATATGGATTCTTAGCACCTTTAGACATATTGCCAGCAGTCATTTCAGCATTTTCATCAACTGTTACACAGTTAGACATATAATATGAGAATGTATAGAAGTCAACAGTACCTTCTTTGATAATAGCTTTATCTTCTTCAGTAATATATGAAGTATCAATGTTATGTTCTTTAAAATATCTAAACATATAAGTTGGATATTCACCACGTACTTGTACATCACCGCAGAAATTATTCTTGAAGTTATCATCATTGTATGCAGCAAGAATATCTTTTGGGTTAGGAGTTAATGGATATAATGTAGTATGAGCAATCATGTTACCAATCATGAAATCAGGATTAATCTTATGACCTTCAATAACAGTTCTTGCACTAGCTACAAATTCATTATGTAATGCTTCAAAAGTTGTTTGTTCATTTGATTTTAATTGATCCAATGGAATTCTATGATCAGCATTAATGTCTTCAGGATCCATAATACCTAATCCATATAAGTTACCAATACCACCTTCACCCATGCAAGCAATATTAATTTCATTAAATGTTAACCAATATTTAACTTTATCTTTATAACGTTTAAAGCAAGTAGTTGCATATTTTACAAACATATCAATAACTCTTCTATCAGAGAATCCGTTGTATTTTGTAACAATATTCCAAGGAATTTCATAGTGACATAAAGTAATCAATGGTTCCATACCATGTTTCTTACATTCATCAATAACATCTTCATAGAATGCTAAACCTGCTTCATTTGGTTCTTCATCATCACCATTAGGGAAAATACGACCCCAGTTAATAGAGAATCTAAATACTGTCCAACCCATTTCAGCAAATAAAGCAATATCTTCTTTATAATGATGATAAAAATCAACAGCTTCATGACTAGGATAAAAAGCGTCAGGATCTGTCTTAGGTAAGAAAGTTCTAGATGTATTAACATCTCCACCTAATAACATATCAGGGACTGATAAACCTTTACCATCTTCTAAATATGCTCCTTCACATTGGTTAGCAGCTACAGCTCCACCCCACAAAAAATCTTTTGGAAAACTCATTTCTATTTACCTCCTCTTGAAAGTGTTTTCATTCACACTTATTATACATCTTTTATGATAAATTGAGTATGAATTTACAATATTTGAAAGTAAAAATTTATGGTTAAAAAATACTAAAGATTATGTATCTCTAGTATTTCATATATATCATCAATATTAATTCTTTGATTATCATTAGTAATAATCACTTTTTCATATTCATCAATCTTCTTAACAGAAATAACATCTGTTATATAAGTTCCACCTGATTTTTTGTTATCAGAAACAAAGTATGTAAGTTCTACTGAATTCATGTTTTCTTTTATTGATTGAAGTTGCTGATTAATGATTTGTTTTTGATCATCATCCAACACTTTTTTTGAAGAGACATATCGTGCTGTTTCTAACACTGCTTCTTTGTGTCCTGTTAGCGCTGCAAAAGGAGCAAATTGTGCAGCTCTATCCAAAGTAGACATAGGAGGATGTCTTGTGGATTTTTGATAAGGTAAATTGATAATATCTGAGTAATCATGAATATTTCTGAATGTTGCCATTATGCTTTATGACCTCCAATTGTTTCATTTCTTTCTTTCGCTTTAGCCCCTTCTTCATAGTCTCTACCTTTTAACAAGGCATTTTTACCAAATTTCTTTTTTATTTCTAATGTAGCTTCTTGGACACGTTTTTCTTTTTCTAAATCAAGTTGTAATTGTTTCTCATGGTCATCTTCAAAGTTAGAGAAGATATCCAATTGTTTGACTTGTGGTTTTAAATCAGCTATATCCTCATTTATCACGTTGGTTAATGATATATTGATTTTTCTTATAGTTAGACCTTTATCGACTATGCGATCATAGAGTTTTAATATATATTCTGTTAATAGTTTGGAAGAAGATGTATATCTGTCTAAGTTAGTTGTTCCATGTGCATGTTTAGGTATTTTTCTGCCATAATAATCCGTTGTAATTTCACCCTTATAATTAACTATATTTTCTTTATCATAGTTGATAGTTAGTACAATTTGTTTAGTCACCAAACGTTTTTCAACAAGATCCAACGCTAAGGAATCTATCGTTTCTTTTACTACTATTTTGGCTTTATCATAACTATAAGGACTACTTAATACTTGTCCATTACCTATACTATTATGTTCGGGTTTATAAGATTTAATATCCGCAATTGTACAAGGTTCATATCCCCATGCATGATCTATCAATAATTCAGCATTAACACCAAACAACTTATACAATAAATCCTCATTATAATATTCCTTTTCACTTCCTAATGAACATTTCGCAACATCACCCATCGTATATAAACCTACTTTTTCAAGTTTACTAGCATAACCCTTACCAACACGCCAAAAATCAGTAATAGGCTTATGATTCCAAAGATATTTTCGATATCTTTTTTCATCTAGTTGAGCAATCCTAACACCATTTTCATCAGCTTTTAAATGTTTAGCGACTATATCCATAGCTACTTTACATAAATAAAGATTGGTTCCTATACCAGCAGTTGCAGTAATATTGGTTTGTTGATAGATATCTTGAATAACCATTTGAACTATTTCTTTTGGTGTTTTGTGATATAACTGTAAATAACCAGTTAAATCAACAAATATTTCATCGATGGAATATACATGAATATCATCAGCTGAAAAATATTTTAAATATATTTCATAGATACGATTACTATAATCAATATAATAAGCCATTCTTGGTGTAGCTACAATATAAGTTAATTTAAGATTCTTATTTTTCATTAATTCATCATCATTATATGATTCATCAACAAATTGGTGATACCTAGCATGTTTTCTACGTTCGTTATTAATTTCTTCAACCTTTTGTTCTACTTCATACAAACGCGCACGACCACCAATGCCATATTTCTTTAATGATGGTGATACAGCTAAACATATGGTTTTAGACGTACGACTTTTATCAGCAACAACCAAATTTGTATTTAAAGCATCTAAATTTCTTTCATGACATTCTACAGAGGCATAAAATGATTTTAAATCTATAGCTGCATATATTCTTCTCTTACTCATTTTATTACCTCCTCTCGTTTCTATTTTAACATATTAAAAAAAGATAATGAACTCACATTATCTTTGATTTTCTAAATAATCAATCACATTTAATAGTGATGGTAAAACAGCTACTGTCATATCTTTAAAACGCTGTGATGGTTCTTTCATATCAGGTATACATATAACTGGAATATTACCACTATAAGCTGCCTGTATGCCTGATTCACTATCTTCTAATACCAAACCTTCATTAACTTCAACACTTGCTTTTTCAATAGCTTTTAAGAATATATCAGGATGAGGTTTCGCATTTTTGACTTCAGGGCCAAAGACCATATCATCAAAGTATTTATCTATATCATGTTGTTTTAAAGCGTTTAGTGCTCTTTCTTTCATACTCGATGTTGCAAGTATAATTTTAAAGTTATTGTCTTTTAAATATTCTAATAATTCTTTAACACCTTCTTTTAAATCAACACCATGAGCAATTGCATTATTTTCGTGTATTATCAAATAGTTCATCACTTCATCATTAGTTGTTGGTAGATCAAATTCTTTAATAATCCTAGTAACATTCGCCACTGCTGTTCTACCACTATAATTTTGAATATAGTTATCTAATGTAAATTCGTGTCCGTATTGTTCTGCAAAATTTTTAAACAATTGGTATGAAATCACTTCTGTATCAATAATAATTCCATCTAAATCAAATATCACTGCTTTAATCATAATAACCTCCATTTATACGTTTATCTTATCAAATTAACATTAAAAAGAAAAGATATCCATAGGATTTTCACATCTTTATGATACAATTAAAAAAGAGAGGAATTTATGGTTTATTTGGTTATTGTTATTATATTTTGGATATTAATACTTTATGGTATTTATGAGCTTTATGGTCAGTTGAATTCTATTAATGATAAGTTATCAAAATTATTGGAAAAAGAAGGAAGAAAAGATGAAGAAATATAAGCTATTACTTATTGGTTTCATTATCATCATAATTATCATATTTATATTAAGTCAATCTGGTATTGGTGTATTCTTTTAAAGTAAAGCCCACAATTTAATTGTGGGCTTTATTTATATTGTCGATTTATTGTAAAACCATTAATTGCAATTAATATATCATGTTTAGACTTTTCTCTAATATCGTAAGGTCCATCACGCAATGACCAATCAAACAATGTTCCTCGACATATACGTAGTAATGTTTCGGATATTTCTTCAGCTGTATATGAAGAGTGAAATATACCTTTTTCTATCCCCCTCTGAGCTAAATCATAAAGATATTTATTAAACTTTCTATCAGAAGAAACATATTTACCATTCGTACTTAAGTGTGTTTCCATCACTTTCATAAATACTTTACTACCAATTTCTACAGCTCCAGAAGTCTGTAAATCAATAATAGCTAAAATACTTTCTATAACGCCTTTTGATAAATCAAGATCATCTAACCATTCATCAAATTCTAAATATTTTTCCATTAACACTTCTTCTTTAGATGAATAATAATGATAGAAATTTCCTACGGAAACGCCTGCTTCTTTACAAATACGACTAATCGTTACTTTATCATAACCATCTTGTTTAAATAATTTTAAGGCTACTTCATATATGTGATTTTTTGTAATAATAGCCTGTTGTGCTCTCGTTATCTTTTCCATGTCAAAATTATACATAATCAAAATATCATAATCAAGAAATTATTTTAAACTATTTTTGTGAATTTGTTGACAAATGGTGAATACAGTGATATATTTATCGCAGTTACCGAATATTATTCGGTGAATATCATTCGACGACGAAAGGAGGATTTCGAATGAGTAAGTATGATGCTCTTTTTCAGCCAATGAAAGTTGGCTCTGTTACCATTAAGAATCGTATCGTTATGTGTCCAATGGGTGGAACTGCACTCATTGAAAATAATGAATTTGATCAAGCTTCTGCAGATATGTACATTGAACGTGCTAAAGGCGGCGTTGGTTTAATTGTTCCTGGTATTATTCATATTACTGATATGTGGGGTCGAGGTTTTTGGGCTTCTGAAGTTAGTGATGAATGTATGGATAATATTAGTAAAACATTAAAAGAATTGCATAAATATGATTGCAAGATGTTCGCGCAAATTGGTGCTGGTATGGGTCGTGTATTATCTATTAATTCTGGTATGTTTCCTGAAGGTTTTAATCCTGTTAAGGCTATGAGAGGACCTAGTGAAGATCTTCCTAATGTTTGGGTTCCTGAAAAGAAACATCGTGAAATGACAAAAGATGAAATTCAGGAAATTATTGATGCTTATGCTAAATTATCTAAGAGATTAAAAGATGCTGGTATGGATGGTGTAGAAATACATGCAATTCATGAAGGTTATTTATTAGATCAATTCTCTATTTCAGCAACTAACTGGAGAAAAGATGAATATGGTGGATCATTAGATAATAGAATGAGATTTGTTTGTGAAATTATTCATGCCATTAAAGATGCTTGTGGTGAAGATTTCCCTGTATCTGTACGTTTTAGTGTTACAAGTAAAATGAAAGGTTTCAACGATGGTGCATTACCTGCTGAAAACTATAAAGAATTTGGCCGTTCTTTAGAAGAAGCACCTGCTGTAGCTAAGATTCTTGAAGAAGCTGGCGCTGATTTGTTGAATGCTGATAATGGATCTTATGATTCATGGTGGTGGGCTCATCCACCAATGTATATGCCAAAGGCATGTAATCTTCCTGAAGTATCTTATATCAAGAACTTTGTAAACATTCCTGTGGTTTGTGCTGGTCGTATGGAAGATCCTGATGTGGCTTTAGATGCTATCGAAAGTGGAAAAGTTGATTTTGTAGGTATTGCTAGACAAATGTTAACAGATCCAGAATGGTCTAATAAAGTCGCTAAAGGGGATGTAGAAGATATTAAACCTTGTATTGCATGTCATAATGGATGTTTTGGTCGTTTGTTTGCAGGTGATGGCACATCATGTGCATTAAATCCAGCTGCTATGCAAGAAAAGAAATATGAAATTAAACCTGCTACAACAAAGAAGAAAGTTCTTGTTGTAGGTGGTGGTATTGGTGGTATGGAAGCTGCCAGATTAGCTTCTATTAGAGGTCATGATGTTACTTTAGTAGAAAAGACTAATGAATTAGGTGGTATCTTTATTGCGGCTGCTGCCTTTGATTTTAAGGAAGCAGATAGACAACTTATTCAATGGTATATTAGACAAATGGATAAGGAAAATGTCAATGTTATTTTAAATACTACAGTTGATAAAGCCTATATTGAAGAAATGAATCCTGATGAAGTTATTGTTGCAACTGGTGCAATTCCTAGAGTTGTACCTATTAAGGGTATTGATGGTGATAATGTTATGGAAGCATGTCAATATCTTTTGAAAGAAAAAGAAGCTGGTGAAAACAATGTCATTATTGGCGGTGGTCTTACTGGTATTGAGATTGCCTATGATTTGGTTAAACATGGTAAAAAGGTTTCTGTTGTTGAAGCAAAAGATGAAATTCTTGAAGGAAAATACCTTTCAGCAGCCAACTCTAATATGTTAAGACAAATTATTAAAGATTATCAAATTCCTGTATATACAAGTGCTACAATTACTGAAATCAATAAAGATGGATTAGAATTCACACAAGGTAATGAAACACACGTGATTACAGCTGACAGCGTTATTACAGCAACAGGATATATTCCAAAACAAACAATTCCTGAAGGCGTTGAAGAAATGGATAATGTTCATATTATTGGTGATGCCAATAAAGTTGGTAACTTAATGGATGCTGTATGGGCAGCATATGATATTGCGCTTGCAATATAATGATAAAAATGAGTCACAAATTGTGACTCATTATTTTTTATACAATTTATCAGTAAATATTAGTTTTGTTCTGTCATCATACTTACCTATGACAACATGTTTTCCCTTATAATAATCATCACTAAATACAAAGCTTTGATTCAAATCATTATCATAACCAATAAGTTTAGCTTTTAATGTAATAGCCCCGTTTGCCATCTTTGGATCAGTTATTCTCTTCAATGCTTCTAACACTATATCGAAATCTAATTCATTATCTATGTCATACCATTTTGATATATCAATTGGTAGACATAACTTGTTACCAATGATTTTTAGTTCATTAATATCTAAATGATATAATGATTTACAACGATAATTAAACACTTCTACAACTTTATCTTTATTTAATGTATCAAATTCAATTCTTGTATGACTGATATCCCTAATAACATATTTTTCCATAATAATCTCCTTTCCACATAATAATTTTAACATAAAAGTAGTAGTAGTAATTTTTCACATAAACCTATTGACTTTATGGTATAATATTATATAATAATAGTAACCATTACTAATAAGGAGTGAATCGTATGTCTACTACTCGTTATTCCAAACAAAGAGAGACCATTTATCAAGTTTTAAAAAATGATATTACACATCCTAATGTTGATACAATCTATATGAACGTCAAAAAAGAAATACCTGACATTAGTTTAGGAACTGTCTATCGTAATTTGAGCTTCCTGGCAAAGCAAAAACGCATATTAAAACTTGATGTTGGTGATGGTGTTGTGCACTACGACGCTAGAATGGAACCACATCTTCATTTTGTATGTGATGAATGTGGAGCTATTGAGGATTTGTTTGTTGATGAAAGTATCATGAGGGACCTTATTAGTGATGTTCAACAAGGTAGTGATAAGAAAATCACTTCTGTTGATATTCTATTTCACGGGAAATGTGAAGAATGTTGTTATAAAGATGAATAGGAGGAAATATTATGCCAACATTAAAAGGAACTAAAACTGCGAACAATTTAATGCATGCTTTTGCAGGTGAATCTCAAGCAAGAAATCGTTACACTTATTATGCTTCAATCGCTAAAAAAGAAGGCTATGTACAAATCGCTAATATTTTTGAAGAAACAGCTAATCAAGAAAAAGAACATGCTAAACGTTTAATGAAATTAATGAATCCTGATTTACAAGGCGAAACAGTTTATACTGAAGGTAATTTCCTAGTTATGTTAGGAAATACTGTTGATTGTTTAAAACAAGCTATTGCAGGCGAAAACGAAGAACGGACTGATATGTATCCTACATTTGCTAAAGTTGCAAAAGAAGAAGGTTTTAATGAAATTGCTAAAATTCTTGAATCTATTGCTGTAGCTGAAAAGATGCATGAAGACAGATATACAAAATTATTAGAAAACATTGAAAATGGTACAGTATTCAAGAAAGATGAACCTGTTCTTTGGAAATGTAATAACTGTGGTTACGTTGTTGAAAGTACAACTGCTCCTACAAGATGTCCAGCTTGTGATCATCCTCAAGCTCATTTTGAAGCATATACTTTCTTTGAAGGATGGAAAGACTAAGGCAATGAAAATTGCCTTTTTATTTACTTCATAAAAATTTTTTAAGAAATTTATCTAAAAAAAAGAAATTTTGAAATTTTTAGCGTATATATAATAGTAGAGGGTATTTTATACTCTTAATATACAAGTGAATAATCTCATTATTGTAATGATAACACAGGCAACTTAGGTTGCCTTTTTTGTTGTTTAAATAATGATTGATTTGCTTAGAAAGAAGGTTATTATGAAAGAAAAAATTGTAACTATTGTTTTATTATTCAAGGATATTAAATACATAATTAAATCTAATGATGGTAAACTGTATTTAGATGTTTTTATCCTTGAATCTGATTTAAGAAGATGTTGGATAATCAAAATGAAAATATTGATAAAGAATATCGAAAAATATTAGTAGAACGTTTTTCTCATGGCTCTAAAAATGCAAAAGCATTATATATTAAATACGTTCAATATGATTCAATTGGTTCGCTTGATTATCCAGATGTTCCTTGCTATAATACTTATGACAACAAGATTTATCTTAATGCATCAATGGATTTAGTTAATCCTCGAGGCGCAGGGGTTACCTGGTTTCATGAACATGGTCATTATATTGATGCTGCTTTAGGTTATATATCAGATGATGATGTTTTTAGAAAACTATTAGACCAAGATGTTTTAAAACTTAGAGATAAATTTAGTAGAAAATTTCATTTATTGACATTAGATAAAGTGGATGTCACTATCAGTAATGAAATGTTTGATATGCGTCTACATTCAGCAGTTTCTGATTTAATGGATGGAATTACCCAGGGTCAAATTACTAGTATAGCAGGTCATAGTAACAATTATTGGAAACAAGATAAATATACGATTAATAGAGAAGCTTTTGCGCACATGTTTGAATGTCAGTTTGACAAAGAAAGATATAATGAAATGAAAAAGTATTTTCCTAAATCATTAATTTATTTTGAAAAAATACTAAAAAAGGAGAAGAATTAAAATGAACAAAAATTTATCAATGGCTTTATTTAATTTCGCGCAAACATTTGAATATTATCCAAACTATCCTGATAATATTGATTTTGATCAAAATAAATATGCAAAAGAATTAGAAAAATGTATTGAAGATAATTTTGATTATACTATTGAAAAGTATGGAACAGTTCCACCAGTTTATACTGGGCGCCAAGATGTTATTTTAGATTAGTAGATTTTATGAGGGCATCTTCATATTTTTAACAATTAATTTATTTAATCACCTTTACTTTTAGCTATTACCGATTTGATAGGAACATTAACCAAAGACAAAATTTAAGTAGACATACCATTATTTATGACTAAAATAATTCACTAAGCAATAGCAATCGGACTATTGCTTTTTTATAAGCAAATATTCATCAATAACTATTATTTTCAATCAATTCTTGATTACATGATTATTTTGTAATATGATTTTGTTTAGAAAGTTAATTGTGATAAAGGAGTTACAAATGGATATAGAAGAAAGAGTAAGTATTGCTAGAAATGCTCATAAAGAAGGTTATAATTGTACACAAGCTGTAATTTGTGGTTATTTAGATTTGTTTAATATTCCTAAAGAAGAAGCTATGAAAATGGCTTATGGTTTTGGTAGAGGCGTTGGTGGAACATATGAGATTTGTGGAACAATAACTGGTGGTGCTATGGTATTAGGTGAAGTATTAACTGATGGGAAAGCAAGTCCTCAAACAAAGAAGGAAATTTATGCTACAGTTAAACAATTAGTAGATGAGTTTGAAGAACGTCATCATGCTGTGACATGTGGTGAGTTATTAGGTATAAGAAAAACCGACAAAGAAGTGATTAAACTTCCTTGTCGAGATATGGTTGAAGAAGTTGTTAGAACGTTGGAAAAGTATGTTATCTAACAAATATTCTTATTATTTTATCTTTTAAATGATTGAGTGGATAATAACGCATTGGTAAGTCAATCCATCTTGCTTTTTTGACAATGCTTCGCTTATGGGAGAAAGTATCAAAGCTTTTCTTACCATGATATGATCCCATACCACTATTTCCTACTCCACCAAAGCCAAGTTTAGAAGTAGCTAAATGGATAATGGTATCATTGATACATCCACCTCCAAAACTACATGATTGCAATAATTCGTTTTGGGTTTTTCTATGAGATGAAAAAATATAAAACGCTAATGGTTTTTCTCTACTATTGACAAATTGAATGGCTTCATCAATATTATTATAGGTAATAATAGGTAAAATAGGACCAAATATTTCTTCTTGCATAAGTGGATTATTAGTATCATTGATTGATACTAATGTTGGTGCTATTTTTAAGGTAGAAGGATTACTATTACCACCATAAAGTATATCTTGATTTTCTAATAAGTGATTGAGTCTATCAAAGTGTTTTTGATTGATGATTTTAACAAGTTGTTCGTGTTCTATTGGATTATCTCCAAAGAACTCATGAATAACTTTTTTCATATAATCCACAAAATCATCTTTTAGCTCTTCTCTTATCAACAAATAATCAGGAGCAACACAAGTTTGACCAGCATTTAAAAACTTTCCCCACGCGATACGTTTAGCTGCCAACTTTAAACTCTTTCCATCATCTACAATACATGGACTCTTACCACCAAGTTCTAATGTTACTGGCGTTAAATACTTACTGGCTTTTTCCATCACCAAATGCCCTACATTCACACTGCCTGTAAAGAAAATATAATCAAAACGTTGTTCCAACAAGGCAGTATTTTCTTCTCTACCACCTTCAACAACACAAACATGTTTAGGATCACATGTTTCGTTAATAAGCTTATATATCACATGAGATACATGTGGTGCATAAGCACTCGGTTTAATAATAACACAATTTCCTGCTGCAATAGCTCCTATAGCTGGTTCCATTGATAACATAAAAGGATAGTTCCACGGACTCATTATTAATGTAACACCATAAGGTTCGGCATATTCAAAACTCGTTCCGCAAAATTGAGCTAATGGTGTCCATGTATAGTGTTTTTTAGACCAATGTTTGATATGTCTTAATTGATAGTTTAATTCAGACAATGTTAAACCCACTTCACACATATAAGATTCTACATCACATTTATTTAAATCGGCTTTTAATGCACCTAATATCTCGGCTTCATTATCTTTAATCCATTGTCTTATTTTCTTAAGTATTTTTATTCTTGTATTGATATCTTTCGTTTCGTTAGTATAAAAATAATTTCTTTGATTATCAACTATATCTTTAATATCCATAATGCTCTCCTAATATATCTTGTTTTGTCATCGATAAACCTTTATGATAAATATATTTCATTGTTAAGTGTGGTCCATTTCTTACTTTTAATACGATTGTCTTATCTTCTTTCAAACCATCAAGTTCCTCATCTACTCTATTGTCATCACGATACAATACTTTCAAACTACGATAAAGAAATTGCAAAACAATCTTAGTAACTAATTTCTTCATATTACACCTCATATTTTCCTTTCCACTATACTCTTAAAATTTTCGAAACTCAATATTTTATTAATTATAAGCTGTTTCTATTTTATACTAAATATGATCACCTTTCCTTTCATTTTAATAGCTTGAACAACTACATGATAAAGTGTGATCTAAGGAAAATAAGGAAACATCATGTTTCCTTATTTTTCACCTAGATATTTTTCTGTATGTTTATGATTAATAGCATCACATATTCTTTTAAGTCCTTCTTCTAACGTAGATTTAGGACAAGCAAGATTTAATCTTATAAAGCCATCAGAATGTTGTACAAACATATTACCACCTTCTAATAATACTCCTGCTTTATAAGCAAAGAACATTGGTAGATTTTCATCTTTGTCAAAATAAGCATTTAAATCAACCCATGCTAAATATGTAGCTTCGCTAATTTCCATTTTAGCTTGAGGTAAGTTTTCTTTAAGATATGTTTTTGTAAATTCAAAGTTTTTATCTAAATAAGCACATAATTCTTTAAGCCATGGTTCTCCTTTCTCATAGGCACCTTGCGTTGCTGCAATACTTAATGGATTATCAAAATTATAATGTCTATCTAACCATATATTTCTTAATTCTTCATCTCTAATCATAATATTAGAAATCATCATACCAGCTAAATTAAATGTTTTACTAGGAGCCATACAAGTTACTAATTTTTGATATGTAGGCATTATTTTACCTAATGGAATATGTTGATTACAAGTACGCAACAAATCACAATGAATTTCATCGGAAATAACCCACAAATTATTATCTTCAACAATTTGAGCCATCTTCTTAAGTTCATCTTCTTGCCATACTCTTCCTGTCGGATTATGAGGATTGCATAAGATAAATAATTTTACTTTAGGATCACTTGCTTTTTCCTTTAAATCGTTAAAATCAATGGAATATCTACCATTTTCATAAATCAAATTAGAACAAACACTTTCTTTATGATTAACATCTGCTGCATATTTAAAATAAGCATAAGATGGCGTTAAGAATAATACCTTTTCATCATCTTTTAAAATATAATCAACCAATTCATATAATGCTGGAATAACACCATTAGACATCACCAATTCTTCTCTTTTAAATGTCCAGCCGTATCTTCTTTGACACCATCCTACAAAAGCATCATAATAACTCTTTTCAAAAACTCTTGTATAACCAAATATTCTTTTATCCAATCTTTCCTTTATTGCATCAATAACAACATCAGGAGTCGCAAACTCCATATCTGCTACCCACATACGAATAAATTCTTCGTCTTTATAAGGAAAAGTCATACTATCATCAGCATGGAAAATATAACTTCTAAATCCATCTGTACTCATAGCATTCGTATGTCTTCTATCAATTATTTCATCAAAATCGTACATCACTAATTCCTCCTTTTTTCATATTTTATCTTTCAACAAATATATCGTCAAAACGCCATAGTTTCTTAAAAAGAAACTTTTTTATAAAAATGTTTCGCCAAAGTGGAATAGTTGATATTATTTTGATATAATAGAAAAAAATTTGAAAAATAGAATTAAAATTCAAAATTTGTTGATTTTAAAGAAACGGAGATAACATGAAAATTAGTCAAGAAATAGGTAAGAAAATACGTTATACCAGACAAAGTCAGCATATGACTTTAAATGAACTCGCACATACGATATGTAAAAGTAAATCGACAATATCTAAATATGAAAAAGGTGAAATTATTATAGATATAGAAACATTATATGATATTGCTGAGGCCTTAAATGTCCATATTGATGAATTACTCTATTACAGTCAAGAGTTAACACCTATTATAACCAATAGTTCGATACCTAGTTTTTTTGAAGGAACAAAACAGTTTTATGCTTATGTCTTTGATGGTCGTAATAATCAGATTATTCATTGTGTATATGATGTTTTATCCTATAATAATGATCAATATCAAATTATGATGTATATGAATTTTAAAAGTTATGAACATTATCAAAGATGTGAAACAACTTATTATGGTTATATGGAACACTATGATGCCTTAACGAATATCATGATGACTAATCAAGATTCGCCAATTGAAAAAGCAAGTGCCCATATATTAGCATCCTATTTATCATCAGATACTAAATGGGGATTGTTTACAGGTTTGTCTTCAAGACCACTTATGCCTATTGCAACAAAGATGTTGTTTTCTAAAGTCATATTAGAAGAAAATGAAGAATTAGTGAATCAACTAAAAATATCCAAAGAAGATATTAGAATATTAAAATCATATAATATGTTATCAATTATGTAAAGAATCTGGCTTATGCCAGATTCTTTAATATTGGTATTTCCACATGTATTTTCTTTTACTTAATGGATGATTACGCATATCAGCTAATAAACTATTAAATACGCCAAGCATAGCTGTATGGAAGTCATAATCAAAGTATTCACTAACTTCACCTAAATCATTCATACCATATTTTTCAGGATCAATGACTGTGAAATGATGATTGTATTGACTTAAGAATGTAATAGCTCTTTCATCCAATGGTTTTGTTTTACCTGTTGATTTTAATAATAAGAATGCTGTATCTGGATCAGTGATTTCAAATGGTCCATGGAAGAATTCTCCTGTATGGATAACTGATGAATTGATCCATTGCATTTCCATAAGAATACAAATTTGTTGTTGCTGTGCTGCAGACCAAGAAGTACCAGATCCCATTGTATAAATGATATTATCATCTTTATAATCAATTGAGAATTTAATAGCTTCTGGAATAATTGCCTTTTCAGCAGCTGGAACCAATGTATTCATTTTTTGCATTGCTTCCATCATTAATTCATATTTACCAGTTTCTTCTACTTGATGTAATGTTTCAATTGCAATTTTTAATATATAACCAGTTTTACTTGCTTCATATACATCTTCAGATAAATCTTTAAATAAGATAACATAATCAGATACTTGATGAATGCCATTGTCTTCATCTTCATGAGTCATACCAATAACAGTAGCTCCTAACTTTTTAGCCACTCTACCTGCTTCAACTGTTTCTGTTGTATTACCACCACGTGATGAAATAACAACGATAGAGTTCTCATTAATACATGTTGGTGTATCATGAACAAATTCATTTGAAGATGTATAACTTGTTGTAATATTCTTAGCTTCCCTAGTTACGTAGTAATATGGTGCATAGAAACAAGCCAGCGATCCTCCAACTCCAGTAAAACTTATGTTTTTAATTTCCTTTTGTGCAGTAATTTCTGCAATCATTTTTTTAACATCGAACATTTAACTTCCTCCTTATATTTATCTAATGTTCAATAATCTATGAATTAACTTATCACTAAGTAAATTCCTTAAATAGCTAATATTCCAAAGTAGTTTAAAATAATACCTACAAAGAAACATGAAATAATAACAACCATAGGTTTAACACCTTTCTTAACTAAGAAATACATAATTCCAGTTAATGCTAAAGGAATCATTTTTGGTAAAATACCATCTAATACTTCTTGTAAAATCAATGTTTCCCCATAAGCTAATGGTGTTGTAATTGTTACTAAACTAGCAACCATACCTCCAATAACCATTAAACCTGCCACACTACAACCAAACATAATTTTATCCATCAAATTACTATTTGAAATTTGCGATAAAAACTTTTGACCATTAAGATACCCTAATTTAGCACCATACCAAGTAATTGGAAAACTAACACCAAATGATATCAACATTGCAAGAATCGGACCTAATATAGATCCATTTTGTGCTAATGAAACGCCAATACTCATTGCGATAACTCTAACTGTTCCTTGAAATAATGAATCACCAATACCTGATAACGGTCCCATTAATGCAACTTTTACTGATTTAATCATGTTAGGATCAAAAGTATCAGGATTTTCAGCATATTCTTCTTCCATAGCAGCAGTTAACCCTAAGACAAATGCACCGAATTGAGGTGTAATATTAAAGAATTCTAAGGCACTTCTATATCTTTCCTTTTTCTTTTCATCCTCTTCTGGTTTTGGATAGAGACGATCCAATGTTTTAGAAATACCCCACATAAATGCTGTATTCATTTGTCTTTCATAGCTCCATAAGGCCTGCATACACCAGCCACCCCAGAAGTATTCTCTTACTTTCTTATTTAACGGATAATTTCTTTGAGCTTCTAAACCTTCTCTTGACATATTTCTTTCCTCCTAATCCAAATCATCTTCTAGTTCATCATAATCATCATATGGACCTGCTGTCTGTAACTTGTCACCATCACCAAATTTTAATTGATATAATACAATAGCAACTATAATTGAAATCACAGCTATAGCTGTTAACCCTAAACCTGAATATGCTGCAATTGCAAACCCTAAGAAGAAATAAATACAATTTTTAGCATTAACCATAGTTGATAACAACATAGCAAAACCAAAGAATGAAATAAGGTTAGCTCCTAATGAAACACCATTCATAATATAATCAGGAACAGCATTTACAATTGCAGTAATTAAATCATTACCAAAATAAACAGCTAAGAAAACAGGTATAAACTTGAATACTGAATAAACTATTGGGCCATATAAAATATGAACTCTTCTAGCTTTTGCATATTGACTCTTTTCTACATAATTATCACATGTATGACATAATTGAATACGAATAACATCGGCAACTGTTGTGAGCAACTGATCTAATAATGTCATTGGTACTGCAATAGTCAAAGCAGTTTCTATAGATGCCCCTGATGAAATAACCAAAGCACAACCTGTAATAGAACCGATATTCATATCAACCCCTGATGCACCTATACTCATCATCCCTAAAGTAATCATTTCCATCTGAGCACCTACCAACAAACCTGTCTTAAGATCACCCATAATAATTCCAACAAGTGTACATGTAATCAATGGTCTTTCAAAATTCAAACGACCTAATAATCGTGAATCCAATACCATGAACACAGCCACTAAACCAATTAAAATAGCTTGTAACATTTTGACTCTCTCCTTAATCTAATTTTAATTCTTCTCTTTTTGACGTTGGTAACTGTTGCATATAAATTTTGACACCAGCATCCATTATTTTTTTAGTATCTACTATTTCTTCTTCATTCAAATATACGACTTGACCAAATTGTTTTGATCCTTCTTTTTTAGCAATCCCGCCATAATTCATTTCTTTAATCTTTGGATAACCTACAATAAATCTTGAGGCATCTTTCGTACAACCAAATACAATAAAGATTGTATCTTTTAATGTTTCTACTTTAGGCATCTTTGATAACGCTTTTTCAACTGTAAATATATTCAATCGACATCCTGTTGGTTTAGACATATTTAATGCCATTTTTTGAAATTCATCATTAGCTGCTTTATCATCAATCACAATAATACGATTAACTCCTAAAAACTGTGTCCAGGAAAAGGCAACTTGACCATGTACTAAACGATGATCTATTCTTACTGCTTTAATCATTTTTTCACCCCTTTTCTTAAATATCATCTGTTTCATTATCAAATTGATTTAAAAGAGCATTCACATATTTAATATGACTCATACTATCATGTGTTTTCTCTTCTAACGTATCTATATCAACACATCCTGGTGTTAATAATAACTCTACTAAAAATGTTAAATTTGTATTGGTAACTAAATGAAATGGATATTGTCCTAAATATTTTACAAATCCATTATTTACACTACCACCCATCATATCAGTACAGATAATCAAATCTTCTTTTTCAAAATCATGGTTATTCATAATTTTTTCAATTGTTTCATTAAGATCAAAATCTGGTGTCGTATAACAGCATAATGTATGTAAATTTTTTATATCTCCTACAATGATTTTTAATGCACTTGAAAATCCGTCTGCTAGCTCTCCATGAGTAGCAATAATTACTTGTTTATTATTCTTCATTTCTATTCCCCTTACCTTCTATTTCATCAGCAGCTATAAAATCATATAAATAAGCTATTTCACTTGTTGGAATAGTAACATTGTATCTTTTAGTTATGTCTGAAAAAGCACTTAAAACATTTTGAATAAATGATTCATGTTCTATTTCAAATTGATCAAGATTCATAAATTCTGTAATAGCTGATTTTGTAACTAATCTTTCAATCAAACAACATACATGAATATATATTCCAATAAGTGTTTTGCCACTAAATCGCTTATTAAGGCAATCTTGTAAATTATCAACTGCCAAACTCACGTTATCTAATAATATTTTTGGATTTAAGATTGTTAGATAACCAACAACATTTTGTAATGTAAAATTTCTTCTTAATTCATCTAATAACATATCTAATTCATGTGATGATAAATACTTGGATAATCTTTGCATAATAATATCGATATTATTTCCAGAGATAATCTCTTCTAAAGCTACAAATATTTGTCCTTCAATATGTGGATTAGCAGTCCCAGTGATAAAGAGTATATTATTATAGGAAAATCTTTCAAAAGATTGACCCTTAGTTACTAATTGATTAAAATCACATACTTCTAAATCAACTGGTATTGAGGGAGGAAAACTGCTTTCAAACAATTCACGCATACGCTGCGCCATATGCAATCCACTTTCACTAGCAAACAAAATAACATCATTTTTCTTACGATTGATAATGGTATAATTGGCTTTAGAATCTTCGCTTACTGCTTTTAATGTTGTTTCAATATCTTTTTCATTTAAAATATATTCTCCTGCATGAAGTGCACTTCTAGTAGATACATTATTAATCACACCCACATTACAATTAACAGCCTGACTCAAACTATTACCTAACTGTTCTAACGAACCCATATCTACCATAACAATCACATCACTATGGTGCATACGATTCAATTTCTCTACAATATTATCTTTAATCTGATCAACACTAATATCTAAAGGCATATCGATAGCTTCAAAAATATAATGTCCTAACAAAGTATTCACAGCTTCAGCAATCGAAGTTGCAGTTGAATAGCCATGACATACAATCAAACCTAATATCTTACGTCTAGATATTTCAGCATTATAATGATGCAAATAAACAATCATCATAATAAGTAATATATCATTAACCTGAATTTCTAAATTAGCATTCATTAATCGTATTATTTCCTCGGCAATAGTTACTTCATTGCATAAACTATCACGCATCTTATTGATAACTTCATCTATCATACGACGATTCTTCTTTTGCCATTTTTCTATAGATGAGCTATATAAATCATTCATATATATAAGTTTTGCAACAGAACAACAAAAACCACTCGGTAAATTAATAAATCTTTTTTTAATTAATATATCTACAATATTATTTAAAGATGTTTCAATTCCTTGTATCCTTTCAGGTGGTATACGTTGTTTAAAAGATAAATAATCATTTAATAAATCAAAATAATGTTTACTATCTTTTAAGGCATCCGCCATATCATTTTTGGAAAATGGTTTTAAAATACGATCATAATAATCAAGAATAAAATCAATTTCTTCGCTACGTTGATAAATAGAAGTATCAATATACATAAGATCTTCATCTAAAGTAATAGGCATTGTACGAATGAGATAATCTGGTAAATTATAAGTATGAACAATGATTTCTTCATTAGATGGATTTTCCCTTAAAGCACTAGCACGCATCATTTGAATAGCTGATCTTAAACCAAGCATATTATTATCATAGGTACCATTGACTAAAGCTCTTAAAACAGCATTACTAATTTTAATATTCTTTTTCATGACTTTTCCTTCGTTTTTCACGAAATGAATAACCAATTCTTCTATTTCTTCTTGCCCCTTATCTATAAGAGAAGGCATTTCTATAATAATAGGTATGTTTTTTAATAATCTATCTTGGAAGATGATACTAGGATTGGTTTCACTGAGTAGCATGAATCTTATTATTTTTGAATTGTTTTTTGCTATTTTTTGATTTCTAATTGTTTCAATAAGATGAGATAATTTTTCTTGTAAATCATCATTCATATATTGACTTCCACATATCATTAATACTAAATGATTATATTTTTCTATTAAGCCTGGACTATCTTTTTTTCCGAAGATTTTTTGACAAATCATGGTACTATTTAAAGATGTCAATTCTAGTTTATAAAGTTTTGTATCAGATTGGATGATACCTTTTCTTGCAGCATTTTCAAATATTGTTGTACATAATGTTCTTTTGCCAGTCCCTTTTTCACCATATATAATCATTGGCAAACCACAATTTGGATATTCGAAGCCTTCTCTGACTTGTTTAATAATAGAAGATAAAGATTGATCACTACCAATAAGCTTTGAATAATGACTATCAATCTTAGAACGATTCATAACATATTGCTTTAATTCTTCTAGGTCATAGAAGTCATCATCCTGAAATGGTATTTGATATATTTCTTCCATCTTTTTACGATGAAAGAAATAGACAGGTCTTGAATTGATTTTAATGATATATTTTTCTTTAACCAATTCATTAAGATATTGACTTGCTAGACTTCTACTAATATGTAATTGTTCACTAATAAAGCTTGCTGTAAATTGACTAGCAATCGTAAAGTCAAATTCTTCAGTTGCTTCTCTTACATAAGTGAGGATTTGTTCTTTTGTACTATTGACCATATTGTTCTCTCTCCTTTCCATCATATTTTCTTTGCTTGAGTACAATATATATTATTTTGTTTATCAATTTGGTTTGTGACGAAATCGTTGACATTAATTTTGTGATTTTAAGATTTTTCGACAAACACGAACTGTTTTCAACACTTGTTTGAAAGTGTAAAAAAGATTCTTGTGTTGATACAAGAATCTCTTATAAGTTTATATTTGGTAATGTAAATCCTCTGCCATTAACACTATGTATATCACTACTAATAATAAAGGCGGTGGAATCAATTTGAAGAATAAGTTCATTAACTTTCGGGTATTGACGACTACTTATGACTGATAAAACAGCTTTTTGTGGTTGTTTTAAATAACCTGTTGTGACTTCAATATAAGTACAACCTCTATCTATTTCTTTAAGAATAATTTCTGATATTTCTTGATATTTGGACGATATCACTAATAATTGAATGTTTTTCTCACCAACCAGTAAGACTTTATCTAAAACAAAGTTAGTGATAAACACCATCATTAATCCATAAAGAATACCCTCAAAACTAGAAAAGAAGAGTTGCATAAGTAATATTATAGAATCACATATATTCATAAGTATTGCTATGGATAATCCTGTTTTTTTATTGATAATGAGCGGTGGAACATCCATGCCTCCTGTACTATATCCCCTTCTAAAGACAATACCAATACCTAAACCAATACATATACCTGCATAAATAGTACTTAATAACATATTGCTTGTTATATTTTGTAGTGGTTCAAGATTTTCAAAAACTTCTAAGAACATTGGAAAAGCAAACGTACTTAATATTGTCCCCATAACAAATGCTTTTCCTAAAAAAATAAATCCTGCAATCAACATCAAAACATTAAATATTAAAATAACACATGTATGATTTAATCCTATTATTCTCTCACATATCAATCCTATACCTGTAGCTCCACCAACAATGAGATTAGCAGGTACTGCAAATATAGCATAACCAAATGCTAAAATAGTGTTACCTATTAAAACATACAAAATATCTAAAAATATCTTGCGCAAACATATCACTCCTTACACAAATCAAAGCATTTAGTCAAATTCACAGCCCACTTACCTTGACTATATCTTTTCATTCCTAAAACAACACGCATGATTTGTTCCAATTGACAAATCATAAATACCAATACAATACTATCAATATGAAATACATAAACACTAATAAAAGCCAATGGAATGCCAATACCCCACATCATACCACTATCTAATAATGTTAAAGCTTTTAAATCTCCTCCAGCTCTTAATGATGCAAAAATAATGACCACAAAGAATCGCAACGCTATTTTTAAAGCAAACACTTTGACAATCAAATTTGCTTCTTTTACAACTGTATGGCTTGATAACTGAAATAAAGAAACCAATAATCCAGATGCATTAAACACAAAAGCAAAACATCCTATAGCACAGAATATTGCAAATGCCATCAAATATTTACCTTCTTTTTTAGCCTTTCTAATATTATTAGCTCCTAAAGAAACTCCAACGATTGATTCAATAGCATTCGAAAAGCCATTCGCGAAAGCATAAAATACTTCTGATATCTTATTTCCTACATAATAGGCTTCCAAAGCACTTGTTCCTAATAAACCAAATGCTTTTATAAATAATGTTGATCCAAAGCCAAAAAACAACTCATTGAATAATAATGAATATGTCTTATTCAATACTTTTTTGACAAAAGTCATATTATAAATGAACATCTCTGATATTTTTCCAACGAATATTTGTCTTGAATAAAAAGCATATATCATATGGATCAGTATGGCACTACCATGAGCCATACACGTTCCTATTGCTGCTCCTTGAATGCCTAGTTTGGGAAAACCATAGTAACCAAATATCAGTAGATAATTGGTTATAATATTTATCAAAATAGAACTTATACCAATCATCAAAGAAACATGAGGTTTCTGAATACTGCGATAAGTTATATTAAAAGCATATTCAACAGCTAAAAACAAATATGAATATTTCACTATACTTAAATACGTTAATCCATGAGTTATAACTACACTATCTTGAACATAAAAACTTAAAATCTGTCCTCCAAATACAGTAGCTATGAAAAACCATAATAATCCACATAACAAGCCTAAAAGCATACTCAACCCAAAAGACTTCTTTAATTGCTTAAAATCTTTGGCTCCAAAAAATTGAACAGTAAAAATTCCTATTCCAGCTGCTAAGGCCCATGACGTAGAAGAGCATAGTGTTTCAATTTGAGCTGCTGTCCCTACAGCAGTTACTTCACCTATCCATGAAACCATTAAGGAATCAATAATCCCCATACAACTCGTAATGAGCTGTTGCAATCCCAAAGGGATTGCCATACTTGTGACTTTTTCATAAAAATCTTTAGGACCAATAAAAGGTCTGATTTTCTCAAACATATTCATCCCTCCTGAAAAGTATTATAAAAATATTTTTCAAAAAGATTGAAAGTGTTTAAATCCTCTTCACAATAATCAATTTTTCATCACTATCTTACAAATGAATACTTTTCTCCAACAACATATTGAACACTATAATGGACAGGATGTCCCTGACTATCACCCATAACACCATCCATCACAAATAAAGGTGAACCCAATGATACTTGTAGTAATTGAGCTATATCTCCTTTAGCAGATGTTACTGTAATAATTGTTCTCAATGATTGATTACATATGGTTCCTTTTGACTGCAATAATTCATATAATGAACCTGTTAAAGCTTCATGCATCAAAAATTCATACTTGTTATAAGAATAATAATTATTTTCTAACATGAGTGGTTCTCCACCTGCATATCTTAAACGTTGAATATATAAAACTTTATCATCTTTATCTAATAATAGACTTTGTTGCATTAAATCATTCATTGGTAATATTTCTCTTTTTAATACAACTGACACACTTTCTAATCCTGCATTTTTACAGGATTCTGTAAAACCAATACTATCAACCAATGGTCTAAATATCTTAGGTTTTGTCGCATAACTTCCTTTACCTTGTTTTTTTATTAAATAACCTTCATTTTCTAATTCAGATAGAGCATTTCTAACTGTAATACGACTCACTTGATATTTTTCACACAACTCTTTTTCAGATAATATTTTTTCGCCTTTAGCTATTTCGCCACTATCTATTAATTCTTTAATTGTATTTTTTAATTGTAAATATAAAGGTTGAGAATCATTATTATTTAGTTTCATAATCTTCATCTCCTAACATATCTATAACTTCATATAATGATGAAACAATAGCAATTGTTTCGTTTCTTTGTTTTTCTTTTGGTGGATTCAAATCTGGTATCATAATACAAGGTATATTGGCTCGATAAGCTGCTTCTACTCCAACAAATGAATCTTCTAAGACCAAAGCATCTGTTGAATCCATTTGAAAATGTTGAATGACTTTAATATATATTTCAGGATTTGGTTTTTTATTATGCACTTCATTACCACATAAAACATAATCAAAATAATCTAATAAATGTAATCGAGATAATCTTTCGTATGTTAAATCTTTTACTGTGGCGGTTGCTACAGCAATCTTATAATTCTTTTCTTTTAAGTAATCCAATATTTCATAAACATCTGGTTTTGTATCAATATGTTCAGCTAATAATTGTCTACCATAATGACGGATTTCTTCTAATATATCTTCATAATTTTCAAAATATCCAAGATCTTCTTTAATAATATCATCAACTTCTTTACCCGTACGACCAACACATTTTAAAAATGTAGTTGTACCTAAATCTTGTATGCCATATTTCTCCCCAACTTCTTGCCAAGCCTTTTGCCATTGACTTTCTGTATCTAACAACAATCCATCAACATCAAATATAACTAATTTTGGTTCTATCATTCTATCCCTCCTTACTTATTATATAACATCTTATTACAAGTTAGATGAAATTGCAACAAAAAAAGAACTCAATGAGTTCTTAATCATCAGTAGATGTACGACTACCAATTAGATGATCATCCATATGTTCAAATAATTCTTTAACAGTCATTGGTTTTTTCCCTGTTAACATTTCAAAATCATTTGTAAAAGTAGCCATTTGATTTTGACGAATGGCTCTACCAAATGTGACCATACCATCAGAACAGAATGGGAAATTGGTTGCTGTTTGAGCCCACATATCATCTGTTGTACGTGGTACACCAATGGAATCGAAGAATGCATATTGTTGTTCATCATTTATTTCAACGTATTTAACGTTATGTCCCGTAACTTCATTTGCAATTTGAATATATTCTTCGACTGTCAATAATTCTGCTCCATTAACATCAATAACGCGATCTTGTAAATCTGACATTGCTGCATAAGCACAAGCCAATGCACAATCATCTCTTGAAATATAGGCCATCTTACCATTTCCCATATTATTAGCTAATACATCATCAGTATTCTCGTATGCATTTACATAATATGAAACCATAGCTTCAGCATATTGAGAATCTCTTAAGAACAAATAATGAATAGGTTGTTCTTTCACATAAGCTTCAAACCAAACATGATCATTCACTTCATAAGTATCAATATCAGGTTCTCCAGCTCCAACAATTGACGTATAAACTAAACGATTCACTCCTGCTTTAATTGCAGCATCTAAAGCTGTCTTTTGCGCAGCTCTTCTTTTAGGTCCGACAAAAGGCATAGAAATCAAAATCATTGTATCAACACCTGAAAATGCTTTAACTAATCCTTCTTCATCATTAAAATCAGCAATTCTCTTTTCTACATCTACATCTGCATAATTTTCTAAACCTTTTTCAATTGGTGCAGTAAACACCAAATCTTCATGAGGCCATTTTTCAAGTAAAATCTTAGCAGCTCTACTACCAAAATTTCCATCAACACCATTTAATAATATTTTCACAATACTTACCTCCTGGCATTATTGTAATATAAGAAAAATAAAATAAAAGTCATGAAAAAGTTTGAAATCTCTATAACTATTTGTTATAGAGATTGAAATAATTAAATATTGAATTAATTAAGTTTTTAACTTGTTTATCTTGTGGTCTATCTAAATAAGCTATGACATATTGTGAATGATGATGACTATTCTTTAATGGAATAATTTTGACTTCACCTTCTCTTACTACATCACTAGATACAATCGCAATCCCTTCACCTATAGAAACATCGAATACCAATGAATCAAAAGATTCCACTTCTTTTTTTATCTTAAGATTTAAACCATCCTGTTTACTTGCTTCCATAAAATCCTGATAAAATTGATAACCATAATTTTGAGACAATACAATAAATTCTTCATTTTGTAATTGTTCTACTTCAATTTCATCATACTTAGATAAAGGATGATCAAATGAACAAATAACACACATTTCATAATCATATAATACATGATATTTTATTGGTTGATAGTTTCTAAAACTCGATTCAATACCAAAACTTACATTAGTAGCTTGATTGATAAGACTTTTAGATACATTTCCAAAATTATATTGATTAAATGATATTTTAATATTTGGATTTTCTTTTTTAAATTCATTAATAGCATTGATAATTTTTCTATTTTGATATAATCCTGTAAATCCAATTTTGATTTCATAAGTATCAACTTGTTGGATATGTTTATTAAGTTCCTCTATTTGTTGTTGTAGTTTCTTACATTCTTTGTAGTATATTTCACCTGCACGAGTGAGTATAGGACGATAGCCTGTTCTATCAAATAATGTTACATTGAGTTCTTTTTCTAGTAAAGTTACTTGTTTGGATAAATTTGGTTGAGAAAGATAGAGTTTCTTCGCCGCTGCTGAAAAAGATTTTTCCTCAACAACGCTCATAAAATATATAACTTTCTTATCTAACATATTATTCACTATCTGGTTGTTGCCCATCATGAGCCAACCATTGACATTCTCCTATGCTCATATTAGAAAATACTGCTTTAAAAGATGAATCTTCTGGTGAACAAGCATATATACCAAATTGGATTTTACCTTTTCCTTTATGCATATGACAAATACGCATTTGTTTAAAATTGATACCATCACTAGAACACTCTAAACGATAATCATCAACTCTTCGACTTAAACGATACCACATTGATTTGATATTGGCGTCAATTTCAGTTGTAGCCCAATCAGAATAGCCTTCATTTGTTACAACACTTCCTAAATGTTGATAAGTTTCATTTTCATATTCAATAGAACATTTTAACCAATTCTCACTATCCAAATACATAACTAGTCCACATTGATCAAATCGATGATGACTATCTTCAAAATCAGTTTTTACTGTAAAACTAAAATAATCATCATCTATTTCCATTTGTAATACAGGAGCATTATCATTTTGAAAATGATAATAAGTTCTTTGCCATAAATCTGTATGTGGTTTTGTAGTTATTTCTATTGTATCGTTGATAATTTTATAATCCTTAGGTTCTCTTATCCATTTAAATTGATTGTAATCCATGTTATTCCTCCATAAAATATAGTTCCATTATATCATCATGATTTCAAATTGTCTTGTACTATAATTGAATAATTAAACTAGTTTTGATATCATTTACAATATATTTATGAGAAAGGAATTTTATATGAAACAAAAAGTATTTAAAATAATCAATGTTGATGATGATAATTATCTACCAAGTAAGTTATTCGATATAATGATCGTAGTATTAATCATATTAAGTATGATTAGTGTTATTTTATCAACATTTGATAATATACCTTTATGGATTACAAATTTAATGTCTAAATTTGAAATTATATCAATTGTAATATTCACAATTGAATACTTACTAAGAATTTGGACAGCAGATTTGCTTTATCCTCATATTGGAAAAATAAAAAGTAGAATAAAATATATATTTTCATTTATGGCACTTATTGATTTAATAGCTATATTACCTTTTTACTTGCCTTTTGTAACAAATATTGATTTAAGATCTTTAAGATTATTAAGATTATTTAGAATGGCTCGTATTTTTAAAATCAATAGGTATACAACTGCTTTAAACAGTGTATCTAATGTTTTAATCAAAAAGAAAGATCAGCTTATTTCTTCATTATCAGTTGTCTTTATACTCATGCTTATAGCATCAATATTGATGTATTATTGTGAACATGATGCTCAACCTGATGTTTTTGATAATGCTTTTAGTGGTTTCTGGTGGGCAATTGCCACTTTAACAACCGTTGGTTATGGTGATATTTATCCTGTAACAATTCTTGGAAAAATATTAAGTGCTATTATGGCTTTATTAGGAATAGGATTGGTTGCTGTTCCAACTGGAATCATTTCTGCAGGATTTAGTGAAGAAATCAATGAAAAAGATGATAATATAGAATATTGTCCTTATTGTGGGCATAAATTAAAATGAACTTATGATAAGTTCATTTTTACATTTGACTAAAATCGTCTATTCTTTCTTGCTCATCTTTTTGTAATTCTTCAAAAAAATATGCTAATGCTTCTTCATTACATTCTTCCATATATTGTAGATATTCTGCTCTTTTTGATACAGGTATTACTATTGGACATTGATTCTTTATCAATAATAAATAATTTATCAACAATCGTCCTGTCCTACCATTACCATCTGGAAAAGGATGAATATTTTCGTATTGAAGATGCATTTTTGCAATATCTAACATTGTAATGTCGTTATTAATAAGGTTATTGTAATTATCTACAAAATCACTCATTTTCTCTTCTAACTCCATTGGATAAGGAAATTTCTTTTGTGAACCAATAATGCGTATTGGTCCTAATCGATAGCCACCAACATACATAATATTTTCATTAATAGTTTGATTAATTAATACGATTAATTCATGAGATAATAATTCTTTTTCTTTAACTTTTTCTAGTAGAATTTCTAATATTCTTTTATGATTAATAGTTTCATAAATTTCTCTTTGAGTTGCATGTTTAGGATAACAATGATTATATATTAAATCGTAAGTTTCTTGAATGGTTAGTGTATTACCTTCAATCGCATTACTATGATAAGTGAATCTTGTAATGAAATCCTTATTATCCATTTACGTCATCCTTCCTTAAAGCAATTTTATTATATCATAAAAAATTAAAAAAAACACTTAGATTTGCTCTAAGTGTATAATGATGGAGGCGGCGGGGATCGAACCCGCGTCCAAAAGCTGTCCCATATGAAGCTTCTACAGTTTATCTTATGGAATGAATTTTAACTAAGCTACGATCCACAAGCAGTCTTTCACTTAGCGATTCTGTTAATTTTCGAGATATAAGTCCAGACTCCTAATATCCTTATCCTATAGGATATGTTACCAGATTCCTTGATCATAGGCATATCAAGGGCTGATATTTCGCGTCTCAGCTTTAGAGACTATAGCCTATTGACTAGGCAGCGAAAGCGTAATTGTTTCTGTTTCCAGATATTTTTTGGTGCACTTAACGTATGCCGACGACTGCAACTCCATTCAAACTAACCCCTGTCGAAGCCAAAACGCCCCCAAGTTAGTAAGCATTTTTCAACGCTTTTTCGATATCTCTTTTTGCATCTTTTGCTTTAAGATCTTCACGTTTGTCATGCAATTTCTTTCCTCTTGCTAAAGCAATCTCTACTTTAAGCTTAGAAGAATTAAAATACAATTTTGTAGGTACAACTGTTAACCCATCTTCTTTAATTTGTTTTTGTAATTTTCTTATTTCTTTTTTATGTAATAAGAGTTTTCTTGTTCTTAAAGGTTGATGGTTAAATCGATTACCTTGTTCATAAGGAGCAATATGCATATTTTCGATAAAAGCTTCATTATTCTTAATTCTAATAAAAGAATCTTTAAGATTAACACTGCCTCTACGAACTGATTTAATCTCTGTTCCTTTTAATTCAATACCTGCTTCATAAGTATCTAAAATAAAATAATCATGGTAGGCTTTTTTATTTTGAGAAACAACTTTCATGCATATCACTTCCTTGTCTTTCTTTTTGTATTTCGTTTAGACTTGTATATTTTACTATTTTTAGATCGTTTTGTCTTTACTTTTTTATCATTTACATGAATAATTTTATTTCTTTTGGGTTTGGCATTTTTACCAACAATTGCGAAATCGATATTTTTATCTTTTTTACTTGCAGAAATAACTCGAACTTTGACTTTATCAGATAATTTATAAATCTTACCAGTATGTTCACCAATAAGCATCATATTCTTTTCATCATAGTTATAAAAATCATCAGTTAATTCTGTAATATGAACCAATCCATCAATCGTATTTGGTAATTCTACAAAGAATCCAAATGATGTAATCGATGAAATAATACCTTCATATATTTCACCTATATGGTTTTCCATATATTCAGCCATCTTCATATCATCAACTTCACGTTCTATATCAATAGCAAGACGTTCTCTAGATGATGATTGTTCAGCTAAATAAGGAATAACCTCTTCAAAGTGTTCTATTTGACTTAAATCTTGTTTAAATAAGAAAGTACGAATTAATCTATGTACCAATAAATCAGGATAACGTCTAATAGGTGAAGTAAAATGTGTATAGAAATCATCAGCCAAACCAAAATGTCCTAAACATTCTCTATCATAACGTGCTTTTTGCATGCATCTTAATAATAATGTTGATATAACACTATGTTCTTCAGTTCCCTTCGATGCTTCAATAATAGCACTTAATTCATTAGGATAAATATGATCTAATGAACCTTTAATTGTATACCCTAATGGTTTAACCATTGATACAAATTGTTGAAGTTTCTTAGAATCTGGTTGTTCATGGACTCGATAAATAAATGGTAAATCCATCCACTTGAATTGTTGAGCTACTGTTTCATTAGCCAGCAACATAAACTCTTCAATCATCTTTTCTGATTCTCCACGTTGCCTTAATACCACATTAACAGCTTTACCTTGATTATCAACAACAACCTGTCCTTCATTAACATCAAAATCAATCGCACCCTTATTATCTCTTTTACGTCTTAATATATGCGCTAATTCTAACATTAAGAAGAATAAATCAACTACATCATGATATTGACCTTGTAATATAGGGTCACCATCTAATATCTTATTCACATTGTTGTAGGTCATACGATGATTTGATCTAATAACTGTTGGTTGTATGTCATGAGATACCACATTACCTTTTTCATCTATCTCCATGATACAACTAATTGTATATCTATCAACACCTTCATTCAATGAACAAATACCATTAGATAACTTATATGGTAACATTGGTATAACTCTATCTACCAAATAAATAGAAGTTCCTCGTTTAACTGCTTCTTTATCTAAAGGAGATCCTTCTTCAACATAATAAGATACATCAGCAATATGAACTCCTAATTGATAATGTCCATTATCTAATTTAGATAAAGAAATCGCATCATCAAAATCTTTTGCATCATCACCATCAATAGTAACAATCGTTTCATCTCTTAAATCAACTCTATTTTTTATATCACTTTTATCAATTTCATCACCAATAGTTTCAATTTGATCATAAACATCTTTTGGAAAATCAATCTCTACATCATGTTCATAAACAACTGATAATATATCCATACCAGGATCATTCTTATGACCAATAATCTTAACAATATCACCTTTTAAATAAGGCTTATAAGCTTTAATCTCTACGACAACCTTATGACCAACAGTAGCCCCATGCATATGAGCCTGATCAACATAAATCCATTTATTCATCTTATCATCATCTACTTTGATGATATATTCATGTCTACCTTTAGACACTTCACCAACAAATCTTGTTTTACTACGCTCTAATACTTTAACAATCTGACCTTCTTCTTTACCATTAGGTAACATATGTCTTTTAACCAATACTTTATCTTTATCAAAAGCATCTTTTAAATTATGTTCATTAATATGTATTTCATTATCTTCATCTATTCTTACAAAACCAAACCCTTTTTTATTCATAGATAAGATGCCAACACAATAATCTAATTGATCAGGTAAAAAATATTGATTCTTTTCATTTCTGATAATCAATCCTTCATCTTCCATAGAATTAATTAACTTAATAAAAGCTATATAATCCTGAGTATCTATTTGTTTCAAAGTACTCGCTAACTCATCTATTCTTCTTAAATGATAATTTTCATCTTTTAATAATTCTAATATATCCTCTTTCATTTATTCACCTCCTCTTACATAAAAAAATAGGACACCTCAGTGTCCTATCATTAACCCATTCTAAGCAATATTGCAATAACGAAAAATGCTATTGCAAGACCAACCGTGATTCTAGAAAGTACCAAATCAGCTCCTCTTTCTTTTTGATGAGCAAAAAGACCAGAACTTTGCCCTGTTAAGGCATTAACGATACCATCAGTTTTACCACTCTGTAATAGGCATACAATAATAAGAGCCACTGAAACAATTATTAACAAAACATTTAAAACAGTTTCCATTTGTGTACCTCCTCTCTATCAGCATTGCTATAATAACATAAGTTCATTTAAATTACAACCCTAAATTTTATTCCTTAATTTCTGTGACTTCATCTGTATTATTTTGATCATCAGTCTCTGTTACTTCATTTATATCTTCTTCAATATCTTCCACTGCTGCTTCATCAACTGCTACAACACTATAAATATCATCCTTAGATATCAATGTCACAATTGTTGTATATTCTATAGTATTGAGTATTGGATTTTCTTCGTCGAACGTAATCTTAATCGTAACATCATAATATGTATAATCTTCAAGTCCTGACAATGCTTTATTAGAGAGTGTATTACTAATTAAATCATATCGCACAACTTCACATAAAGTGTCCCCAGATTCAATCATACTATTCACATTTTCATAATAATCATTAATTGCATAGGATGTAAAATCATCTAATTTGTCTTGATAAAAATAATCAATACCACCAATTTCATCTTCTTCTTTATTAGATAAAGTAAAATAATCAGATACAAAATAAGCAGCTACTAATTGTCTTTCAGATTCATTATCTCCTCGTTGTACAGTACTTTCTAATTGATTATAAATATCACTCATTAATTCTGTTTCATCATCTTCTTGTACATATAATACTTCAATGGTTTCTCTTTTAGCCTCTTCTTCTTGTTGATTATCTATAGCCGTTAAAACCAATGCCCCTACAAGAATAACTATAATTCCTACAACATAACGCATCCTAAACCTTTTTGCAAATTCTCGATAAGGCTTAGTATCTTTAATATGAGGTAAATCATCACTCTTAATAAATATATTCATAATTGTTAAAACTGGCATATATTTACGATCAATCATATCAGTGATTTCAACAAATACCTCAAACAACAACATTAATATTAAGAACAATATTGTTGCTGCCATAGTATCATATGTATACATATAAGAACATAAAGAAAATAGAATTGTCGCACCATAAAGAATAAGCACACTCTTTGTTTGTCCTAATTCTAATGAAAACATCAACTTATGATGCAAATGACTTCTATCTGCTTCACTAAAACTCTTATGATGTACCCTTCTTCTAATAATTGCAATTAAAGTATCCATAATAGGAATCATCAATACAACAATCGGTGCTCCTAAAGTAAAAAACACTGAACTCTTATACCCAAAACCTAATAATGATATCACTGAAATCATAAACCCAATAAATAAAGCACCACAATCTCCTAAAAATATTGATGCAGGATGAAAATTATAAACTAAAAATCCACCAATAGCTCCAGCCAATAATAAAGATAACGATGATATATCAGTTCTACTATATGTCAAAGAAATCAACGATATCGTCACCAAAACAATAATAGAAATACCAGCACATAAACCATCCAAACCATCTATTAAATTAATCGCATTTGTAATTCCAACAATCCAACCAATTGTAATAATAATAGCTATTGCCTGGGAAATAATATCTGGTAAAAAAGGCAACGAAAACCCCTTTAAAACAATACCACCATAAAAAACAACAACCAACGCTGCTATTATCTGACCCAACATCTTTAATCTTGGTGAAATATCATGTATATCATCATAAAAACCAGTTAAAAAGATGATAAATCCACCTATTAATATCGCATTAATTTGAGTATCTGTACTCAAGAAAATCATTGTTCCAATAAGAAAACTTGCATAAACTGCATAACCGCCAGTACGAGGAATTTCTCCCTTATGAACAGTCCTATTATTGGTATGAGCAATAATGCCTAATTGTTTTGTGACTTTACTTACAAGTGGTACAAGTACAAAACTTATCACAAAAGTGACAACAAATGATAAACATATTTGTAGACTCATATCAATGCTCCTTTCTTTCAAGTGTTATAGTACAAAAAATAGGAAAATCATACAAATAAATGATTTACTGTTTTAAATATTATAGCATAAATGATATAATGGAACCAAGGAGGAAAATAGAATGCATAAATTAGGTATTTCAGTTTATCCTGATAAATCAGATATTAATGAAGTGTATGCTTATATGGAAAAGGCTGCATCTCTAGGATTTACCAGAATATTCACATGTTTTTTATCTGTACCAGATGATGAAAGAGAAACATATTTAAAAACAACTTTTAAAGATTTTATGAAGAAGGCTCATGAGCTTGGATTTGAAGTGGCTGCTGATACAAATCCAGAGGTGTTTAAATTGATAGGTGCTTCACCTGACAATCTAAAACCATTCGCTGATTTGGGACTTGATATTATTCGTTTGGATGGTAATTTTGGAACTCAAGGTGATATTGCTGTTACACGTAATCCTTATAATATTAAAATTGAATTTAATGCAAGTATGGATGCTGGTGTCGAGTTATTGATTAATAATGGTGGTAATAAAGATCAAATTATTATGTGTCATAACTTCTTCCCTGAAAGATATACTGGTTTAGATTTCGATTTGTTCCAGGAGTTTAATGCATATTGGAAAGAATTAAACTTACATACTGCTGCATTTGTTTCTAGTAATAATGAACATACAATTGGTCCTTGGCAAGTTTTCTGTGGTTTACCTACTGTCGAAATTATGCGTGGTTTACCTATTGATTTACAAGCCCGTTATTTATTAGCGACTGGTGATGTTGATGATATTTTAGTTGGTAATTATCCTGCTACAGATGAAGAATTAAAAGCTTTATCTAAGGTGAATTTACAAGCAATTGAATTTAGAGTGGATGAAGCTGAAGGTATTACTGATAATGAAAAAGCTATCATGTATGAATTTGCACCACATTGGGATAGATATGATCATTCATCATTTGTGTTAAGATCATCTTTTGCACGTGTTTGGTTTAAAGAACAGAAAAGCGTGCAAGATCCTACAGTATCTTCTAATGTGACTTATCAAGTGACATCTCAATCCATTCCATATCGTGATCCAGGTAAACCCGTGTTTACAAAAGGCGATGTATTGGTTGTTAATGATAACTTGGCTCATTATCGTGGTGAACTAGAAATTGTCTTAACAGAAATCCCAAATGATGGTGAACGTAATTTGGTTGCTACAGTAAAGCCTGAAGAAATCATGTTATTGGATTTCATTAAACCAGGTCATCATTTTAAAATCTTAAAGTAATAAAGAGCATTACAAGATGCTCTTTTTTATAAAATTAATTTACTCATTAATTATTATCAAGTTTTGTAAATTCATTAATATTTAACTCACGTTTTAATTCTTCTTCAGTTGGTAAATATGGCATGTATTTTGAGGCAAATATTTGAGAATTGTCTTCAGGTAAAGTATATTTAACTAAAGTATCACTTTTTTCTGCACACAACAAAATTCCAATAGGTGGATTATCTCCTTCATTCATTAATTCTCTTGTATAATAATTAACATACATTTGCATTTGTCCAATATCTTGATGTGTTAAATCGTCCATTTTCAAATCAATTAATACAAAGCATTTTAAAATATAATTATAAAAAAACAAGATCTATATAAAAGTGTCTACCATCAACTACAAAATGTTTTTGTCTAGCTACAAAAGAAAATCCTCTGCCTAATTCAAGCAAAAATTTTTGTAAATGATTAATTAAAGCTTGCTCCAAATCTGATTCATAATAATGTTCATTAGCTGGTAAATCCAGAAATTCTAGCACATATGGATCTTTAATAATCTTATTATAAGCTGGTTTGGGAACTGTCTTTTCTATTTCGTTAGCAACACTTTCTTTATCCTTGCTAGCTAAAATTCTATGATAATACATAGTATTTATTTGACGTTGAAGTTGTCGTACACTCCAACCAGATTTAACAGCCTCATTTGTATAAAAAGATCTAGCATTAGAATCTTCTACTCTCATAAGCAAGCGGTAATGAGACCAACTTAATTCAGGACACAGTGTGTCTTGTTTTGGATAAGTCAAGAAAAATCGTCTCATATTACGTAGATTTGATATGTCAAATCCTCTACCAAATTCTTTCGTTAATTTACCAGATATTTCTTCCAGAAGTTGCTTTCCATAGGCAGCTCGCCCATTTTCACCACATATTTCATATATTTCTTCTCCTATTTTCCAATATGCTAACACCATAGCTGAATTAACCGATGTATATATCTGGTTTTGAGCATCAATTACATAATTTCTTATTATATTATAAGCTTCATTCGAATCCGCTTTATTTTTTATTAATTCATTATTCTTCACTTGAATTTATCCTCCTGTTATGAAGTGACCTTTGTCAAGAAAAAATTTCACAATTCATAATAT
>JAJQFG010000009.1 GCA_021201315.1 Erysipelotrichaceae bacterium
AGCAAATTGTGCTTTTATATTTTTGACAAGTGAATCAGATGGTCTAGCATATTTTATTTTACTCAAAAATATATTAAAAATATAAGGTGGCAATGTTGCCACCTTATTTAGGCAGGTGATGTAATGAAGAAAATAGTTATTTTTGGAATTGTATTTGTACTTTTTTTAGGACTTATGGAAACACCTTTTGTTGCTGTATATCAGGTTGCTAGTCATCCAGTAGAAACTGTTTCAGATTTTCTAGGTGGTTTATTAGGATTTGATGTACTAGATGATTTATTAGAAGATTTAGAAGATTTTGATACTGATGATCTTGCTGAAATATATTATTTAAATGTTGAGGGTATTAAGGATGTTATTGATACAGTCGTAACTGAATATGATACTGTTTATAATGTAACAGAAGTAAAACTATCTAAAATATTTATGTTTTTAGAGTATGAAGAAATTGATATTGATGATGCTCGATTACTTTCTAATTATATTTCGGACAACATGCCTGATGAAATGGACTATAAAGCTTTAATAGACTGGTTGTTAGAAACAGAACCTTTTGCCTCACAGGCAAAAAATAAAGAAATATCTAAAGACGATTTAGCATTATATTATGGTCTTACAAGTTACAGTTCAACAGATAAGGTAGATATTTCCACTGTATCAGGTATAGGAAATAAAATAGTAGCTATTGCTAAATCAAAACTTGATTGTCCCTATTATTGGGGTAAGACTGGTCCAGATTATTTTGACTGTTCAGGACTAGTTTACTACTGTTTAACAAATGCAGGTGTATCAACATCTAGATTAACAGCAAGTGGATATTCAAAATCATTTACTACAATTTCATATTCATCATTACATCCAGGAGATTTAATTACCTTTTCATACAATAATGGTAAAACTGTATCCCATATTGGAATATATGTTGGTAATGGACAAATGATACATGCATCAGGTGAAGGATCTACGTGTAAAGGAAATCATGTTTCTAGAGGTCATGTTGTTAAATATGGAAATGTTTCTAAGGGTAGTTATTATTATAATCATATTTATAACTGTAAAAGAGTTTATTCAAGTTAAAATGTTGTCGCATTTTTTGTAACTATACGTTTACAAGTTTGTGACAACATTTATTTAATTATCTAATTTAAAATATCACTGAAAAATTCCAAAGAAAATCAACGTTGTTGATTTGTCTAATCGAGTTTTAGGTGACAGAAATGTCAACAAAACTCCTTATCCTGCTATAAATAATGATGTCGCTTTAAAAGTCGCTATGAAAGGAGCTGATATTACATGCCTAACAAGACATGCCAAGTAAGAATGAATGAAGACACTTATATTTATTTCATGAACTTATATGACAAAAGAAAAAGAAATAATCCTGGCTATACTAAAGTAGCTTTGATGGATGAAATAGTGAAAGATGTATACATGCGTGAATTAAACTTCAATGAAAAGGATGTTGATATATTTAATGCTTTAAATAAGCAACAACAATTATTAAATAAAATTTACGAATATGTAGCGTTGCTTACAAAAGGTTCTAATACCCTACCAGTTAATATGAAAGAAATGGAAAAATATGTTAATAAACCTTCACGATTTGAAAAAGTCATAAGCAAAAAGCTTGGAGGTGAAGATATTGAATAAAGATATTAAATCTTTTAGAGCTTCAGAAAATTTTATTAAAAAACTAGAGATTATTGAAACAATCAAAAAAGATAACAATGAAAGTATTAAGAAAACTGAATTGTTTGATGAAATGATTGATTTGTATTATGTTCATCTCATATCGGATAATGATGTTTTAGCACAACAAATTCATGTTTTATGTGCTAATTTATTAGCTCAATCAAATTATCAAAATGGTATCTTTCATAACACCATTCTAGAGGAAATACATAAAATGATGGATAAATAAAAAAAACGAATTTGATTACTAAATTCGTTATACATCATTATTTACTTGTATAGGTATCAATCATTGATAATTCATTTATACGTTTAATGGCTTCTTTTAAGCCTTTTTCATTATATTTTAAAAGTGAATCAAATAAAGCAATGATATCATCTTCATTTATATAAGAATTATTATGAGATAAAATACATTCTTCAATAAATGTTAAGGATTCTAACATGAATACTGAAGCAATTTTATTTTGTTCAGATCCTGTTAAATCTGTGGAGGTCATTATTTTTTCTAATTCAGTTGTCACAGTTTTATAATTTAAATATGTATCCTCAGTGTTTTCAAGATACACATTAGAATCAATATTATCCATTAAATACTCTTTTGATACATTGAAATAATCTTGAAGTATTTGAAGATTTTTCATGGTTGGTTGTCTTCTACCTGATTCATAACTGTTGATTGTATGAACAGACATACCAGTTGCCTCTGCTAATTCTTTTTGTGAATATCCTTTTTCATTTCTTAATTTTTTTAAAACATCACAAAACACATTAATCACCTCACAAAAATTATAGCTTCAAACTGTACAAATGTACAATACTTTTTGCTTTAAATGTACTTAATTCTCCTTGACAAAGTACATTTTAAGAATATAATTAAATTATATAAAGTACAGTTGTACTCAAAGGAGTGATAATGTGTTGAGACCTTTAATACCAGAAATTAAGAAAAGAAGAACTGAATTAAATTTATCAAAAAGTGGATTATCAAGAAATGCTGGCCTTCCCTCTAATGCAGTAAGTCGAATTGAAAGTAATGTATGTCATTATATTCATCCAATTCGAGCAAAAGCAATTGCTGAAGCATTAGGATGTTCTCTTTATGATGTTTTTGAAGAAACATCTAAATAAAGGATTATTAAAATGCTGTTAAATAAATTGATACCTAAATCAGCAAATGCAATTTTAGATAAGGAAGGCTATTTTATTATTCAATCAGATGGTGAATATTCTATACAAACCAATGATTCCAAGAATATCTTTAGATCAAATAATGTGCAGTCAATAGCACAATGGATTAATAATTACTTGTTTGATTTTTATACAAATTTATCATCTGATGAATTATCAAATATGTATATGGAGGATTGTCTTAGTTATCGATCTGGAATGATCGATTTACAAAATATTACTAATGAACAGAAATTGGATGATACTATTGATGAAATCGAAGATATTGTTGATCAAAAAATAAAGGAAACACATAGAGAAATTAATAGTCGTATAGCGATTAAGCCATTTTACTGTTATATGCTTGATGATTCTATTTTCAGTGGTTATTATCCCAAACAATACCCAAACAAATCATCACGTCCTTATTTATTAGCAGGACAGGATGAAAATCAGATTCTTTGGATGATACCTATATCTAAAGCACCTAAAAATAAATACGAAATGGTAGCTAAAAATGAACCTAAGTCTATATTAAAATACAGTATTGTTAAAACACCATGTTATCTTTTAATCCAAAATATTATTCCTGTTAATTTTAATCATGTTAGAAGCAGATTCTTATATAATGGAGATCATGTTTATGTTGGAAATAAACGTATTTGTAAACAGGTAGATGAATGTTCAGCAAGGATGTTATCGTTAATTAAAAATGATAAATACTATTTTTCAAAAGATATCAAGCTTATGTATCAGGAGCAGTTAAATGAGCTAAAAAGCAATCAAAATAAAGGACAGTGATGTAATGAACATTGAAACTTTTAGATTTTTAGAATATGGCAGCGATGCACCAGGTAACAGTCGATTCAAAGGTAAAATAGATACTGAATCTATTGTTGGATGGTATAAATATACAGATCGTGGTGATGCTAAAGATTTTGAACAAACTATTAATAAAAGAGAAGATGGCTTTTTGGGATATACACAAAGTCATGCTTTAGATAAAACAATGAGTTCTATAGGTTATATACCCCATGGTAACAACAAGAAACGTCAGGAATTAAAGAATTTAATTTCTGACTCTTTTAATTCTAATGGTAATCTTTTCTTTGATACCGTTATTTCTATTGAAAGTTTTGAAGAATTAGAAGCTTGTGGTATTCGATCAGTAGAAGACTGGAATATTATTGTGATTAATTCAATGAAGAAATTTATGAAATGTTTAGATCTGGATTATGACAATATTATCTGGTGGGCTGATTATCATACCAATACGAATCATCCCCACATTCACCTAACATTTTTAGAAAAAAATCAAACAAGAACTAGAGGCAAAATTACTCAAACACAATTGAAAGCTTTTAAAAGATATTTTAATACTGAAATATCAGCACGAAAAGAGTTAGAACGTGTTATGAAAGAATCTTATATAGTTGCTTTCAAAGATAAAGATATTCAATTTAAGGAAATATTGAAAAATGTTGATGCACGACTTTCAAATGATGAAGTTACACTTAATAATCTTCATAGATATTTACCTAAAACAGGTCGATTACAATATAATTCAGAAAATATGAAACCATATAAGCATTATTTTGATGAAATTATTGAAGATATTATCTTAAATGATGAAGATGTTAAAGTTTCAATAGATAAATGGATGAATACCCTAGAACTGTTTGAAAAAGCTATTAATAAAAGTTCTAATGAAGATATCGCAACTATCAAGGAAGCTGAAATGAAAAAACTTTATGAGCAAATAGGCAACAAGATTCTTAAAGAATATAAACAGTCTCAATATGAAATTATTGAGAAAAAGGCTAAAAATGGAAAAACATATAAAAAGACAATTAAACACAAACTCATGACTAGAAGTTCTCTTGCTTATTATATTAGTCGATCAGCTAGTGAAGAGGAATATGCTTTATCAGTTGCTATAGATGAGTTTTTCAGTAACTATGATTTAGGTTGAGAGGAGTGATATAAATTGCGACGTATAAGAGATGTGATTATCGCATTAATAATCTCTTTATCATTAGTGTATGCCATAGGCATACAGTTTATCAATATATGGGTTTATCATAATCTGTCTATCACTTTTAATTTTTCATTATTAGCTTATAAAGGTGGATTATATTTTATTGTTCTAACACTGATGGCAATGTTGCCACCTTTGGCAATATTGTTTAATGATATAAGCTTTAGTAAAAATAAAAGAAGCAAGAACTATAGCCTGCTTCAATCGTCAAGCCAGATTGAGAAAAACCTGGTTGTTGTAAGATTTAATAAAAATGGGCCTTATCTATCATTCTTTGATAAAGTAAGAATACAAACAACATTATATAAGTCAAAAATAGAAAATCACCTCTACCAATTTTATCAAAACCATGAAAATCTATATTTCCTCCATTTACAGGATTTTAGATTTAAGCATAAGATGAAAAAATACAAAATCAATAATCAAGATGTTTATTATCGTGGAGGATTACCTATTGTTACCTCATCAGGCAAAATATGGTGTGATCCTACTGATTCGCATTCGTTGATTGTTGGTACAACAAATTCAGGTAAAACATATTCTATTATACTTATTCTCATTCAGCTTATTAGAATGTCTAATGAATCATGTGTTGTTGTTGATGTTAAGGGTGAATTATCAAGAATGACAGCACAGGATTTTATTAATGATGGTTATACAACTTATTTTATTGATTTTATCAATCCTCAAAAATCTGATTGCTGGAATCCCCTCTCTCTAGCATGGCAAGAATGGAAAAAAGAAACAAAAAGAATTGAAATAGAAAAAGCTAAAATTGAAAAAATTATGAATGAAAAAGATGAAGAACTCAAGATATATTATGGTGAAAACTATGATAAAAGTATTCTTTATAACCAGTTAGGTACAAATAAAAATGGTGATCCAGTTGTTAATCTTCATACTGGTGAAATACTTTTATATCCTGATTATTCAAAAGCAGCTGAATATGTTATTGATGTATGCAATTCAATTTGTCAGGATCCTAACGCTAAAGAGCCTATGTGGAACAATATGGCAGGACGTGTAATGAGAGGTATTGTATTTCTTTTACTTGAAGAAGGTAATGAAAAATATATTAATTTTGAATCTGTCAAAATGGTATTGGATTTAGGTGATTTACTTGTAAATCCTAAGTCACAAAGTACTTATTTAAAGGAATTTGTATATAAGTATCGTAAACCTACAGATTTAAGTTATCAGGCTTTATCAGAGTATCTTGAGACATCAGAAAGCACCAAAAAATCTATAAAATCTGTTTTTGGTGAACGCATTGATCCAGTTATATTATCCCAACAGATTAAGAATATGACATCAAGTAATGATATAGACTTTTTCTCTTTTGGAAATCAAAAAACTGTCATATTTTTAAAAGTTCATGATGAAAAAAGTACTTATTGCCCTTTAGTCAATCTTTTTATGAGACAGTTTTGTGAAGTACAAACCGAAATGGCCAGAAACAATCCTGGTGAAAGATTAAAAGTTCCTATAGATATTGTATGGGATGAATTTGGTAACTCCCCTACTTATGAAGGTATTAAAAATCTTTTATCAGCAGGACGTTCCAGAGGTATACGTGTCACAATGGTTATTCAGGGATATGATCAGTTAGATGAAAAATATGGTGATAAAGGTGCTAAAACGATTAAATCCAATTGTATGAATACTGTTTATCTTTTATCAGGTGATAATGCTACATTGAAAGAAATATCTGATAGATGTGGCAGTAAAATAGTTTATGTCAATGGTAAAGAAGAAAAAGAACCTATTTTTACTACTGATCGATTACAGCATTTTCAATTAGGTGAAGCCTTATTTCTTAAACAAAGAGAGAATCCTTATTTCACTAAGCTATTACCATATGATAAATATCGTATATATGATAAGAATTCTAACTATACTGGTGAAGATAAACCTCATCCCAATGCTCAAGGATTTGATATCAAAAAAGAATATCTCAATAGAATGCTTAAAGAACGATCTAAAGACTTTCAGCTTAATCAATTAGTCAATGCTCATGTGGAAACACAAAAATCATAAGGTGGCAACATTGCCACCCTACAAGGAGGTAACAAGTGTATGCTACGTATTCTAGAAGAATATCATGTAAAAGATATTGGATATCAACAACTTGATGAATCAACTTTACAAACTTTAAATAAAAATGAAATACATACCCTTGATAAGAAAGAAAGCTGTCTTATAACAACTAATTATGTTGGAAATAGAAATAGTATTTATTTAAAAAACTGTATATTTAAAGAAATGGATATAAGTGAAACTCACATTGATAAGGCAGTTTTTATTAATTGTATGTTTAATGATGTGACTATTAAAAATACAGGATTTTCTTATGGAGTATTTATTAACTGTTGTTTTATCTCAACCAATTTTATAAGTGTCAATTTAGATTATAGTAACTTTATAGGCTGTTATTTTAAAGGAACTTTTATGTATAAATGTAAGCTTAATTATGCCAAATTTATAAGCAGTAATTATGATGATATTACTATTGATTTGGACAATAAAAGTCCAGACTTTAGTGAAACAATTAATCTTATTGTTGATAATAAAGAAATTATCAACAATCAAATCAATACAAACAAAAAGGAAGTAATAGAAATGGATACAAATAATTATGAAAGCAAAATCATTAGTAACGATCTATTTGACGCAACATATGAAATAGATCATACTAAAATATATTCTAAATGTGTGTTTAATAAAACACCAATGGTATCGTTAGAAAATGGTCCTGATTTTAAGGAATGTACATTTAAAGGAATATCTTTTCCTCATATGTATAAAATATCCTTTTCAGGCAGTCGCTTTGAATCATGTAGTTTTGATGAATTGGTTATGAAATGTCATTTTGATGATTGTTCTTTTGATGATCAATCACATTTTATGGATTTTCAATATTGTAATTTTGCTAATATTCAGTTGTCTGATGAAATGCTAAATACATTAAAAAAACAATCTAAGGATTGTTATTTTACTAATAATGAAGCGACAAACGAGCATACTATAGATGATGAATTTCATCAATTGATTGAACCTTTATATGAAAAATATGAAGAAGATCAGCAATTAATTCAACGATTACGAAATGAAGAGAAAAAGAAACCTGAAGTTAAAGATTATATCAATTCCTTAAGTGATGCTGAAAAGATAGAATTTATGTCAGTTATATTTTCTAATTTCTCTAGTCAACCAGATATTTAAATAACATGAATTGTAAAAACAAATATGTAGAAATTATAGATGGCAGTGATTTAACCTATTATCATAGAACTGATTTATTTAAAAAAGGTTTTGATTCAGAAAAAAGGATAAAGTCTGGTTCCAAATAATGTCGAATCAAGATTCCATTGATGATATAAAGCATTATTGTCATGATAATGGCCTCATCTGTTTTGTTTATAGCAAGAATCATTTGAGAGATAATCATTATAGAGATAACTATTTTAAGAAAAACAGTCCCCTGTTTAATAAATATTATATTTGTGCCTATTGCTTTAAAATAGTACCAAAAGAAAAGATAACGGTAGATCATATTATTTCAGTAAAGAAGGCAAAGTCTAATACTTATTATCAGAGATTAATGAATAGATTGAAAATAACCAACGTTAATGATGAAAAGAACTTAGTAGCATGTTGTCAAAGATGTAATTCAAAAAAAGGTAAGAAAGGTGATTTATGGGTTATTAGAGGCTTTTTAGGAAAACATACTTTGTGGATTATGCTTTGTTATGGTATCATGTTTATAATCATTATTAATCTTATATGGTTATTATTAAAGTTTAGATAAAGGAAGGTAATTTATTATGGATGAAAAATCAAGTATTTTAGAAGCAATTTATAATTATTGGATTAGTTATAAATGTAAACAGTCAAAAGCTGAACATAATGCTTTAAAGCGATTGTATAATTATTGTAAAGAAAAAAATATTGATTGGGATGATGGTATTGAAAGCTTAATTGTTGATTATGCAGCTGCTATACAGGAAAAATCATATAGAGCTGGTGTTAGAGATGGTTTTCATTTGTCACAGGAAATAGAAGAAGTTGTTACAGGTGAATTTGTAGATGATATGGACGTGTAAAAAAGCACGTCTTTTTTATTTGTAAAATCAAGGTGGCAATGTTGCCACCTAAAGAATGGCATAAATTACAAAATTTATTTTTATATGATTATATTTGTGATAGAATGAATGAGGAATCTTAGAGATTTAGTCTCCAAGATTCTCTAGCTGCTTTAATATTAGATTGATTATTTCTAATATTAACTTGAAGAGTTCTAAGATTTGTTTATCACTTATTTATTTTGCTTAGAACTCTTTTCTTATTGTTATAAATCATAAAATGATTGATATATTCTCTTATTTTTAACTTTATCGATAAATGTTATTATTTAATTTTAACCAATACTCTTTTATTTTATGATACACTATTATTATAAATATGAGGAAATGAGGGAAAAATATGTATGATCAATCTTATGTTGATACAATCAACAATGCAGTTGAAAATATTGCAGAATTTTGTCGAGAGAATGGATTTGATGTAATTAAAAAATATGGAATGTATACTGTCAAATATAAAGATAGCAACAAGATTTTATCATGGCTTTTTCCATGTGAACTGTTTGAATCAGGAAGAATAACTTATAAAAACTACGAAGCTTTTAAAGCTATCGATGAAGATTCTTTTTGGTATAACGATGATGCTCCTTTCTGTTACATATGGGGTTATAAATATCTTTCATATGCAAAAGATTTGATATCAATATCTAATTATATAAATCATCATAAAAAGAATCAAATCAATAGAATACTGTATATAATTGAATTCACAAATAATGTCGATAGTATTTCATTTTACAGAAGTGATATCTTAGATATAGTATGTAATAATGATTTGTATGCAGATATTTATTTTAATCATTTAGATGGATTACATCCATATGAGTATTTTAATATGTATCTTAATAAAGAATTTGTATTGATAAATTGTTATAATCATTGTCATTTATTTTACACAAATGGTTTAAATTTTATAGAATATATGGATACTCTTAGACCTTCTTATCCTGATTTTGAAGATGTAGAAATAGTATGCGAAGAATTATCTAATCAATATAAAGAATTTCCACAGTATAATATGAGCAAAGACTCATTTTTGAAAATGGTAAAAAATCGATGCGATAATATTAAACTTTGGCAAGAGAATACTTTTGAATGATGAATAAACATTGACAAATAGCATGAAATTTATGACAATTACAAATGAAGAAAGTAGTAGTTTAAGAGTGAGAACACAATGTAATTATTGAGGAGATGGTTGAAATCCGTCTGCTTTCTTCAATTAATTTGTTATTATATTAAGGAGTGAATGATAGATGGATTATGATAAACCCATAGGAAATGAACCTATTGAATACTTGATAGGTTGTTATTATAACAATTCTGAAATATGGTTTGTTTATAAAAATCAAGATTTATTTTTAGGTTTTGAAGATGGTGATTGTGTCATCTATGATGGGCCATATGGAGATGCCTTATATAGAGAAAAGAAAGATTTTGCATTAAATAAGTTAATGATAGATGGTATGCCATTAGTTGAAATTTTAAAGAATTCATTTATTGATTCAATTTATGGCTGTCCACCTAATTATTGGCCATTTTAATAATAATTTTGACGTGTAAAAACACGTCTTTTTTATTTGTAAAATGAAGGTGGCAATGTTGCCACCTAAAGGAGACATTATGGAAAATATTTTTACTGAAGACAATATACTTTTAACTATCGATGACAAAGCAAGCTACGAATTAGTACAACAACAAATGGATAATATGATTCATGTTATAAAAAATGAAAACTTTAACTATTTTGTTATTATGAGGAATAATATTGAACCTATTAATAAAAGTCATCCTAAATATTATCTCATAACTAAGGATGAATTTATGACTGATTCTGATCCTTATATGTATGAAGATTTTAAAAATGGTGGCACCTTTTATCATTTAAAAGATGCCCTACATTCACATTTAGGCCTGGTATTACATGGACAGACCTATACTTACTTAGATGAAATACATGAAAACGTTTCTCTTCTACAATATGTTATCTTCAATAGTGATAAAGAAATAGATTTTGATAATGTTAATCAAAAACAACTAAAAGAATGGTTTGATTATTCTATTAATGAATATACCAAAGAAAATGATTCATTATGTATGAACATAAGAAAACATATTAATGATGGTATAGAAGATGAAATGAAATTATTTAATAACACAGAATTAAGCTTATAGGTATGTTATATAGACATTCAAGGATGGTGATGATGAAATGAGTAAAGCATTAGATGATATATTCAATACCTATGCCTATTCAACTCAACAAAAATACCAGTTAAAACTAGCTGATCAAAAGAATTTAAATTTAGACTATTTAAAGAATCCTAAATATGATTGGGAACAGATGAGAGAAATTAGAATAGCATTAGAATATGGTATTGATCCAACAGCTTTTTGTAATCCTGATATACCCTCTGATGCTATGCAAGATATTAGAATAACACTATTTGAAAATGCTGGAATTTATGAAAAAGAGCATGAACTCATTAAAACAAAACGATTAAAACGCATATTATTGACAGCATTTATGTTTATTTTATTAATTGTAGGACTTGGATGTCTATATATTAATAGAGATTATATCATGCTTTATTATAAGGACATTTATTTTGAATTAACTGATGAGAAAATTGATATAGGTTTATCAAAAATTGATAGTATAGATTATACAGAATACATTGAAGATTATGATAAAAGCAATAAAATTGAACTTCCTAATGAAGATATAGAAGATATCGGTAACTATACTGTCACTTATACTATTTCAAATCAAGTTAAAATAAAGGAAGTTCATTTATTAGTTCATGTTTATGATGATACTGCTCCTATTATTAATTTATCAATTCATTCTGTTTCAATATCTGAAGATGAATCAATAGACCCATCTAATTATATTGTTTCAGTTACGGATAATGTTGATGGTGATTTATTGAATAATATTGTTATTGATAGCAATGTTCAATCAACACCAGGTACATATACAATCACATATTCAGTTAATGACAATGAAGGAAATACAGCAACTGATAGTATAAAGGTTAAAGTAACTGAAACAACAACTGATAACTCTACCAATAGTAATGCGACTTCAGAAAGTAATTCAACATCTTCTAGTAGCAATAGTACCTCTGCAAAAACTGTAACTGCTAAAAATAAGATATTTTATTTTGAAAGTATTGGTGATGCTAATGATATTTACAACAAAGCTAGAGCATATGCTCAAAATTGTGTTGATAATGGTACAGCTAATGGATATGAAATAACTCCATATAAAGAAAATGATATTAATATAGGTTATAAAGTTACCTTTTTCTAGCATTATAGCAAATAGTCTATAGTTATATTTTCAAGTCTATGATACATCATACATATATTCAATAATTATATTTGAATATACAAAAAGTATAGATTAGAAGGAGGAAAATTAATTATGAAACTAACGGAATTATACGAAAAGTATATGTATGATGTATCTCTTCAAAAGAGAAGAACAACTATTGATTCTTACAATTACAGATTTAAAAGAGTATTGGAATTCTATGATGATTGTGAAATTACAGAAATCACTTATGATTCAGCTGTAGCTTTTCAACATGAGTTATATGAAAACAAAGGATTTAGTGCTAAATACACTAATCATGTAGTTTCTGTTTTAAATCAGGTTGTTAGTTTTGCTTATGCAAAAGGTTATATTAGTCATTTTCCATTAGCTGGTTTGAAAGGCATCAAATCAACTAAAGTTGTAGAAAAAGAATATTATGATCTTAAAACATTCCAAGAATTTATTTCTTTTGTAGATGATGAAACTGATCATTTGATGTTTGATATTTTGTTCTTTTTAGGTCTTAGAAAAGGTGAATTACTCGCTTTAAGATGGAAGAACATTGATTTAGTTAATGGTATTGTTACAATTGATTCTTCAATGAAGAAAATCAAGGGAAAAGGACTAGTATTGTCTGAACCTAAAACTAAAAATTCTTATCGTAAGATTGTTTGTAACAAGTTACTTACTAAAGAATTAGAAGTTGTTTTA
>JAJQFG010000013.1 GCA_021201315.1 Erysipelotrichaceae bacterium
ATATTGGCTTTTTATTTGTGGGCTATTTATTGCTTATTTCGTAACAGCCCCTTTTATATGTCAAATATTTTTTCTAATAAATGCAAACTGTATATTACCTATATAAAATACATTTTTGCTTGTATCAACGACAACTCTTGTTGTCATAAACTGATTTTTTTCTACAGCTATAAACAATTGATAATCTTGCTTATCAATCAAATAATATAACTTAGCATTCTTCATAGCATCGATTGTATTTTCTGCACTTTTGAGAAAGAATGTCACATCAGTTGTATAGTATAAGAAATCAATCACTTTTTCAGCTGGATTTCTTTTTTTATCAATATATGTTAATTGGTGTATTGGCGTGTTTGGATAACGTTGCTTAAGCATAGCTTCAAAAGCTATATATTTAGTTTTATATTGATTTTTATCAAAATCATCTAAATCAAAATCTTCAGTTAATACAATCTTAGGTTCATTTTGGATGTTATCCAACAAATAATCAATAGATACATTAAACAACTTAGCAATAGCCTTTAAATTATCCATATCTGGCATTCCTAAATCATTCTCCCACTTTGTTATGGCTTGTCTAGAAACATGTAAACAATCAGCTAAGGTTTGTTGTGACAAACCGACTTCATTTCTCATTTTTTTAAGTTTTTCTCCAAAAGTCATATATATTCCTCCCTTTTCTTCATTCTATGATAAAAATAATAAAACCACAAGCAACTAAGCGTAAAATGCTTGCTACTAATCGTAGCATGTATGAATAATCATAAAATAAAGCGATAAAACGAGTCAATTAAAAGCCACGCCTTTTAGACGTGGTTATTTATATCAAATAGGTAAAGAACGTTGCGGTGTCGATTTGTCTGGTAAAATTATTCATATAGGAATAGGCGTACATGGTAAAAAAACAGTTATGAAATGGATTGTTAATGCATAAAACCTTAATTTTTCTTTGTATTATATTTATTTTATGGTAAGATAATACATATGTTGGAGGTTACTATGTTTGGACGTAAAAAGAATGAATATATAAAATTAGATATTAATAAAGCTTATAGTGAGTTTGCTCATAATAGAGATCATATTATTCTTATTTGTTTGGATGAAGATGAAGAGTTTGATAAACGTCATATGTCAGGCGCTGAATGTTTTCCAGGCAGACTTATTGATCAATTCTCTGATTATTTTCCAGATAAAGATATGGATTACTACTTATATGCTAATAATAAATATGTATCACAAAGAGATACAAAAATATTACTTAAAAAAGGATATAAAGCTTATGATTTAGGTAGTTTTATAGATTTTCATGGTAGTGAAAGTGGCACAAATATATCAAGAAAAGAAAAACGTAGAAGAAGACACAATGGTTAATAACCATTGTGTTTTATTCTCTAACAATCCATTTCATGGCAACTTTCTTGAGATGATGTCCAAATCCAACGAGAATTGTTCGGCCTTCTAAAGGTGCATCATATTTTTCTCTAATGATTTGTTGATAAGCATCGTCTGCAAGTTTATCTAAATTATCTTTTTCATCTTTACTATATTTAAATTCAAACACATATGATGGATATCTAGGCGCTTTTGATTGCAATACAATATCAGTTCTTCCATATCCCATTTCTCTATTTGATAAAGGTTCATGTGTACCTTGAAGATACAAACACAACGAAAGAAATAACATATGATAACTATTTTCACTCTCATAGTCATAATAGGATGGTATTAATAAAATATCCTGATAAGCTTTAAGAAATTCATTTGGTTTTTCTTTTAAAAGACTGTTAGCGAGTTTAGATAACAATCTGCTGGATACTTTTAAGTAGCTTGCAACCAAAGATTTGAATTCCTTTACAACCTCATTGTTAGGTATTTCAATACGGTATTCATCATACTCATTTTCATCAGTAATTGTTAGATAACCGGCATTGATAAATAATCCCCACAATGTATCTGTTTCAGACTGTTCATAAAAGCTTGTTTCCATGTTAACGTTGGTTTCTAGGTAACCATTTTCTATCAATGATTCAAATTCATCATTGAATGATATATCAGCATCTTTCATGGCATTTACAATCATGGTATTAGCACTTGTATTAACCCAGTATGCTTTCAATTTATGATTAGAAGCATAATTAAGAATAGACCATGGATTATATACTTCACTGTTTCCAATATGATAGCCATCATACATATTTTTAACTTCATCATTTAATTCCAAGCTGAAATATTCCAACAATTGTTTTGTTTCGTCTTTTGTAAAGCCAAAATACTGGGAATATTGATCATCAGCCATGGTGCAAGTAATAAGATTATTTACTTTGTCAACTTTATGTATACCCGAAAGAACAGCAAAATATAAATGATGATTATCCTTAAGTAATGTTGATAATATTGAATTTAAATCAGCACAAATATCTTTATAAAAATCATTTATATGAGCTTTTATGAACGGCTTATCATAATCATCAATCAATACTATAACATTTTTGTTATAGTAATTGTGAAGTAATCTGGTTAGAAATGATAAGGCATCAGTTATTTTTGATAAAGAAGTTGTTTTATCATGTAATTCTCTTTGAATATTTTTATAATGATGCACATCAAATTCATTCATATTAAGACTATTCAATTCAGTTACATAATAATCATATAAGTCTAATATCTGTTTTTTTATACAAGATATAATATTTTCTTTTGTATTATTCGCATCTTTGAATGTGATAAAGATAGTAGGGTATTGATTGATGTAAGAAGCATATTCGGTTTTCATAATATTAGTATTCTTAAAGATATCTTTGGAATCCTTTTTGATATCAAAGAATTCAGCCATCATAGACATATTCAGAGTTTTGCCAAAACGTCTTGGTCTAGTAATTAATGTTACTTTTGATCTGTAGTTTAGAAAATCTTTAATCATAAGAGATTTATCAATAAAATAATAATTATTTTGTATAAGTTCTCTGTAATCAACTATTCCTATAGGTATGGCTTTATTCATATATATCAGCTCCTCTTTGCTTATTGTAACACAATTTAGTATATTTATATAGATATAAAAAAGCGCTCACGAGATGCAAGCAAGTAACGTAGGCTATAAGCAATCATCCATATTGTTTGTTTAGGCTTTTAAATTATGAGATACTTATAAAAACAAGGAGGTACCAACATGATTGAATATATAAGAAAAAGAGATGGACGTATGGATCCTTTTGATGCCAATAAGATAGCTGGAGCCATCTATAAAGCATTTCAAGCAACTAATGCCAAATATGATTTAGATAAAGCCTTAGAATTAGCTCATATTGTAGAAGAAAAACTAGAAAACAGACATACTCAATTACCTACAGTTGAATTAGTCCAGGATACAGTTGAAGAAACCCTTATTGAACAAGGTTATGTTAGAATAGCTAAGGCCTATATTTTATATCGTGCAGAACGTACACGTTCTCGTGATAGAAAATCTAGGCTTATGAAAACCCTTGAAGAAATTACGTTTCAAGATGCTAAAGATAGTGATTTAAAAAGAGAAAACGCTAATGTGAATGCTGATGCTCCAATGGGCACTATGCTTAAATATGGGGCAGAAGCAGCCAAACAATTCAATGAAATGTTTGTTTTAAATCCTTTACATAGTGCTGCTCATAAAGCAGGGGATATACATATTCATGATATGGATTTTTTAACATTAACGACTACTTGTACGCAGATAGATATTATTAAGCTATTTAAGGATGGTTTTTCTACAGGACATGGTGTTTTAAGAGAACCGAATAGTATTACGACTTATTCAGCTTTAACATGTATTGCGATACAATCCAATCAAAATGATCAACATGGTGGCCAAGCGATTGTGAATTTTGATTATGGTATGGGTGATGGTGTTAGAAAATCATATAAGAAGTGGTATTTTAAAGCATTAGTTCATGCTTTAGAGTTATTGACTGATTTAGATATTTCTGTTGTCGATGAACTTAAAGCATTGGATATTAATCCTACAATGGAAGATCATGGCTATCTAGCAAAAGAAAGAGAAATCCTATTGGAAAAAGGTTTAGATAACGAAATTATCACAAAAATACAAAACTTTACAACCAAAGATGCTTATCAACAAACTGATAAAGAAACCTATCAAGCCATGGAAGCCTTAATTCATAACTTAAATACTATGAACTCTAGAGCAGGTGCTCAAGTACCTTTTAGTTCTATTAACTATGGTATGGATACTTCTCCTGAAGGAAGAATGGCCATGCGTAATGTGTTGCTTGCAACTGAAGCAGGATTAGGTGGTGGTGAAACACCAATCTTTCCAATTCAAATCTTTAGAGTCAAAGAAGGTATCAACTATAATGAAGGTGAACCTAACTATGATTTATTTAAATTAGCTTGTCGTGTATCTGCTAAAAGACTATTCCCTAATTTCTCATTTGTCGATGCTACTTTCAATAAACAATACTATAAAGGCACCCCAGAAACAGAAATAGCTTATATGGGATGCCGTACAAGGGTTATTGGTAATGTTTATGATCCTGATAGAGAAATATGTCCTGGTAGAGGCAATCTAAGCTTTACATCCATTAACCTTGTACGACTAGCCATTAAATCTAAAGGTGATATTGATGAATTCTTTGATAAATTAGATGCTATGATTGATCTATGTATTGATCAACTCTTAGAAAGATTTGAAATCCAATGTAAAAGACGAGCTATGAATTATCCATTTTTAATGGGACAAGGTGTATGGATAGATTCTGAAAAACTAAAACCAACGGATGAAGTTAGAGAAGTATTAAAACATGGTACATTAACGATTGGTTTTATAGGTTTAGCAGAAACACTTAAATCTCTTATTGGTTATCATCATGGTGAAAGTGAAAAAGCACAAATATTAGGTTTACAAATTGTGGCTCATATGCGTAAACGCGTTGATGAAGCATCACAAAAGTATCAACTAAACTTCTCATTAATTGCCACACCTGCAGAAGGTTTAGCAGGTAGATTTGTAAAGCTTGATAGAGAACTCTATGGTAAAATAGAAGGAGTAACTGATAGAGAATACTATACCAATAGTTTCCATGTACCTGTCTATTATCCAATCTCTGCTTATAAAAAGATACAAATTGAAGGTCCTTATCATGAATTAACTAATGGTGGTCATATTAGTTATATTGAAATGGATGGTGATCCTACAAAGAATCTACCAGCTTTTGAGAAGATTGTAAGAGCTATGCATGATGCTAATATTGGCTATGGGGCTATTAATCATCCAGTCGATAGAGATCCTGTATGTGGTTATAATGGTATTATTGATGATGTTTGTCCTAAATGTGGTAGAAAAGAATCAGAACATGAAGGTTTTGAACGTATTAGAAGAATAACAGGATATTTAGTAGGAACTTTAGATCGTTTCAATGATGGTAAACGTGCTGAAGAAAGAGATAGAGTGAAACATAGTATCAATGAAGATTAGATTATATGGAACCATCAACGATTCTATCGTTGATGGTCCTGGTTTAAGGTATACTATCTTTACTCAAGGTTGTTTGCATCATTGTTTTGGATGCCACAATCCTGATAGTCATGATATGAATGGTGGTTACATCGAAGATACAGATAAAATTATCAAAGAAATTCTAGATAATCCTTTGTTAGATGGTATCACCCTCTCAGGAGGAGAACCCATGTTACAACCATTACCACTCATAGAAATCATCAAACACATTAAACCGCTACATATCATGATCTATAGTGGTTACACCTATGAAGAAATACTACAACTAGGAGACAATCAAAAACAACTATTATCTCTATGTGATACCTTAGTAGATGGTCGTTTTGACATGTCAAAACGTAGTCTAGAACTTCTATATAAAGGTTCTTCTAATCAAAGAATCATTAATATTCAAGAATCACTCAAAAATAATACAATCATTCTACAACAGATATCAGAATATGGAGAATTTATATAATTCTCCATATTTTGTTAAAAATACTTCATATTCTATACTTATAATACATAATGTATAAAGAAACGAGGGATTATCATGTTTGCGAAGGGATTCAATATATATAAACTCATATGGATATTTGTGATTACTTCTTTTATTGGCTCATTGTTTGAAATATTATGGGTATTTGTTTCAGCAGGCAAGCTAATGAGTAGAAGTAGTTTACTTTATGGTCAGTTTTCAGTTATTTGGGGTTTTGGTTGTGTATTACTGACGATTGTTTTGCATAGGTTAGAAGGTAAAAGAGATTTGTTAGTATTTAGTGTTGGCGTTATAGCCGGTGGATGTTATGAGTATATTTGTTCTTATTTGAGTGAAAAAGTGTTTGGTGTGATTTTTTGGGATTATAGTGGTTATTCTTTTAATTTGAATGGTAGAATTAATTTACAGTTTTGTTTCTTTTGGGGTTTGATATCTGTTGTCTGGATTCAAAATATATATCCATTTTTATCCAAACACATAGAAAGTATACCACTTGCTTATGGAAAGCAACTTACCTTGATGGTACTCGCTTTCATGATCTTTGATATGAGTATATCAGCTGCAGCCTTAATACGTATGAATCAACGTCAACAAGGTATTACAGCTACAAACCCAATATCAGAATTCTTAGATGAACACTATGATGATGAATATCTATCACAACGTTATCAAAATATGAAATTAATGTGCTAAAAGCACTTTTTCATTTTTTGAAAAAAAAAAAATAAGGCTTTAAATCACGATATTTCATGATGCATAATTATTGACTTTTACACACTTTGATAGTACAATTGTATAAATGATTGGTTATTTAAATTAATTATTTTTGTGTATACTATTCACAGAAATTGAGTTTATGTGCAACATAAATTCAATTCTTAGACTTGATATAATGTTGATAGTTTATCAACTTAAGGGATTATAAATTGGGAGAAAAAATTATGAGTGGATTTAGAAAAATAGTCAAGAAGGCACAAAAAACATTATTAAAGTTCATGACTATGATATTGACTATGTCTATGATATTTAATATGTTTGGTAGCTATGTAGCTGCTGTTAATAAAGATATATATGGTTTTGAATACACTTCATCTTCTTTAGAAGTTGATTATGGTACATCACAAGATGATATTACTTTTCCTACAACAATAACTTCAATCATTGCTTTAGATACATCTGTTTCAAGCGATGATTTTCATCATGTCGATGCACCTGAGAGCGATTATGAAATAGTTGATTATGATACATATAAATATGATGCTATCTATGATAATACAGATACTTATGGTTATCGTGTTTATGGTTACATAGACGATGCAGATAATCCATGTTGGTATGCTTGTAATAGTCTAGGTAGCGTTTATTATGTTATAGATGATTTAGATGCATCTTGGGAATGTGATGATTATGATGAATATACATCAGATACTTATACATTTAAATTAAAATATGATACAAACACATATTCTTATTCAGGTATACTACCTAGCATAACTGTAACAGTAGGAGAAAACCCTATAGCAACTGTAGCTGAAGAAGATGAACCAACGACTGCAACTACAACAACAGTGGATGCCAAAATTGGAGAAACTGTATATTTACCAGCAGGATCATATACTGTAGATTATTCTAATAGCACTATGAGTAATTATATTGATATCAATAATATTTATGAAACGGTAACTTCTATTGAAAGTGGTAATAGTTATTATATAGTCAATATTCAAAATGCTAATTATACTTTTTTAACAAATCAAACAGGTATTGACGGATCTACTTCTGGTTTGGTATGTGTAACTGATACTAGTGGGTCAACTGTAACATTATCTGATGATAATAATTATATTACAGACTCTAGTGGAAAAACATATTATAAGGCAAATGTTTCAACTGTTAACGAAGCCACATTGTGGACTTTTATAGGAAGTAATAACAGTTATTCTATTAATGATGGTTCATTATATATTAATTTTAATAGTAGAAATGTTAATTTATCTGATAGTTCTGCTAATTTATCAGTTGTTTTAGTAAGTGGTACATCATATTATACTATTGGCAATGGCGATGGAGAATATTTAGATCGATATAGTACGACTTTTGCAGCAGGATGGGAAACAGGTTCTTCTAATGTTAATGAAAGATGGTATCTTTTTAATCAAGCAGGTATTGAAGTAAAGATTCCTAATACAGCAAAAGCTACAGGAACAATGACTGTAACTTATGATGATGGAAGTACTTATATAATTAATATAGAAGAAACAGGTACTGTTGATTCTGTAACAACTTCTGGTACTGTAATAAACTTATTTGATTACTGGATAACAACACAAGATGATGATGACAATCATAATTTTACAAATAGCCGTACAGTGGACGGAACAACATATGATGAAATGGTTAGTGGTATTAACGCAAATCATTTATTAAAATTTGCTAAGAATAGAGGACAATACCCTAATTGGTCTTCTTCTACTTATTATGTTGATGCAAATATTTATAGTAATTCTAAAACTGTAGTGAGTGGAATTGTATCTGATAAACTTAGTAATGGCTATCCTGTTCTAAGTAATAATAGTAGTATTGTTGGTTCGACAGATTATTCATCAGAATCATTGTCTTACTTATTTAATCCTTCTGTTGAAACCAGTGGTAAAGCTTCATATAGTAATGTTACTGGATTGCTTCAAATAGATGAAAAAGGTTATTATTATTATGATAGTACTCAAAATTATGCAGAGTATAATGAAGAAACAAATAAATTTATTCTATACGATGATTGGGCAGTTATTTCTCCAAGCAATAAGAATCCTGGCCAATTCTTTCCATTTGATTCATATAGCGATGTTACAAAAACAACAAATGCTGATCTCACAAATTGTGGACTAAATCATTATTTTGGATTAACTTTAACTACAAAATTTATTCAACAATATGGTGGTAAAACATCAAAAGCTGATGACGCTCTTGATACAACTTTTGAGTTTTCAGGTGACGATGATGTTTGGATTTTTATTGATGATGTTTTAGTGGCTGATTTGGGTGGTATTCATGATAAAGCAAGTGTAGTAATAAACTTTGCTACAGGTGATATTACTATTACAGGTAGAGGTTCAACAATAACTGATACCATAAAAGGAATGTTTGAAAAAGCAAATGAAGATACAAGTGATTTCAATGGCAATACATTTGCTGATGATACTTACCATACTTTAAAATTCTATTATTTAGAAAGAGGTAATTCAGCTTCAAACTTAAGCTTGAAATATAACTTAACAGAAATACCTCAAACAAGTATTAGCAAGGTTAATCAATATGGAAATCCTGTTGAAGGTGCAGAATTTGCAGTATATCAGGCAAAAATGACTACTGATTCTAATGGCGATAAAGTTTATTATTATAAATTGGATGATAGTATTTCAAGTACTCTTTTTGGTAATACATTTACTAATACTGAATTATTAACAACATTAAATGGTGAAAATGGTGTATATATACTTGCAAGTGCTCTTTCAGAACAAATAAAAGACAGTGATGCTTTTACGATTGATGAATCCTCGGGTAATATTCAGTATACCAACGGAGGCATTACTACTACAATTGTATCAGCAAAATATGTTGGCGAAACTGATAGCAATGGTGAAATGGTTTTTAGAGATTCTGACAATATGCTTTATTCTATAAATGAGTTAGAAAAACTATTTGGTACATCGTTTATTTTAAAGGAAATATCGGTACCTGAAGGCTATCGTTTGGTTTCGGATGATATATTCTTAAGAATTGTTAATAGTAAAATAATGGTATGTGATAATACTTATTCTTCAGGTGTTTATGCTACAACTAATGAAGTTGTTTCTGCAACTGACACATTGTATTATTTAGATAATGGTGATACTAAGAGTGCAACATATCATGATGTTCAAAATGATACAGTAAGTGGCACATTGTTTGCAGTGGTTTTGAAGTATAGTGAAGATACTTATGATTCTTCTAAAACTAGTGATGAGTATTGGTCACCAATATATGGATCTGATGAAGATGGTTATACAGTTGTAGATGCAACTGATACTACTAAATATGATTCATTTATTGATGCTGCAATTGCTACTGCTAAATTGATGGAATTAAATGGATATAGTGATAGCGTATTTAGTTTAGTTGCTAATGGTTCAATGCAAGTTAACTTAACAGCATTACCTGGTGATATTGAAACTTATTATCATATGGCCACTAATAAGAGTGATACGCAATATGCTATAGCGTATTATTGGACTACAGGAACTTTAGATAATGCAACAGCTAGTAATACTTATCGTGTGCTGGATGAAGAAAATGCATCATTGAGTTATAATGGTACAAGTATAAATTATGAAGGTTTTTCACGTACTTTTGGTGCTACAATTAATGTACCAAACCTTATGAATGCATTGATTGTTCAAAAATTAGATTCAGATGGTACAACTTTGGTTAATGGTGCAACATTTGCTATGTATGAAGTGTCTGAAGTAAGTAACGCTATTTATTATGTAGCTAATGATACAAATAAAACACTCATTTATCTTGAAGAAGATGATGATGGTGATAACATAGGCATAGCTTATACAAAAGATGATCTAACTACTAAATTAACATATAAAGTTTCGTCGAGTGATGGTGTTATTACTGTCGGTGATTATGATGAAACTAGCAAAACTTTTACAACTACTTTATATACAATTAAACCGACAGATTATCAAACAACATCAGAAGCTTCAAATCATACTGAACAAATGGGACAATACGCTGAAGATGGTACAGCTATATTTAAAAATATTCTAGAGGGTACATATTATATTAGAGAAGTAAGTGCACCAGATGGATATGATTTAAATACTTCTGAAATAATGGTATTAGTTACAGATGATACGATATATGCTAATGCTGGTACAAGAGATGATGGTGTAACTGTTAGTAGATCAGCGGGTTATTTGGTAAGTACATTGGCTCAAATGGCTGTTGAAGGTGATGTTGATAATACATTGACCTGAATCTATAGTGTGTTAAAAGTTAATACAGATAACATAAATACATTTGAAAATATTGATGGCTATACTGATACATGGAATTATGCAACTGATAGTAATGGAAATACTATAGCGTTGAACAGTAGTCAAACAGTAGAAGATATAATTGATGATATATTGCATAATTATTTAGAATATAATGATGATGATACTTTAACAGATGAAAGCCTATTTAATTATATATTAAATTCAGGTAGATCAGGAACGTATACTCATCGATTAGATACGGATGTTGGTTGGTCATATTTGGAAATATATCAAGATTCTAACTATTATAATAATTTAAAAGATAAAGGTAATTATAATTATACAGACTTAGAAGGTGCAACTATTACGAGTCTTTTCTCAAGATCTGTATATATTCAAGTGCAGGATGATGCCGAAACAATAGATACTATATTCACTAAAATAGATGGTGATACTGTAACCAATAATGATCCTGATACAGCTGATATTTTATCAAATGTAAAGTTTAATATATATTCAGCTTCTGGTGTGACTACTGATAATGGCACAGTTACTTCAGCAATTAAAGGAGACGCACTTACAGTTACGACGCCATATTATGAAGCAGCTTATTATTTAGTAAAAAACAGTATTGTCATTGATTGGAAAAATGAATTTTCATCAAGTCAATATATTGAAGTGAATAGTAAATATTATATATCTGCCTCAGGTCTTTCAACAAAACTTAATGAGGGAATAGAGTTCACAGTTGATAATTCTGGTGATGTTTATTATAACGGAACTGTAATCACTAATATTCTTGAAAATAGTTCGATATATTATGAAATTGATAATTCTGTAATGGATGTTGCTACTAAATTTTCTATTAATCAATACTTTACTAGTAATAGTAAATATTATGTCTTAGCGGAAGCTCTATTATCAAATACTGATATAACGATAGATGCTATTGGAAATGTAGAATATAGCAATACAATAATTTTAACGGCTTTAACTAGTGGAACAACATATACTGTTCAATTAGTTAGTAGTGATTCAAGTGGTATTGTTTATCTTGATAATCTTGAATATGGTAAAACATATTGGGTTGAAGAAATAACCACAATAGATGGTTATGATATTTCAACATGGTATTGGTTAGTAACAATAGCAACGGATGGTACTGTTACTTATACAACGAAAATAGTTAATACGGAAGATACAAGAGATACTTTATTAACCTATACGGATTCTGAAAATAAAGTTACTTACTATTGGCCTAATTATAAAAAAATAAGTATTTCATTTATTAAAATTGATGGCTATAGTGTTGAAACTGATAGTAGTAAATATGTTACTAAATATAATAGTTTAGAAAATGTAATTTTTAATATATTTACAGCAACCTATGATGGAGATAATTATGTCAAAGGAACTCAACTAACAAATGCTGATAATACAGTTTATCAAGTAAAGAGTGATTCAGAAGGTAAAGTTACTTTCGAAAACCTTGAAATAAATACAACTTATTGGATAGAGGAAGTGTCGTCGGTTGATGGATATGAGAAGGCGACATGGCATTGGATAGTTGTGGTTGATTCAAATGGAGATGCATCATTTACGAGTATAAGTGATACATCTAATGGAGTAACCAAACTTACAGATAGTAATGGTACGAACTATTGGCCAAACTATACAGTTTATACTTTACCTAAGACTGGTGGTATAGGTATATATTGGTTTGTGATGATAGGAGTATTAATGATGTTATCATCTTCAATGATATGGTTATATAGATATCGTTATAGAAGAAAGGATATCAAAATATAAAGATAACTTAATTTGATATAAATGATAAAAGTTTAAAATGGAGGGAAATTAAAATGAAACTTTTGAAAAAATTTATGAGTTTATTGTTTGTAATAGCATTAGCATTCTCTATGTTAACAAATGTAACTGTTGCAAATGCTGAAACTGGATCTTCAACAGCAACTATTACAGTCAATGGTATTGTCCAAGATGGAAGTGGCGATGTTATTGTTACTGCTTATCAGATTATCGAATTGGATTCATCAACATCAACTGGTTATAAATATGTAAGTTGGTTACAAAATGCAATTGATGCTGGTGAAATATCAATTGGTAAAATTGAAAGCCCTACTAAGGACGAATTGACAAAAATAATTACATATATAAAAAATAATAAGGATGATACATCAAAAGGTATTAGTGGGATTGATCTAAAAAAAGATAGTGTTGATGAATCTAAATATACTTATACTTTTGATGGTAGCAATGCACCTGAGAATGTAGGTATGTATGTTATAGTAGTTACTAATACATCAACTGATTATACATCTATGGCTGCAAGTATTGGTGTAACAAAAGAAACAGATGGTTCATTGACTTATGATTTAACAAATGCCACAATTGATGTTACACAAAAATCTTCTAATATAACTATCGATAAGACAACTACTGATGCCGATAGAGATTTAGCAATTGGTGATACAGTTGATTTTACAATTACTACAGAAATTCCATCATATACAAATACTGATCAAACATTTGTTAATTCTATTGTTTATACTATAACTGATACGCTTTCTGAAGGTTTGGATTTAGATACTTCTAGTATAGTAATAAAAATTGGTGATGTTGATACACCAGATTTGCAAATAGACAATTCATCAACAGGTACATATGCTTATAATACCATTGTTGATACAACAAATGCTGCACTAGCGACTTTTAAAGTTGATTTATCATCAATTGCTAAAACAATTACAACAGGTACTCCAGATAAATATACATATGCTGGTAAAACTGTAACAATTACTTATTCTGCAACACTTAATTCTAATGCTGAAACAGGTTTTGATCCTAATACAAATAAGGCAACAGTCACATATACTAACACATTAGGAGAAGAAAAAACATATAGCGATACTACATATCATTATACTTTTGAAATCGATGGATATATTTGGAGTGATAAAAATGGTTCCGAAATTGAAAAAGTAGGTAAGGAAGGTACTAATGGTACTACTACAGCATTAGAAGGTGCTGAATTTAAGTTGTATTCTGATGAGGATTGTACACAATCAGTTAATTTTTATACTTGTAAAGTTCTTGATACTACTAGTTTTGATTCATCAACAAGTATGAAAGGCTATTATTTAAAAGAAAATGGTGCTTATATAAAAATAACTGATGAGGCAACAACATTTGACTCTTCTAAGACATATTATACGTTAGAAAGTTGTTCTTCAACAGTATCAACTAGTGCTGGTATGATTCATATTGCTGGTCTTGATGTGGGAACTTATTATTTACAAGAGAGTACAGCTCCTGAAGGCTATACATTAAATAGTACTCCTGTTAAAATTGTCATTTCAGCTAAATATAGTGATACAACAGGTAGATTAGAGTCATATACAATAAGTATAGGAGATAGTGAAGCAACAAAATATACTGCTACATATACTGCTGATGATTCTGGTACTATTACTGATGTATCAAAGAGTACAACTGCTACATATTTTTTCCAAAATACTACAGTTGCTTCATTACCATCAACAGGTGGTATAGGTACTATGGTGTTTACAGTTGTTGGTTGTGGTTTGATGATTGCTGCAGCTGCTGCTTTCTTAGTAAGTCGTAGAAGAAGAGAAGAAAAAGAATAGAAGTGGATATAAGGGCGAAGGCTCGCCCTTATATTAATATATTTGGAGTGTATGATATTGAATGAGAAATTGAAGGATAAATTGATTAACTTTGCTTTGATATTGGTGTTTGTGGGAGGACTATGTGTGTTGTTGTATCCTGCATTTGCGGATGCTTGGAATACCCATCGCCAACAATTGCTAATATCTGATTATACATCTGAAATAAGTGATATGGAGGATAGTGGCGAAGTTGAGTATGAAGAGGAATTAGAGAGAGCTTATGCTTATAATGAGGCCTTGTTACCAATGGTGTTACCTGATTCATTTGCGATTGCTGATAATAGTAATCCTGATGAAGAGTATATGTCATGTTTGAATCTAACAGGTGATGGGGTTATGGGTTATATTTCTATTCCTAAGATTGATCAGGAGATTCCTATTTGTCATACGACTGAGGAAGATGTTTTACAGCATTATTGTGGCCATTTGGAGGGTAGTTCTTTGCCTGTTGGAGGTGAGAGTACCCATGCGGTTTTAGCTGCTCATAGAGGGCTTCCGAGTGCAAAATTGTTTACGGATTTAGATTTACTGGAGATAGGTGATCATTTCTATATTTATATATTGGATGAAATATTAGCGTATGAGGTTGATCAAATATTGGTCGTAGAACCAGATGAAACGGATAGTTTGGCAGTTAAAGAAGGCGAAGATTTAGTAACACTGCTTACTTGTACACCTTATGGGGTAAATACGCAGAGATTGTTAGTAAGAGGTCATAGAGTGGCTTATGATGCTGATGTGTTAGAAGAAGAGAGTGATAATAGTAATAGTAGTATTTTTACGAATTATGTTTTTTGGATTGTTTTGGGATTGGCTGTTACTGTTATTGTAATTGGTTTTATATATTATTATTATAAGAAGTATAATCGTTTACCAGGTGTTGATTTGATAAAGAGAATTAAAGAGAAGGGGACTTAATATGAAACAAAAGTATGCGAATATTTTGTTTGGGTTATTGTTTCTTATTGGGTTTGGTATTCTTGTTTATCCAACGGTTGCTGATCAATGGAATACTTATCGTCAGAGTTTATTGATTTCATCTTATGAGTCTATTGTATCTGAAGCTAATGATGATACATTAGAGAAAGCATGGAATGAAGCTTATGATTATAATGAAGCTATGGGTAGTTCTAATGTTTATAATGATGCTTTTGATGATGAAGAAGATTTAGAAGATTCTACTTATTGGCATGTGCTTAATTTGAATAATGATGGGGTTATGGGTTATATTACGATACCTAAGATTGATATTGAGATACCTATTTATCATGGAACTTCATCAGAGGTATTAGAGAATGGTGCAGGTCATTTGAGTGGTTCACAGTTACCTATTGGTGGTAGTGGTAATCATAGTGTGATTGCTGCGCACCGTGGTTTACCTACATCTAAGTTGTTTACGGATTTGGATGAATTGGAGATAGGTGATGTGTTTTATTTAACGATATTGAATGAAACTTTAGCGTATGAGGTTGATCAGATATTGACGTTTGATAAGGATGATAGTGAGGGTATTAGCGAAGCTTTATCAAGTGTTGAGGGTGAAGATTATGTGACATTGTTTACTTGTACACCTTATGGTGTGAATACCCATAGATTATTAGTAAGAGGTAGTAGAGTAGACTATGTTGAAGAAGATATTAAAGAAAATACTGTTGTAGATAGTATTAAGAAATATTATATGTTTTATTTGATTATTGGATTGGTTGTAACGTTTGTTGTGATTATGATTATCAGACGGAAGATTAGAAGGGGTGAGTGATTGTGAAGAAGATTTGGATGTTTTTGAGTGCATTGCTGTTGTTGTGTTTTATTACGATACCAGTATGTGCTATAAATTTAGATGAAACTGGTTCTATTACAATCAATTTGGTTGATAGTGATGGAAGTAGTGTTAATGATGGCACATTTACGCTTTATCAAATTGCAACTACTGATGGTAGTAGTTATACTTATACATCTTCTATGGATAATTGTGATGTTGTATTAGATATTGATGATAGTTCTTTAGCAGAAACTTTATCTTCATATATTGATGAAAATCATATTAGTGGTAATAGTCAAGCTATTAATAATGGAAAATTATATTATAGTGATTTAAATGTTGGTTTATATTTAATTAAACAAACCACTAGTAGTGAAAACTATTATGATATATCTCCGATTGTGATTAGTGTACCATTAGAAGTTGATGGTGAATACATCTATCATGTTGATGCCTCTCCTAAAGTCGAAGCAGTCACTACAACAACCACTACAACTCCAACTACACCAACTACTCCAACTACACCTTCAATTCCAACCATTACACCTAGTGGTAATAGACTACCACAAACAGGGATGCTGTTGGCACCTATAGCTTTAATGGCTATAGGAGGTATTATTATCTTTGCGATTGGATGGAAATTGAGTTATGGTCAAAAAAAGTCAATCTAAAATAGGCTTAGCTTTGATGATGATAGGAACATTGCTAGTATGCATTGCATTGTTCCTATTTCTATATAATCTTTATATCGGATACCAAGCAGATAAAACGATTGATCATGTTTTAGATAATATAGAAAATATAGAAGTTGATAATGATGATGACTTTCCTATTGTAGAGATAGATGGTTATGAATATATTGGTTATTTAAGTGTACCTTCCATTGATTTAACTTTACCAGTTATGGTGGAATATAGTGATGAAGGATTAAATATTGCACCAGGAATATATAGTGGTAGTATTTTAGAGGATAATTGTGTTATTGCAGGTCATAATTATAGCAGGCATTTTAGTCAACTAAAGTATTTGGATGAAGGTACTGAAATCATATTTACATCGTTTAGTGATATAAGTTATCACTATGAAATAGCTTATACAGAAGTACTACAACCGAGTCAAATTGAAGAAATGTGTGAAGGTGATTGGGATTTGACTTTGTTTACTTGTACAACAGGTGGTAGTAGTCGTTATACTATAAGATGTGATAGAACATCTTAATTTCATATTTAAAAAAACTTCCTTTTCTTGTATAATGGTGCAAGGGAGGAAGTTTTTTTAATGAAACCAATGTTGTGTTTTGATGTTGATGGAACGTTACGTGATAATGTCAATCATATCGTTAGACCATTAACTTTAAAAGCTTTACAACAATTAAAAGAAAATGGTTACCATGTCATTATATCTTCTGGAAGAGGCATAGATTCTTTAAAAGGAACTGGTTTGATGGAACTATTTCCTTGGGATGGTTATGTATTGAATAATGGTCAAGTCATATTAGATGAACATGGTGATATTATTTTTAGTGGTCATATGAAAGATGAAGCTGTTAGAGAAGTTATAAGAGTGGCTAATGAACTTAATCTAGCTACTGTTTTAAAAGCTAAAAAGAGAGTGATTACTAAAGAACCAGATGAATATGTATTAGAATCACAAAGGTTTTTCAATAATGTGATTCCTGAAGTAGGAGAATATACTGGACAAGATGTTGATGCTATGATTGTATATGGTCCTAAAGGTTATGATTATGCTCCATTTCTACATATTGATGGTATCAATGTTTTACCAGGAGAATCAACCTATGCTGATATTACGATACAAGGTTTATCTAAAGCTACTGGTATTCATGTTTTAATGGATAAGTATGGAGATAAAGAATACTGGGCTTTTGGTGACTCTATGAATGATTATGAAATGTTTAAACATGCTGATTTTTCAATCGCAATGGGTCAAGGTAATGCTAAATTAAAAGCCATTGCATCTTATGTTACTGATCCAATTGATGAAGATGGCTTATATAATGCATGTATTCATTTAGAAATGATAGGAGGAAACAATGAATAAAGAAGAAGCAATCAAAAAAGCACACAATATGTATGCTTATGAAATAAGTGAACAAGCAGATATGGAAAACAATGACTTTGATGCCTTATGGCAAAGCATTTATGATGTTTTACAAGTAGCTACATATGGTATAGTAGATATGGAACAAGACGAAATTGATGAAGCAATGCAATGGTTAAGAGAAACACAATCTATGACAACGAATTATAAAGAAACGGAAATATGGTTTTAGCATATGAAAGTCATAGACATGCATTGTGATACCTTATTAGGTATCGCATTAAATAGACAAAAAGGAATAGATTGTAATCTAAGAGATAATGACTTAAATATTAGTTTAGAAAAGATGCTTCAAGGTGATTATCTCTTGCAAAACTTTGCCATATTTACACATCTAAAAGAAATTAATGAACCAGTTAAGTTTGTCATGGATATGATAGACTTATTCTATGATGAAATGGATAAAAACAGTGATATCATCAAACCTATTAGAAACTATCAAGACATCATTGATAATCAAAACAATGGTTTCATGAGTGCTATGCTAACATTAGAAGAAGGTGCAGTTATAAACAATGATTTAGCTTATCTACGTAATTATTATCGCTTAGGTGTAAGAATGATTACGCTAACATGGAACTTTGAAAATGGTATAGGTTCTCCTAACTTCTCCAAAAATGGTTATGGCGAATATGATGATGTTCATGGTTTAACAGATTTTGGAATAGAATATATCAAAGAATGTGAACGTCTTGGTATTATCATAGATGTCTCTCATTTAAGCGATGCAGGCTTCTATGACGTAGTAAAACACACCAAGGCACCATTTGTTGCATCTCACTCAAATGCACGCTCCGTGTGCCCTCACGCTCGTAATATGAGCGATGACATGATCAAACAACTTTCCATTCGTGGTGGTGTCATGGGCATCAACTTTGCGGCTGATTTCTTAGGCGAACATGCTGATATGTCTACAATAGATAATATGGTCAAACATATTAAGTATATAAGAAACATTGGTGGTATAGATTGTATTGGTCTAGGCACTGACTTTGATGGTATACCACAAAACCTAGAACTTAAAGATGCATCCTATATGCCTATGTTAGAAAAAGCATTGAGAAAAGAAAACTTCAGTAACGAAGAAATAGAAAAAATATTCTACAAAAACGTCTTAAGAGTCTATCAACAAGTATTACAGTAGAAACAAAAATATATTGAAAAAGCCATTTTATATGATATAATGTAAATGAAAAAGGGAAAAACTAATAGTGGTTTTACCTTAGGAAATTTATTCAAGTTGAAAAAACAACCATCAAAATTTTTCAGGTATCGATGGTTGTTTTTCATTATTTCTTCTCGATAAGCTCAAGAAGTAGATCAATCATGATTTTCATTATTGCTAATACTAAGGTTAGTAATGTAAAACTAGGATCTTACGATCCTAGTTTTGTAACATAACATGTTTTTTTATAAAAAGATATACCATAACCTACAACATAATGATATCCTCTGATATTGAGTCCTTCAATATATTTTTCATCAATAATTTGTTGCATAGCATCGATGCTGTCAGGAATTAATTTAGCAAACGTTTCAGAATACTTGCATTCTATAACGATTGTTATATCAGAAGCTCGTTTTGGTAATATAGCAATATCAAATCTGCCATCTCCACTTTCTCTATTAGATTCTATTTTATATTCACTAAATAATCCAATGATAAAACCATGATAAAAAGCTTCATAATTATCATAATAACTAATACTGCTTTCTAATATATCATTCAACAAATCCATAGCTTTTTTATCATTTCCATCATTTAATGCGTTTTTAAGATCATACTTTTTGGAATCAGTATATTCTTTAAACCATTCATTGAAAGTATTGATATATATTTCTTTGACCTCTCTGTTTGGTATTGTCAGTTCATAGATATCTAAGGATTCATCGATAATTTTATGAATCTTTAAATAACCAGTAAACAGTAAGAAACTATAAATATTGCTAATTTGATCCATTTCTCTGTAAGTGAGTTCGGGATTGATTTTCTTTGTTAGGCAACCACCTTTAATAAGTAATTCAAATTCCTCATGTAATTGATTATCGGCTTTTTCGATATATTCCTTAATAATATAATTGCTACCAGTATTAAACCAAAATGATTTAGGTTTTGTTTTCCCCATCAATACTCGATTGATATAGTTTAATACACTCCATGGCTTATATATTTCTAAATCACCAAACAAATAACCATCATACCATTCTTTAATAACATCAATCTTATCACTAACATTATAATAATGACATAATTCCTGAATTTCATTATAAGTAAAACCAAATCTTGTAGATGATTTTATTTCGTTGATAGAATAAACATTAAAATTATTAAGATCAGTAAATATGCTTTCTTTTGCGATTCTTAAGCAACCTGTGAAAACACCTTTTTCTAAATAATCATTTGTCTTTAATGCAGCTGAAAAAACTGTAGATATAAATTTAGCCATTTTATCAAAATATCCATAATTATAAGCGTCAGATAAAGGAACATCATACTCATCAATAAGGACAAAAACTTTTTTGGAATAATGTTTATATAAATATGATGTAAGGTTTTTTAAAGCATCCATCAAATCATTCATCGAAGCTTTTTCGAATTTATAATTATTGAGCTTTATTTTTTCTGATTCATCTAAATAAGGACTATCAAATAATTCAGGATATTTTAAAACTGTATCTTTTATAATTGCTCCAAATTTGTCAATTTGTAACTCATAAGTTTCTCTTTTCATATCTTTTAAAGTAATAAAGATGACTGGATATTGATTTTGGTGTTTCATGATATCTTTATCTTTAGAGATTTCTAAACCATTAAATAAATATGCATTATCTTTTTCCTTGATAGAATAGAAATAATAAAGCATACTCATATTGAGTGTTTTTCCAAAACGTCTTGGTCTTGTATATAAAGCGAATTTTTCATTGCTAATATCTTTAATAAGCATGGTTTTATCTACATAATAATAATGGTAATCTATAATTTCTTTAAAGTTTTCAGTACCAGTTGAAATATCTTTCATATGAGATGCTCCTTTCATTAGATTTGTTATATGAATTATAACATATAATTCTTATAAAAACCAATATACAATCATTTTATAAAAAATAAAAGCAGCTGTTTTCATAACAACTGCTATAGTACTATTCACTTTGTAATCTTGTAACATAACATGTCTTTTTATAAAAAGATATACCATAACCTTCAACATGCAGATATCCTCTTACATTGAGTCCCTCAATATATTTTTCATCAACAAGTATTACAGTAGAAACAAAAACATATTGAAAAAGCTAATTTATATGTTATAATGTAAATGAAAAAGGGAATCACTAATAGTGGTTTTGCCTTAGAAATTTTTTCTGATTGAAAAACAACCATCAAAATTTTTCGGGTATCGATGGTTGTTTTTCGTTAATTTTTATTCTTGATAAGTTCAAGAAGTAGACCAGTCATGATTTTCATAACTGATAATATAAATGCTAATATGCTAATAACTAATGTTATAATAGCGATAGAAAGCATACATATCTCATATGTTGTCATTATGATCACCCTTTCTACATTATATTAAAAAACATATATAAACAAAGGGTTAACGCACCTTTGGAGCATTACTGCGTTCTAAGGCAACCACCATCCAATAAAAGTTATTCCCATAAGTATTATATCAAATATAAAGGTTATTTTAAATATAGATTTGGGAATTTCGTATGGAATTTAAAATAGGATCTTAGGATCCTATTTGTCTTTTATATATTTTTCGATTTTGGCTATATGTTTCTTTTCACCTTTGTTATAGGTAATACCTACTAACAATAAATTACCATGATAATGTTTTAAATTACGAGAATAATTTCTTTCTTTAATTTGATCAATAGCTGTTACTACATCTTTATCATATTTAAGTTCAATAATCATTGCTGGATAATTTGGATGATAAGGAATGAATGCTACATCACAGAAACCTTTACCAGTTGGCAGTTCTCTAAATGGTGTATAATAATCTTTAGCTGTAAAATATGCTAACATGATTGTTGTATATAATGAATTTTCGTCATTATATTTTAAATTAGAATTGATAAATGAGTCATGGACTTCTTCTAATCCTGATGCTACTTTTTCTTCATTCATATCCCAAGTAGCCTCCAATAATTCTTGGGATGAACATATAGCTTTATATGTTTGTTCATATTTAGATGTTTTGATTGATTGTATAAAAGAATCAATAACTTCTTTATTTGGGATATATACAGATTCAGTTTGTCTGTTATACCCTAAATAACCTAAATGAATAAGCATTGTTAAAACATCGTCCTTATTCTTAAAAATAGACATATCGTTTTGGAAACCCGCTGTATCTACTTTAACCTCCTCACCAGCTAATAATTGAATAACGGACTCTTTTAAACCATCAAAATTCATAGCTATATGATTAGCTAAATTTTCAAAAGTTCCAGTTTTGCTCCAATAACTTCTACATTGTTTTAAAGTAATCGCTTTTGCTATAGATCTAGGACTATATATCGAAGTATTATTAGTAATATGATAACCATCATACCATACTTTCATATCATCGAAATCCATATCATTTTTCAAACATAAATCTTTGACTTCATCTTCACTAAATCCCATATATTTTTCAAATGGTTCTGGTTCAATCATATTTATTTCATCAAAAGTATTGAGGGCACTTTCGTCTCCGTATTTTTTTATTGGAAGTATGCCTGTCATATAAGCTAATGTCACATATTCCTTTTCTTTAAGAAATCTATTCATAAACTTTAAAAATAATTTTTTATCATCTGAAGTAGCTTCCTTATTTCTTAATACACAGTCCCATTCATCAATGATAAAAATAAAATGTTCATCTAACTCAGCATATATATCATCTAAGGAATTTGGTAAATCAGTATTATCAAGATAATCAACATTTTTATAAACTTTCAATAAGTCCCTTAAGACAGATTTTGAAAGAAAAGCTAACATATCTTTAACATTGTTATATTTATCATAAAACTCTAACATATTTATAAATATAACATTATGCTTATTGAGGTGTTCATGGTACATATCTGTTTCTGATATTTTTAAATCATTAAATAAAGTTGATGAATCACATCCTTTTGAAAAATAAGCAGCAAGCATCTTAGCATCAGTACTTTTTCCAAATCTTCTTGGTCTTGATATACAGATAAACTCATTAGTTTCGATTGCATAGTTATAAACTTTATGAATCAATAAGGATTTATCTACATATATATTTCTTGATTTAATTTTTTTAAATCTTTCATTTCCTGGATTTAAAAATCTTCCCATTTTACTCATCTCCTTAAAAAGAATTATATCATAAAATACTTATTTCTTATAGTGAATTTAAGATGTTTTATTAACAAAAAAGCAGATACAGTGGGAGCCCGTATCTGCTTTCTTATTGATATCAGTTTGGGAAAGGATATCATGAAGTAGTCATATTTGAAGGGAAAACAAAATTTTGACTACGTGTATAGTATAACATAAAATTAAGAAAAGGGTTAGTGTAATTTAACAAAAAATTATGTGAAATTATCGTTTTTAATTATATTTTACAATTTACTTTTTGTTTTTAGTATGTTAGTCTTAAATAGAGAGAAGGTATTTTATGAAAAGGTTGTTTTATCGTTTGATTATTTTTATCAATACGACGGAGAATCATGATACAAATTATAATATAGCTTTGTTTATGGTTCATAATTTTTATCGTATAGGAAATATGCGTATTAATGAGGTAGCTGAGGAGTGTTTTGTTTCACCTGCGACGGTATCACGTTTTTGTCGTGCTTTGGGATATGAAAACTTTGCTCATTTGAAGCAGGAGTGTATTGATTTTCATTCTCCTGGTAAAATGTTTGATAATCTTATTGAGGTTTCTTTGGATACAATGCATGATAATCCAACAGAAGCTACAAAAATACATGTGAATCAAATTATTGATTATTTAAAGGATTTACCTGATTATTTGGATTGGAATGAAGTTGATGCTATGTTAGAGTTGATTCATGATCATGATACAGTTGCTTTTTTTGGTACACAGTTTTCTCATAGTGTGGCATTGCATTTTCAAACGGATTTGTTGATGTTAGAGAAGTTTGTGATGGCTTATACTACAACTGCTAGACAGGAAGAATGTGCTAAGGGCTTGGATGAGAATAGCGTTGCAGTTATTTTTAGTGTGAATGGTTATTTTGTTGATGCAGCGAATCGTGTTATGCATTATTTGAAGAAGTCTGGATGTAAGATTGTTTTGATAACGTGTAATAGTCATATCGATACGTCTTTTAAAATAGATCATATTATATTGTTAGGTAAAGATAATAATAAGAAAATTGGTAAACATAGCTTGTTAACAGCTGTAGAACTTATGTCATTAAGATATTATTGCTTATATTACCCATCTATTACGGAGTTAAAGGAACATCTTCTTTAATTCTTTTTTTCTTGTCTATAAGCATAAAAATGTATATAATGTTGGTAATAAAAAGGTGTGTGATGATATGAGGAACATAAAATATGATGAAATAGTTGATGCTATTAAAGAAATGTGCATTGAAGCAAATATGGTATTACCATCAGATATTACAAATGTGATTGAAGAAGCTTATCAAAATGAGGATTTTAAGCTTGCTAAAGAAACATTAGAAATATTAAAAGAAAATGCCCAAATAGCCAAGAGAGAAAATGCGCCTATTTGTCAAGATACAGGTATGGCTTGTGTTTTTGTAGAAATAGGACAGGATGTTCATATAATAGGTGATATGAATGAAGCTATCAATGAGGGTGTAAGACAAGGTTATGAAGAAGGATACTTGCGTAAAAGTGTCGTCAATGATCCAATGTTTGATCGCATCAATACAAAAGATAATACACCTGCTATTATTCATTATGAAATAGTACCTGGAGACAAATTAAAAATTACCTTGGCTCCAAAAGGCTTTGGTAGTGAAAATATGTGTCAAGTTAAGATGCTTAAGCCTAGTGATGGTGTTGAAGGTGTTAAAGAATTTGTTTTAAAAGTTGTGAAAGATGCAGGACCTAATGCATGTCCACCAATGGTCATTGGTGTGGGTATTGGTGGTTCGTTTGATTATGTAGCTTATTTATCAAAGAAAGCTATGCTTCGTGATAGTCATAGTCATCATCAAGATCCACGTTATGCAGCTTTGGAAGATGAATTATTGGAAATGATTAATCAAACTGGTATTGGACCAGCTGGATATGGTGGTAAAACAACAGCTTTATCACTCAATATTGAAACATATCCAACACATATTGCTGGTATGCCAGTAGCAGTGAGTATTTGTTGTCATGTAGCTAGACATAAGGAGGTTATATTATGATAAAAATAACGACTCCTTTTACCAGTCAGGATGCTTTAAAACTAAAAGCTGGTGATCAAGTTTTGATTAGTGGTGTTATCTATACGGGTAGAGATGCTGCTCATAAACGCTTGATTCAATTAATCAAAGATAATCAACCATTACCATTTGATGTTAAAGATCAAATCATTTATTATGTTGGACCAACCCCAGCCAAACCAGGACATGTTTTTGGTAGTGGTGGACCAACAACATCAGGAAGAATGGATGCTTATGCTCCAGAACTTCTAAAATTAGGCTTACGTGGTATGATTGGTAAAGGTTATAGAAATGATAATGTCAAACAAGCAATCAAAGATTATCAAGGTATTTATTTTGGTGCAATAGGGGGTGCAGGTGCTTATATATCGCATTGTATTAAAGAATGTGAAGTGATTGCTTTTGAGGATTTAGGAACAGAAGCAATACGTCGTTTATATGTAGAAGATTTACCAGTAACGGTATTAATAGATTGTCAGGGAAACGATTTATATGAATTGGGACAAATTCAATACTTAAAGGAGCACAACTATGGCAATTAGAAATTATAATGAGGTAGATATTTTGTATACATTGATGTCATTTGTTAATGTATCTTCAGTACAGGATATGTATTATACAATTGCACAAACCATTCTATCCCATTTAGACAAAATACCTGATATTAGCATTAATGATCTAGCTGATCTTTGTTACACATCACCAGCAACCATTTCACGCTTTTGTAAAGATTTAAATTGTAAAAACTTTGTTACTTTCAAAAAAGAAATTGCGGTAGCTTTAGAACAATCTAAAAACGAAGTTCATCTGTCTACCAAAGATGAAGAAGAATGCATAAAAAATCCAGATTACTTAGTAGATAAAATGTATAACGAAGCAACAGAATCATTACAAATGGTGCAAAAAAGCATCAACATGCATGAAATTGACAAAATATGTGAAATGATATACACTGCTAAAAGTGTCCAAATGATAGGATATCAATTTAACAAAATCATATCCAATGATTTCCAAATGAAAATGCTTAAACACAGGAAAATGGTATATGCCTTTGTAGAACGTGGTGATGAAATAGGACACTTAGATATGATTAATAAAGATACATTAGTTATGATTATTAGTGTACGTGCAAGAGCACAGCTAATGGATGCTTTGTTAAGAAAAATAAGTGAACATCATCCAAAAATTATTTTATTAACAATGAATAAAGAATATCATCATCATCTGATTGATTATATTTATTGTATTGATGGAACAGAAAGTAATTATACGGAATCATCATTACAAGGAACCATGAATTTTTTAAGTTTATTAAATCTTATTTATGTAAGGTACGGATTACTATATAGAAAGTAGGGATAAAATGTATAGTTTTTTAAATGATTATAGTGAAGGTGCGCATCCATTGGTTATGGATGCTTTACTTGAAACTAATAAAGTTCAAAGTGTTGGTTATGGTATGGATGAATATTGTCGTAAGGCAGGTGATGCTATATATAAAAGAATTGGAACATTAGCTCCTGATATTCATTTTTTAGTTGGCGGAACACAAACAAATATGACGTTTATTTCTCATTGTTTAAAAGATTATCAAGCAGTGATTGCCTGCGATGCAGGACATATTAATGTTCATGAAACAGGGGCTGTTGAAGCTACGGGACATAAGATTTTAACAAGAGAACATCAATATGGTAAAGTAACAGTTGAAATGATAGAAGATATTGTTAAATGTCAAGTAGATGAACATATGGTAGAGCCAAAGATGGTTTATATTTCCCAAACAACAGAATGGGGTACTTATTATACTTTATCAGAATTAGAAGATATCTATGCATGTTGTCAAGAGAATGATTTATATTTGTTTATGGATGGGGCTAGACTTGGTAGTGCTTTGGTTTTGGAAGGTGCACCAACAATGAAGCAAATAGCTCAAAATGTGGATGCTTTTTATATTGGTGGTACCAAGATGGGCGCTTTATTTGGTGAAGCTTTAGTGATTTGTAATGATGATTTAAAAGAAGGTTTTCGTTATCAATTAAAGAATAAAGGTGCAATGCTTGCAAAAGGTAGACTTTTAGGCGTTCAATTTTATGAATTATTAAAAGATAATCTATATGAAGAAATAGGTTTATTTGAAAATAAAATGGCTGATAAATTAAGAACTGCTTTAAAAGAAAAATATCCTTTATACTTACCTAGTACAACTAATCAAATCTTCGTAGACTTACCTAATAATGATTTAAAAGAAATAGAAAAAGAATTCATGGTAACTCATATGAATACATTAGATAAATCACATACAAGAATACGATTAGTTACTAGTTGGGCAACGGATGAAAAACAAGTAGATAAATTTATAGAATTAATTAATAATATTTAAAAGGAGCTGATATTATGTCAACAAAAAGTTTCACTAATACTATTTACATTGAACATGAAGATGTTGAAACACTTTATAAAATTATGAATGACAAGTCTACTGAAGTGAAATATCAACAAGTTTTGAACCATCAGGAGGTTAAGGGAAAAGATATTTTAGATATGTTGAGTATAAAAGAAAATGATATATAAAACAATTTCATTATATGATTTAATGAAGCAAAATGTTGATAAAAAATATATAATGCAAATTCTTTTGAATTTCACATGTCCTTTAAATCCTGATGTTGAAAATTTCGTTCATAACAAAGCATTTGAATTCGAAAGAGTTGGGTTGTCAAGAACTTATTTGGTTTATGCACAAATGTCATATGGAGAAACATATTTAGTTGCTATATTTTCTTTAGGACAGAGCAGTGTGGAATTAAGTAGTAGTTTAACACGCAAAGATAAAAAAATGATATTTGGTACAACATATCCAATTGGCAAGAATATAAAGACTCTTTTGATTGGTCAATTATCAAAAAATTATACAAATGGATATAATCAATATATTAATGGAAACACACTAATGAATCTGGTTTTTTCGAAAATAAAAGATGTACATTCAATATTTCCAAGTGTTGTTACACATATTGACTGTAAAGATGATATTCATTTAAGAAAATATTATGAAAAGTTTGGATTTAGATTATTTAAAGAAGCTGATGGAGATTTGATATATTTGTTACCTAGTAATAAAATTTATGATGCTGTTACAGAAAAGCAGACTTTATATAGTCCTATAGATGAGTATTCGATAATGATTCATTTGTCATGATGGTATAAATAACTGTACAATATATATTTAATGTATTATAATACCTATGGGGTTACCCAAATATAAAGAAAAGAGGCGTTTTTATGAATAAAACAGAATTAGTAAATAAAGTAGCCAGCAGTGCTGGTATAACTAAAGTCGATGCAGAAGCAGCTATTAATGCTTTCACTGCAACAATCACAGATGCGTTAAAAGAAGGCGACAAAGTCGTATTAAAAGGTTTTGGTACTTTTGAAGTACGTCAACGTAATGAAAGAGTAGGACGTAATCCTCAAACTGGTGAATCTGTTGTCATTCCAGCTAGTAAAACACCAGCTTTTAAAGCAAGCACAGTTTTAAAGAAAACTGTTAATGAATAGTTATATTGAGATATGAAGAATCACGATGTGATTCTTTTTTATTGAAAATAATATAAATAACTAATTGCAAGGAAATGTTAAATATGATATATTTAAAGCGGAAAAAGGATATACTTTTATGGATATGGTTTTCTGGTGTCTTGTCGTTGGATGTGCAGATTGATGCGGGACCATATCTTTTTGTTTGAGCTTATGATTTAATATGCACTTAGGAGGTGAGCATTATGGTTAATATGAACATTACTAATTTTAGAAAAAATATATTTGAATTGTTAGAACAAACCATAAAATTTAATGAACCTATTAATGTTAGTACTAAATCTGGAAATGTTGTTATTCTTAGTGAGGATGATTATAATGGATTAATAGAAACATTATATATTTCTTCTTCAATGATGAAAGAAAAAATAACTGAAGGTTTAAATACATCTCTTGATGAATGTATTTTAGAAGAAGAGGTAGAATGGTAGTGTATTAGCTCCATTATGAGTTTTAGAAAATATTAGTGCCATTGGCACTTTTTTATGTTACAATGATTTCCAAGGAGATGAATGAACATGAATAATTATAAATTTGATACTTTAACAATCCATGCAGGACAACAAACTGATCCTACTACAAAGGCTATAGGTGTTCCTATTACTTTGGCTAATGCTTATACATTTGATAGTGCTGATCAGGCAAAAAATATTTTTGCTTTAGAAGAAGAAGGATATTTTTATACAAGATTATCTAATCCAACAGTGACAGTCTTACAAGATCGTATGGCCGCTTTAGATGGTGGCGTTGGAGCTGTTGCTTTTTCAAGTGGTACAGCTGCTATTATGGGACTTATTATGACAGTATGTCAATGTGGTGATGAAATAGTTGCTGCAAATAATTTATATGGTGGAACTATTGGTTCTTTATCTGGTACTATGGAAGGTATGGGATTTAAGACTAGATTTGTTGATCCAAGAAATTTAGATGAAATTGAAAATGCTATTACGGATAAGACTAAGATTTTATTTTTTGAATCAGTTGGTAATCCTAATGGGGATATGTTTGATTTTGAAGAAGTAGCTAAGATTGCCCATAAATATCATATTTTATATGTTATTGATAATACGACTTGTACACCTTATTTGTTTAAACCATTAGAACATGGTGCTGATGTGGTTGTTTATTCTACTACAAAGTATATTGCTGGTCATGGTAATGTGACTGGTGGGGTTGTTGTTGATGGCGGTAAGTTTGATTGGACAAGTGGTCGTTATCCTTTATTCACTAATCCTGATAAAGCTTATCATGATATTGTATACGCTGATATGAAAGAAAAAGCATTATGTACAAAGATGGTTGCTAAAACATTAAGAGATTTAGGTGGATGTATGTCACCATTTACAGCATATATGACTTTAATTGGTTTAGAAACATTATCATTAAGAATGAAAAAACATGTAGAAAATTCACGTGCTATCGCTAAGTTCCTTGATGAATGTGAAGATGTTACATGGGTGAGTTATGCAGAATTAGAAAATCATGAATCTCATGCTTTATGTGAAAAGTATTTCCCTAATGGATTTGGTGGTTTGTTTACATTTGGTGTAAAAGGTGGTAGTGAAGGTGGTAAAACAGTTATCAACAATATTAAGCTCTTTATCCATGCTACTAACTTTGCTGATTCACGTAGCTTATTAACACATCCTGCTTCTACAACTCATGCGCAAATGAGTGAAGAAGAAAGATTAGCAGGTGGGGTTAAACAAGAAACCATACGTATTTCTGTTGGCTTAGAAGATCCTGAAGATCTCATCAATGATTTAAAACAAGCATTTGCAAAAATATAGAAAATAAAAAGCAGATTGAATCTGCTTTTGTTTTACTTAATAATTGTTCCTTCTGTTGGTCCACCAGCTGCATTTGATTCATCAGTATCAATATGCATTGCTAAAGCATAGCTATCGCTAACACGACAAACCACATCACCAAAAATAAGTGAACGACCATCTGTTTTAACTTCAACGCTAACGATTTGCTTATCAACAATACCAAATTTTTTAGCATCAGCTTCAGTCATATGAATATGACGTTTTGCAGCAATAACACCCTTGCTAATTTCAATTTCACCAGCAGGCCCAATGATTTTACATCCACTTGTACCTTCAATATCGCCAGATTCTCTTACTAATGCAGTAACACCAATAGATCTTGCATCAGTTAATGAAACTTCTACTTGTGTTTCTTTTCTAACTGGTCCCAAAATAGACATCTTAGTTTGACCTTTAGCGCCTACAACAGTCACTTTTTCTGCACATGCAAATTGACCAGGTTGTGAAAGATTCTTTTTATTTGTAAGTTGATAACCTTCACCAAATAAAACATCTAAATCTGCTTGTGATAAATGCACATGTCTTGCAGAAGTTTCTACTAAAATAGTTTTTCCCATATAAATCCTCCTCGTATTATTATTAATATCATACAACTTTTTCCAATATTTTTAAAGATGTAAGATAAAAGAAATTATTATTTGATAAAATTTATTAAAATAATAAAAAATAATTTATATGAAAAAATTAATCCAAATTAAGAAAAAATGCAAAACCCTTTAAAACCAAGGATTTTGAGGCATTTTAAAGAAAATTATTGTTTAAAATAATAAACAATAATTTAGAAAAAACATAAAAATAAAACAAAAGCTTTACAAAATAAACAAAGTATAGTATCATAGAATCACATTTAAAGGGGGTTATGAGCATGGAAGCAGAAAAAAAGAACTGTAAAGGACTATATGATCCGAGTTTTGAACATGACAATTGTGGAATTGGAGCAGTAGTCAATATTAAGGGTGTTAAGACACATTTAACAGTTTCTAATGCTTTGAAAATTGTTGAACAATTAGAGCATCGTGCTGGTAAAGATGCAAAAAGTGAGACGGGTGATGGTGTTGGTATTTTAACCCAAGTACCTTATGCTTTTTTTAAGAAAACAATTCATGAGTTTACATTGCCTAGGGAAGGACATTACGGGGTAGGAATGTTTTTCTTCCCACAGAATCAATTTCAAAGACATCAGGCAATGCGCATGTTTGAATCAATTGTGAAAAAAGAAGGCCAAACTTTTTTAGGGTGGCGTGAAGTACCTACAACACCAGATGTTTTAGGTAGCAAGGCCTTGAGTGCTATGCCTTGTATTATGCAAGGATTTATTAAAAAACCAATGGGGGTTAATGTTGGTTTGGATTTTGATCGTCAATTATATGTTGTAAGAAGAATATTTGAACAAAGTAATGAAGAGGATACATATGTTTGTTCATTGTCTTCACGTACAATTGTTTATAAAGGAATGTTTTTAGTAGGTCAGTTACGTAATTTCTTTAATGATTTACAGGATGAAGATTATAAGAGCGCGATTGCGATAGTGCATTCTCGTTTCTCTACGAATACAATGCCTTCTTGGCAAAGAGCTCATCCAAATCGTTTGATTGTTCACAATGGTGAAATTAATACGATTCGTGGTAATGCCAACAATATGTTATGTCGTGAAGAAATTATGCAATCTGATGTATTGGATATGGATAAGGTTTTCCCAGTTATTAGTGCTAGTGGTTCTGATTCAGCTATGCTGGATAATACTTTGGAATTTTTAATGATGGCTGGTATGGATTTACCAAGAGCTGTGATGTTATGTATTCCTGAACCTTGGGAAAATAATGAAAGCATGTCTAAATTAAAGCGAGATTTCTATGCTTATAATTCAACCATGACGGAACCATGGGATGGTCCTGCCTCTATTTTATTTAGTGATGGTGAGATTATGGGGGCTGTTTTGGATAGAAATGGTTTACGTCCATCACGTTATTATATTACTAAAGATGATTATCTTATTTTATCAAGTGAAGTAGGATCTTTAGATATTCCTGATGAGGATATTGTGGTTAAGGATCGTTTACGTCCAGGTAAGATGTTATTAGTAGATACTAAAAAAGGTGAATTGATTAAAGATGAGGATTTAAAGAACGAATATGCTTCTAAAGAACCTTATGGTGAATGGTTGGATAGTCAATTGATTCAATTACAGGATATTAAAATACCTAATCAAAAAGTCACTTTATATCAGGGTGAAGAATTAGTAAGATTACAAAAAGTATATGGATATGGTTATGAAGATATTAAGGATTATATTATTCCTATGGCTTTAAATGGTACGGAACCAGTTATTGCGATGGGAAATGACGCTCCTTTAGCTGTATTATCTAAACGTCATCAACCATTGTTTAATTATTTTAAACAACTATTTGCTCAAGTTACCAATCCACCTATTGATGCTATTCGTGAAGAAATTGTGACATCTACATCTTTATGTATTGGTACAGAGGGTAATATTTTAAAAGATGATGCCATTAATTGTAAATTATTAAAAATTAAGAATCCAATATTATCTAATACCGATATATTAAAGTTAAAAACATTGTCTAAAGAAGGTTTTAAATCAGCTACATTATCTATGTTGTATTATAAGAATACATCATTAGAAAAAGCTATTGATCGTTTGTTTGTAGAAGCTGATAAAGCTTATCATAGTGGTGCTAATATATTGATATTATCTGATAGAGGTGTTGATGATAACCATGTAGCTATTCCTTCATTACTTGCTACAGGAGCATTAAATCAATATTTAGTAAAAACAAAGAAACGTATGAAGGTAGCGTTGATTGTTGAAAGTGGTGAACCTAGAGAGGTGCATCATTATGCAACATTGTTAGGTTATGGAGCAAGTGCTGTTAATGGTTATTTGGTACAGGATACGATTTTTGATGCAATTATGAGTGGTACTTTGGAGAAGGATTATTATGCTGCAGTAGAGGATTATAATGATGCTGTTTTACATGGTATTGTTAAGATTGCATCTAAGATGGGTATTTCTACAATTCAATCTTATCGTGGATCACAGAATTTTGAAGCGATTGGTATTAATAAAGATGTGATTGATAAGTATTTCCCTAATACTGTTAGTAGAATTGAAGGTATTTCAATTTTAGATATTCAAAATGATGTTGATTTTAGACATAGACAAGCTTATGATCCATTAGGAATGGAAATGAATCTAACGATTGATTCACAAGGTAATCATAAAGAAAGAAGTGGTAAAGAAGAACGCTTATATAATCCTAAAACTATTCATTTATTACAGAAATCTACAAGAACTGGAGATTATGCATTATTTAAAGAATATACACATTGTATCGATGAAGAATCAAAAGATACAAATCTTAGAGGTTTATTAGATTTTAAATTTGATAGAAAACCTATACCTATTGAAGAAGTAGAAAGTGTTGATAGTATTGTTCAAAGATTTAAGACAGGAGCTATGTCTTATGGTTCTATTTCGCAAGAAGCACATGAAACAATGGCTATTGCAATGAATATATTAAAGGGTAAATCTAATAGTGGTGAAGGTGGCGAGGATCCTGAAAGATTTATTATTGGTAAGGATGGATCTAATCGTTGCTCTGCAATTAAACAGGTAGCATCAGGAAGATTTGGTGTAACTAGTGAATATTTATGTTCTGCTAAAGAAATTCAAATAAAGATGGCCCAAGGTGCTAAACCAGGTGAAGGTGGACAATTACCTGCAGGTAAAGTTTATCCATGGATTGCTAAAACAAGACATTCTACACCAGGTGTTGCTTTAATATCACCACCTCCTCATCATGATATTTACTCAATTGAAGACTTAGCACAACTTATCTATGACTTAAAGAACGCTAATCAAGATGCCCGTATATCTGTTAAACTTGTATCTGAAGCAGGGGTGGGAACAGTCGCTGCTGGAGTAGCCAAAGCTGGGGCTGGGGTTATCCTCATCTCAGGCTATGATGGAGGTACTGGAGCAGCTCCTAAAAACTCAGTCTATAATGCTGGACTTCCTTGGGAATTAGGTTTAGCCGAAGCTCATCAAACATTACTTATGAATGGGTTAAGAAATCGTGTTGTGATTGAAACTGATGGAAAATTGATGACAGGTAGAGATTTAGCTATTGCTACTTTACTTGGGGCAGAAGAATATGGTTTTGCGACAGCACCGTTAGTTACGATGGGCTGTGTCATGATGCGTGTATGTAACTTGGATACTTGTCCAGTAGGTGTAGCTACGCAAAATCCAGAATTAAGAAAACGTTTTACAGGTAAACCTGAATATGTAGTGAATTTTATGCGATTCATTGCTCAGGAATTAAGAGAATATATGGCTAAGCTTGGATTTAAGACTGTGAATGAAATGGTTGGACATAGTGAATACTTAAAAATGAGAGATTCTTCTTCTAAGATTGATTTATCACCATTGCTTCAACCTAGTGATGAAAAGAATCAGCATTATATGAGTAGTGCAGCTTATGATTTTAAGTTAGATACAGTGAAAGATACAACTGTTTTATTAAAGAACTTTGAATCAGCTATTATTCGTGGTGAAAAAGCAGAAATTGAATTAGAGATATCTAATATTGATCGTTCTTTTGGAACAATGTTAGGGTCTAAGATTACTAAGTCATTAGGAAATGATGTTGAAGATGATAGTTATGTTGTGAATTGTTATGGTGCTGGTGGACAAAGTTTTGGTGCATTTATTCCTAAAGGTTTAACTATGAATATTTATGGTGATTCTAATGATTATTTTGGTAAAGGTTTATCTGGTGGTAAATTGATTATTAGACCACCTCTAGAATCAATTTTTAAAGCTGAAGATAATATCATTATTGGTAACGTGGCTTTATATGGTGCAACAAGTGGTGAAGCTTATATTAATGGTGTAGCTGGAGAAAGATTCTGTGTTAGAAATAGTGGTGCTAAGGCTGTTGTGGAAGGCGTTGGTGATCATGGCTTGGAATATATGACAGGTGGTATGGTTGTTATACTAGGTGAAACCGGACGAAATTTAGCTGCTGGTATGAGCGGTGGTACAGCTTATGTATATGATCCAGATAATAAATTATATGAAAGATTGAATAGTGAGCTTGTTAAATATACAAGATTAGCAACTCAATATGATAAACAGGAATTACGTGAAATGATTGAAAATCATTATCATTATACTAAGTCTCAAAAAGCTAAAGATATTTTAGATGATTTTGATAATCAAGCATTAAAATTTAAGAAAATTATTCCTTATGATTATGAAAGAATGATTAATTTAATAGCTAATTATGAAAAACAAGGATTAAACGTAGAACAAGCTAAAATTGAAGCGTTCTATGCAGTTAAGAAAGGATAGAGGACTATGGGAAAAATAAACGGATTTTTAGAAATCGATAGACAAAATGCAGAAGCAATTGAACCACTTGATAGAATCCAAAACTTCTTGGAATTTCATATTCCTTTATCTAAGGAACAACAAGCACTTCAAGGGGCTCGTTGTATGGATTGTGGTGTACCATTTTGTCAATATGGACAAGTTATTAATGGTATGGTATCAGGTTGTCCATTAAACAACCTGATTCCTGAATGGAACGATCTTGTATATCATGGTAACTATGAAGCTGCTTTAAAGAGATTACTTAAAACAAGCAACTTTCCAGAATTTACATCAAGAGTATGTCCAGCTTTATGTGAAAAAGCTTGTACTTGTTCACTTAATGGAGATGCTGTTTCAGTTAGAGAAAATGAACATGCGATTATTGAATATGGCTATGAACATGGTTTAATGGAACCACATCCACCAGTTAATCGTACAAATCATAAAATTGCTATTGTAGGTAGTGGTCCTGCAGGATTAGCAGCTGCCGATCAATTAAATCAAAGAGGCTATAATGTGGATGTCTATGAACGTGATGATCGTTTAGGTGGATTATTAATGTATGGTATTCCACAAATGAAGATTGAAAAAGAAATCATCGATAGACGTATTGATAAGATGACGAAAGAGGGTATTCATTTCTTTACGAATCATCCAATCGAAAACAAAAAACAAGCTAATAAGTTATTAAAAGATTATGACGCCATTGTTTTAGCATGTGGTGCAAAGCAAGCTAGAGATATTAAAGTTCCAGGACGTGAAGCATCTAATATCTATTTTGCGGTTGATTATTTAACACAAGTAACGAAATCATTATTAAATAGTGATTTTAAAGATGGGAAATATCCAAATGCCAAGAATAAAAATGTTTTAATTATTGGTGGTGGCGATACAGGTAATGACTGTGTTGGTACAGCTATACGTCATGGTTGTAAGAGTGTGACACAACTTGAAATGATGGGTGAACCACCTTTAGAAAGAGCACAAAGCAATCCTTGGCCAGAATGGCCTCTTGTTAAGAAAATTGATTATGGACAAGAAGAAAGTATTGCAGTATTTAATAAAGATCCACGTATTTATCAAACAACAGTTAAAGAATTTATTGTTAATGATAAGGGTCTTGTTGAAAAAGCAGTACTTATCAAACTGACACCTAAAAAAGAAAATGGTCGCACAATGATGGTTCCTATTGAAGGTAGTGAACAGACGATTGATTGTGACTTGGTTTTAATTGCAGCCGGTTTTGTTGGTTGTGAAAAACCTATTACAAAAGCTTTTGGTGTTAATCTTACAAATAGAGGTAATGTTGCTACAGAAGAAAATCAATATGCTACAAATGTAGATAAAGTCTATACAGCAGGTGATATGCATCGTGGTCAATCATTGGTTGTCTGGGCTATTAGAGAAGGTAGAGAAGTAGCAAGAAATATCGATAAAGACTTAATGGGCTTTACAAATTTATAGGATACCAAGTGGTATCCTATTTTTTTTAAAAATTTTTTAAAGATTTTTTTGATGTTATTTTCACACAAAATAAAATTTTTGTTTTATTTCTCATACTTTCAGCAAATTTAGGTGACATTTTAAACAAAATTGATGCCATTTTGTTTAATTTTGGCTGATTTATGTCAATTTGAGCAATTTGTCTTTTATTTTTTTGTGTGATACAATCAAATTGTGATTTTACTTCTTCTCAAAGATTAGAGGGTGCTTTGAGAGAGGTAAAATCATGCTATAGGATGATTTTGGTTTTTGTAGACAAAGTACATTTTATTTTAAAAACTATTAATGATTCAATGCAAGTGATTATACATAGTGATACTTTAATCATAACATCTTATTTTGCATCTTTCGGACATTTCATATTTCACTACCTATAAAACAACGAAAGGAGTGGAAAAGATGAATGATGAAAAGTTAAAAGCTATTCAAGCTTTTCGTTTGGTTGATGATACTTTTGCTATGGTCGCATTAAATAAAGAAGCTATTGAATTGATATTACGTGTATTTTTAGACAATCATCTTGTTCAACTTGATAATTTAAAAAAGGAAGTTTTTATTAAGGATCTTTTTGGTAGAGATATTCGTTTGGATTTTTTAGCTAAACAAGGTAAAAATATGTATTTTAATTTTGAGCTTCAGTTTTATAAAGATGGTGCAGCCCAAGAAAGAGCACAATATCATGCCAATGCTATAAGTATACAATTTTCTAACCATGGTGATAAGTGGATAGAATTACCATATGTTGTTGTTATATTTCTAGTTGATTTTGATTTGTTTAAAAATAATCAACCAATATACACTTTTGATCCTTATGCTAAAGAGTGTATCAATGTCGATAAAAATGGACAAATTATAACTCCAGTAAAACTTCAAGGAAGAACAATTGTATATGTTAATACGAGTGCTTATCAAGATGAGAATAGTGAAAAAGGAAAGTTGATACATGATTTGTTGTGCAGTGATCCAGATGAAATGTATTTTGATATTTTAAAAGAATGCGTTTATAAGTATAAACGTACTAAGGAGGGGACAAAAACTATGTGTGAAATTATGGATAATCTTATTCAAAAAGGCAGAGCTGAAGGTAGAGATGAAGCTACTTATGAAACTTCAGTTAATATTGCCATAGATATGTTAATTGATGGTTTACCTGTTGATTTTGTTACAAAATATTCCAAATTACCGATAGAGACTGTTCTAAAACTACAAAATAATCTGATTTTAGCTTAAGGGAAAACGTAGATGAAATCTACGTTTTTAACATAGCGTTTATTTGCTCATAGTTGATTATTGAATGAAATTGTGATATTATTTGCATATAGTATAAATAAAAATGAATTGGTACATGATTTGTTGTGCAGTGATCCAGATGAAATGTATTTTGATATTTTAAAAGAATGCGTTTATAAGTATAAACGTACTAAGGAGGGGACAAAAACTATGTGTGAAATTATGGATAATCTTATTCAAAAAGGCAGAGCTGAAGGTAGAGATGAAGCTACTTATGAAACTTCAGTTAATATTGCCATAGATATGTTAATTGATGGTTTACCTGTTGATTTTGTTACAAAATATTCCAAATTACCGATAGAGACTGTTCTAAAACTACAAAATGATCTGATTTTAGAGTAAGGAGAAACGTAGATGAAAATCTACGTTTTTTAATGAATTAAAATTTACTATTGTTTAATTTGTGGTCAAGCGTTATACTAAGGCTAGGAGATGATCAATATGAAAACAAATAACCCATTAAGAAACGAACGTAAACAAAAAGCTCTTAGTCATACAAAACTAATGCAACAAAATTATAATCAAGAAATTACATATGCTATTGAACATACACATATATATGATGAAAACAATTATTTTAAACATATTTATTCAAATCATCAAAGTATCATTAAAGTTCTTGATTGTACTACTACTCAAGCAATCATTGATGCTAATCATGCAAAACATATATGTGCTTTAAATTTTGCATCTTTTAAAAATCCAGGAGGTGGGTTTTATAATGGTGCTATGGCTCAAGAAGAAGCTTTATGTCATGATAGTTTCTTATATAATGTTCTTAGTCAATTTGTTGATGCATATTATAGAATTAATCGTAAAGATTTAAATCATTCTTTATACTATAATAGAGCTTTATATAGTCAAAATATATTTTTCTTTGATGAAGTAAGTAATCATTATCAAACTGATATATTAACATGTGCTGCTCCAAATTATCGTGAAGCTTCTAGACAGGGTATATCTAAAGAAGTCAATAATGATATTTTAAAAAAAAGAAGTCAATATCTTTTAGATATTGCTTCTAAGGAAAAGGCAGAAGTATTGATTCTAGGTGCTTGGGGATGTGGTGTGTTTCAACAAGATCCTTATACTATGGCAACTATATTTAAAGAATTGATTGCTGATTATGATTTTGATGAAATTATCTTTGCAGTTCCTAAGGGTCGTAATCATAATTATGAAGCTTTTAAAGAGATAATTGATGAGAAATTTTAATATGAGCTAATATGATCATGGTACAAAAATGTTAAGTGCGTTTGGAATAGCACTAACATGTATTGGAAATTCATGACCTTCTTCACCATCTACATCATAAATAATATCTTCTTGACATTCTATTGTCATGTTTTTGGCTTGTATATAACGAACAAATGGACTGTTTTGATGATCTTGCAAAGCATAGTCTTTAAGTACGGATATAAAATCAGTCGTTGAACAATCACGAATAATTAATAAATCCATTTGACCATCAGAAACGCTTGCATCAGGAACAATATCTTTGAAACCACCAACTTGTGATGTGTTAGTAACCATAAAGAGTTTGGCTTCTTCTAAAAATGTTTCATTTTCAGTTATGATTTTTAAATGTAATGAAGTATGAAGCTGTTCAGGTAATTGTCTAATGCCAGTTGCATAATAAGCTAAAGGTCCAAACTTTTCTTTTTCATTTTTAGGTACCTGAAAACTAATATCACTAAACATACCTCCAGCAATAACATTGGCAAAATAACGATCATTTACTTTTCCTACATCTACTTTCATTGTTTTATGATTTTGAATCATCTTTATAATTTCATGATTATGGGTTGGTAAATGAAAATGATTAGCAAAATCATTAACAGTACCACCAGGTATAATAACAATTGGTAGAGAAAGATTTGCTTCAACATAACCACTAATAATTTCATTAACAGTACCATCACCACCAACACTAACTATAAAATCATAATCAGAATCACGAACTGTTAATGTTCTATAATAAGCATCATCTTTCTTTTGAGTATAAAAAACATCTACTGTAGAAACAATTTGTTTTAAAACCATTTTTCCAATTAATCTATCTAAATTTCTTTGAACTTGTTTTGTTCCAGAACTAGGATTAATAATAAATAAACAACGCATATAAACACTTCCTTTTTGATAAAATATCATATTTTTATGGATATTAAATGAACAATGATAATTTATACTAGCAAAATGATTCATTTATGATTATAATACTTTTTGGAGGTTTTAAGATGGCTAAGTATTATGCAGTAAAAAAAGGAAGACAAATAGGCATTTTTTCTAGTTGGGAAGAATGTGAAAAGCAAATTAAAGGATATAGTGGAGCAAGCTATAAATCTTTTTCTTCTTTAAACCAAGCTAAAGATTTTCTTGATGATGAGAAAATTGTATCAGTTTCTGGATTGATTGCTTATGTGGATGGCAGTTATAATAATAAAACTAAAGAATATGGTTATGGATGTGTTTTACTTAAAAATCAACAAGTCTTAGAAAGTTTTTATGGTAAAGGTAATCATCCCAATTATGTATCAATGAGAAATGTGGCTGGAGAGATAGCGGGTGCACAAGTTGCTGTTAATTATGCTTTGGATAATCATTATACCCATATTTGGATTTATTATGATTATGAGGGTATTGAAAAATGGGCTAATGGTAATTGGAAAGCCAATAAAGTAGGAACTAAGGCTTATCAGCAGTTTATTAAAGATAGTAGAAGTGTTATTGATATAGATTTTGTAAAGGTACTTGCTCATAGTGGTGATCAATACAATGATGAAGCAGATAAGTTAGCTAAGAAAGCGGTGGGATTATGAAAGAACATATAACTGTTTTTGATATTGAAGTTTTAAATCAAGATCCTGCTAGTATTTGTTCTATTGGCATTGTTGAACTTGTTGATCAACACATTGTTTCTACTTATTATTCACTTATCAAACCTAAAAACTTAAGCTTTGATCCTTGTCGTTATAAAATCCATAAAATAAGACCTCAAGCACTTTATAAAGAAAAAAACTTTAAACAAGTATGGCACGAAATTCAACATTATTTTAAAGATTGTATCGTTGTATCTCATGATATTCAAGGAGACATGATGAATTTGCGTGCAGCTTTATATCAAGAACATATACCTTATCCACATCTCTATATGTCATGTACCAATGTTTTAGCACATCTTATTTATCCTGATATTCAGAAATATAATATTAAAGAACTATCAAATATGATTGGTTATTCTTTTCAAGCACATCAGGCAATGGGGGATGCATTGGCTTGTGCTCATGTTTTAGTTGCCATGATAAATAAGCAAGGCGTTGATACTTTACAACAATTGCATCAACATTTTCATTTGGAATTTGGTGAAATGAAAGAAAACTATTATCGTAATATTATTTCTCCTGAATCAGCACATCAATTATTAGATATGGTTGCAAGGGAAGATGCTTTATTGTATCATCAATCTGTATGCTTTGCTGGTAAACTTTCAATGCCAAAAGAAGTACTTGCTCAAAAAGCTAAAGAAGTTAGTGCTTTACCAATGCATAGTGTATCCACTCAAACTAATTATTTAGTTATAGGTGATGAAGGATATGGACGTGTTAGATTTGGCAAGGAAAATAAGAAGGTTTTAAAAGCATTAAAACTTATGCGTCAAGGACAAGATTTGCGTATTATTAAAGAAATGGAGTTTTTAAAGCTATTAGAAGAAAAAAAATAACATATTTTTACAAGTTTACTTAAATGGTATTATGTGGTAAAATAAGCAACGACTAAGGAGGACAATATGAAATATTTAACAGTTACAATTCCATGTTACAATAGTGAAGCTTATATGGCTAAAGCTATTGAATCATGTTTAATTCTTAAAGATGATATAGAAATAATTATTGTAGATGATGGTTCTACAGATGGTACAGCAGAGATTGGGGCATCTTATGTTAAGATGTATCCTGAGACAATTCGTTGTATTCATCAAAAAAATGGTGGTCATGGGGAAGCTGTTAATACAGGTTTAAGACATGCTACAGGATTATATTTTAAGGTATTGGATAGTGATGATTGGTTTGATCAATCTGCTTTTGTGAAAGTCGTTAATACTTTAAAGGATTTACATAGTAAAGATGAAGATGTAGATATGATGATAGCTAATTATGTTTATGAAAAACCTAGTGAAAACAAAACATCAGTGATCAAATATACCAATGCTTTACCTCAAAATCGTGTGTTTAGATGGTATGATGTTAAACACTTTTATCCTCAACAAAATTTATTGATGCATAGTGTTATTTATCGAACACAATTATTAAGAAATTGTAATCTTGAATTACCTAAACATACTTTCTATGTAGATAATATCTTTGTTTATGAACCATTGCCACATGTTACAACACTTTATTATTTAAATGTTGATTTATATCGTTATTATATTGGTAGAGAGGATCAATCAGTTAATGAAAAAGTGATGATTTCACGTATTGATCAGCAATTAAAAGTTACTAAGATAATGATTGATTCTTGTGATGTTATGAATTTGAAGAGTCGAAAATTGAGAAATTATATGGTTAAATATTTATCAATGATTATGACTGTTTCAAGTGCTTTGTGTGTTAAATCAAATACTGAAGAAAATTTAGAAAAGCGTAGGGAACTTTGGGCTTATTTGAAAACTCAAAATAAGGATTTATATAAGGCAGTTAAACATACAGTTTTAGGAACTTTTATGGAGATGGATAGTAAAGCAGGTAGAAAAGCTATTACAATTGGTTATTCTATTTCTCAAAAAATATTTGCATTTAATTAGGAGAGCAATCTCCTTTTTATAATACATTGAATTATTTGATAAAGCATGATAAAATACTAATGCTATATGCAATATGCCCACGTACCTCAGTAGGATAGAGGGTTTGCCTCCTAAGCAGCAGGTTGACCACCTGCCAAAATGAATATTTTTTTTACTTGTCCACGTACCTCAGATGGATAGAGGAGTCGCCTCCTAAGCGACCTGCCGCAGGTTCGAATCCTGTCGTGGACGCTTTTTTATGCTCAAATTTACCTTTATTTATCAATGTTTTTTGATTTTGATGATTTTTAGACCTGGTTAAATTTCTTGCTAACAATCTGCTAACAGATTTGGCAACTGCTTTATCCAGTTGAGTAAATCTCATGAAATTCTTGCTAACAAGATTTTTCAAAATTTTGGCATTTTGGGGTTTTGCTAACAACCTTGCTAACAACCTTTGAAATTTTGCTAACAAAGGCATCAGGTCTACTTGCTTTTTTTCAGCTTTTTTATAAGTTTTTCCTTATCTTCATCAGACATGTTTTTCAGCAGTTCAAGAAGGACAGCATTGTTTTCAGCTTCCTTGGCTTTTGCTTCATTATCCACATCCAAGCTTGAATAAAACTCCTGATCCATCTTTTGGGCATTGTATCTTCGATCCTCATCGAGTATTCGTGAATAAACATCAGTAACCATTTCAGCTTCAGCATGACCTGTATCACCCTGAACTGATTTAACATCACCGTTTGTAAGCTTAAGCTTATAGCCTGTGCTTAAATGTCTTAGACTATGGAATACAACTTTTTCAAATCCATTGTTTTCACATAAAACTCGAAATCTTTTTCTGACTATTGATCCTTCTGTAGGATTGCCGTTATCCATTGCAATCACGAGATTATAATCAATATATTCATCACCTAAAAATTCCTTGAGCTCATCCTGATTGTGCTTGTATTCCACAAGCAGTCTTGCAACGGTCTTGGGAAGCCAAACGGTTCTATTGCTGGTTTCGGTTTTAGGCGTTTTTAAGACAAGTCTTGTAGTACAGTGAGGCTGATGAGTCGGAAAAATCTTGATGATTTCCTTTTCTTTAAGCTTCTGGATATTTTCATAATTAAGTCTGGTTAATTCCTTGTTGATGATAACTCTAGCATTATTTGTAGCAATAGCAGTTTCATCAATAATAACATCATCCCATGTAAGACCTAGTATCTCGCCTATACGCATGGAACATGAGAAGGCAAGATGCATGCAAATGACCAATAAATCATCATCTGCGACCGTAACAGCCTGGCGAAAAGTTTCAATGTTCCATACTGCTCTTGGGTTCTTTTGCATCTTTGGCAGTGTGACAAGCGTTGCTGGATTTCTCTTGCTTTGGTCAAGATATTCCCAGCGAATGGCCTGATTCAGTGCACATCTGATAATATCGTGTATTTTTTTAACACCTGCAGGCTGAACACATTTGCCAGTTGGACCTTTAAAATTGTTTGGTACCTGTGGTACACTTAACAACTGATTGTAATATTCAGTGAGCATCTTTGTAGTAATATCCTTTAGCTTTACATCACCAATATAAGGCTTGATGTAATTTTCAATTTCTGCCTTTTTAACAGTATAGGTACTGACTGACCATTTGTTCGTTCCATAAAGATTGACAAATATATCAAGGAATTCACCAAATGTAATACTATCATCTGAATCTTCCTTTTTAGACTGGGCATCTTTTATTTCACCAGCATGTTGTTCATTTAGAGGCACAATAACTAAGCCATGTTCACTTTGATAGTATTCAATAAATGTTTTTCTTTTATTGGCTTCCTTATTGGACAGAAATTTTTCCCATTTCTGCTTTCTTTCTCCATTTTCATTTTTATACCAGTAAATAACCGAATAACTGTTTTTTCTTTGCTTAACGGTAGCCATAGTATAACTACCTCATCTCATGGATTAAGCCATTTATCAAATGACGGCTTTGATATTCTAATCATTCTACCTGTTCTGACATAAGCGAATTGTCCACTTTTTACAAGGTCATAAGCTAAATGAGTACTTATATCAAGTATCTGGGCAATTTCATCAACAGTATAGGTTCTTTTTTCTAATTTTGGTTTTACAGTAGCATTTGTTTCATTTGACATGAAAAATACCTCCTTTTAATATTTTTAATTGTTTGTGATAATCATGCTTGTCACATGATTATCATATAATAGTTTTGTTAAGGCATCGAATGTGCAAAAAAGTATGTTACACATTTGACACACTGGAACATAGACTTATATCAAGACTATGATCAATCATATTCATTTCTGTTGGACTTAGAACACATATTTTTTTAATGATTCTTGATTTGTCAATAGTTCTTATTTGCTCTAAAAGCACAACGGAATGGGCCAGTAATTCCTCTCTGGCTTCAATTTCAACGTGGGTAGGCATTCTTGCCTTGTTTGTGATTCGTGATGTTATACAGGCTACAATAGTTGTTTGACTATGCATATTGCCTATATCATTCTGTATAATAAGTACTGGTCTGATACCACTCTGTTCAAATCCAACTGAAGGATCAAGATCAGCTAAGTAAATCTCTCCTCGTTTAATATCATTTATCACCTCAAACACCTCCTTCCTTATATGTATGACAAACAGCATCTATAAAAACAATAGATGCTGTTTTAGAATTACTTTTACAACTTTTATGCATTGTTAATAGACTGCTTTGCCTGCAGTTCCACAAGTTATCTAAATTTAAAGGCATTAGATATTGCTTATAGGGTTCCCACCTATATGGTGTCTTGCCTGCGACAGGATCAATACTGCTCGGACTGAGACGCACCATGTGTATCATTATTCTTCCTGCACTGTCATCGCCAGATAAGTGCAACCTTATCTTTTAATCAAATATCTATCGCTCGATTGTTTTAACCAATGTCATGGCGTATTCATTAATGGGCTCAAATACAGGGAACGTTATTAACAATTGCTATTCAATTTTCAATGTTCCTTTTTAAGGAAAATTAAATCCCTTCACTTATTAGCCACCGAAAACGGCCAAAAGGGGTAATTTTTTTTCAAAAATTATGAATTTATTTTTTTTCGAGCTTTTTTTAGATAATATTTAACAGAATCAAAAGTCATATCCAGTTCTTTAGCTATTTCTCTTCTGGAATAACCATTAATTCTTAAACGAAGAATTTCAAAAGTAAGTTTATGATTTATTTTCTTCATAGCTTTATATAATTCTTCATTATCCAATAGTGATAAAATATCATCTATGCTATCAACAGGAAGTTCAATAGTTGTAACAGCATTTTCAACAAGATAGCTATCTACATACTGTTTTGTTTTATAAATGCGCTCAGCTTTAAAAACATCCCAATCATAATCATGTAATATTTGAATACTTTCTTCGCTCATACCATTTTCTCTTAAAATCTCTTCTTCTTTTTCTTTCATTTGTTTCCACTTGTTTACCTCTGAATTTTTGTTGTAAGACATTGTTCATTTCTCCTTTCATTATTTATTTGAAAGAAGAAACGGTGGTGCTCTTATAAAACAAATCATTGATTAATGTCTATAATCAGAAAATAATTAGAGATTTATGATATCTTTTAACTGTTGATATGTCATGAGCTTTACATGACACATATCACAGAACATCATAAATTCATCAAGAATATTCTTATCTGTTGATATACGTTCTTTGGTATAAACAAATATTGCATCAACTTTTTGTGTTCTAATAGCATGATTCATGGCATTGATCTGATAAAGACTATTACTATTGTCATTTGAAATAATCTTACTAACGCCAATGATATTTAAATTACATTGATAAGCTAATTCACATAGTGCGTGTTCCTGGTAGTTCAAAAGTTCCATACTATCTCTGCCGACTACACGACAATGAATCCATACATTTTTTACATTATTCATTTCCTTTTCTCCCTCTGAAGGTTTTCTGCCTTCACTTCAAAATGACAAAATTGATGGATTTATCTCAATGAACTTAATGATGTAATTATTATTGGTTTATCTTTATGCTGATTAGATACTATAGTGAATCATATAAAATCCTTATGAGTGTTTATAAAATCCATAACAATTTTGTAAATAGCAGCTATTATGACGTACTATTTTTGATTTGGTTGTTGTTATGCAAGGTTAATAGCTTGAACTATAATATATTGAATTGCTCGCTTTAATAAAAGGTCATGGCAATAATCTAAAGTTATTAACTTTGCTATTCAGTTTTCAATGTTCTTATTGAAGGAACATTTAATCCCCTCACTAATAACGGGGAAAATAGTTAGCAAATCGTTCACTTTTTTTTAAAATTTGTTGAAATTTTTTAATGAGTGATTTATAATCCTTCACTTATTAGCCACTGAAAACACCCAAAAGGGGTAAATTATTTTTATTTTTTTAAATTTTGCTAAATGCTGCTAATAACATTAAATATGCTCTTAATTACCAAGATTGCTATTAACCTTGCTATTCAATTTTCAATGTTCTTATTTGAAGGAGCATTTATATCCCTTCACTAACCACGGAGCAAATAGATAGCAAACTGCTCAAACTTTTTCATAATTTGAAAGAAATTTTTTTAGATAACATAAAAAAAGCAAGTAAATCATCAAGAATGATGAAAATACTTGCTAGTATTATTTGATTATCTATATACTTAATATAAATAATATGAAATTAATTTGATTTTGTAATCTTTTTTTGCTTTAAATTAAAACGTAATTATGATAGCCTTTAATTGGATAGTAAATTATTTATTAATTAGAAGGGAAAGGTATAAAATGAAATTTAAAAAAGTTGTTATTGTTCTATGTTTAGTGTTTGTATTAGGTATAATAAGTTCTTGTGATGTAGATGATACTGAAACATCGTTGACAGATGAAACAAGTGAGATTGAAACGGTAGATACAAATGAAGGTAATAATGAAGTTAAAGATGAAAATACAGGCGAAGATGAATCAAAATCCGAAAATAATAATACTGAAGTTGAAAATGCAATATCAACAAATGATCCTGAAAGCACTTCTTTTATAAAGGCTTTTAACAAAAAATATCCTAATGAAAAAATTACACAAGATCAATTAACGGTATATGCACGTGGAACAACCATAAAAGTTAACGATAATATTACTTATGAAGTATCAGAAAGCGATGGTTCTACTATATATAATTGTTCTAGTAATACGAAATATAATGAAAAAAATAAAAAAGTATTTTTTGAATATGTAGATAGAATGATTGATTTAGGAATTTATAGTATATCATATAATTTTAGCAGTGATTATCCTACAAGTGAGTATAATTATGATGAAACTCAAAAATTGTATATATGGTATAATGCAAGAGAAGATGGAACTGAACAGTACCCTACTTTTGAAGTACGTATATATAAAAAAACATGGTGATGAAAATAACTAACTATCAATTATTTATAAGATATTTATATTAATTTTGATATATTACATAGTAATATTATATTTATATAAGAAAAAAAGGAATCCATTGAGATGGATTCCCATTTAGCGTTTCTATATACGAGTAAATTTTGATTGATTTATTCTTCTTCGTTCAATAATTTTTGAACTAAAATTATGCGGTCATACAAACCTTGAAAATTTTCTTTTGTTTTATCAGGAATATTGATTGTATTTGCCTCAATCTCATTACACAACATCTTTGCTTTTAACTTTTTACCATATGATTTTGACTCTTCATTAGTTTGTACATATTGCTCAATATATTCTTTTCCTACTAAATCTTCTATAACAAAAGGTGTATTTAAAAAGGTTTTTTGCTCCTCAATATCTTCATTTGAAACATTAGAAACGAAAATATAATTGTGATTAAGTTCTAAAAACAATTTATCTTTCAATTGAGCAGCTTCTTGAATCCCGGCACTATCGTAATCTAATAATGCTATAAATTTACATCCCCATCCCAATAATATAGAGCAAATATTAACCACATTTTTTACACCTGTACATGGAATAAAATTAAATTCTGAAATATTTAAATCTAATTTATTAAAAATAGTAGTAATATAAATATAGTCACTTATTCCTTCTACGACTATATTAGTTTTTTCTGCAACTGGATATATACCATATGTTGCTGATGTTCCAATAGCTTGTAAAACAGGAGCTATTGTATCTTGAGATTGTTCTCCAGTAACCCTTTGATCATATGCATTTTTAAAGATATGTGTATTTCCATCAGAATCTTTTTTTACAGCTCTTATTCTATGCAAGCCTGTCTCTTCTATATCAAGCATCGAAGGCAAATGGGTTGTGTATATCACTTGATTTCCCTTTTCAGAGTTACATAAATCTTTAAATAAATTTAACAATTCCTTTTGCGCATTTATATGTAAGAAAACTCCAGGTTCATCTAAAAGATAAATTACTTTTTTATTTTCTAAATCATTTGCTAAAATATCAATATAGTGATTTATGTACCATCTTAATCCATTACTTCTTTCAGAAAGTGACATATTGTTATCATCATCGGATGTAATGGTAAATTCTATTGTTTTATTAGGCATATATTCAAGACCTAAAGAAATTGTTTCAGTATTATAAAACTTTTCAAAAGGTCTATTTATATTATTTTGTATAGACTTTTGTATAGCACCTCGTTTTGTAATCGTAATACGGTCTTGAGAAGTTATAGAACTGATTAATTCTTCTTTAGAAAAACCTATCACCTTTAAAAAATCAATAATCAAGTCTGTTTTCTGATTTGCAGTTTTTATTTCATCAATCGTATATTTGCTTTTTAATATTTTGTTTGAATTTCGATAATGAAATATAGGTAATGATTCTGCTATTTGAGAAAACTCTTTATCTACTTTATTTAATAAAGTCTTTATTTGATCGTTATCATTTTTAAATTTTGAATCTAAATCTTTAAGATATTTTATACATTTTAGAATGTTTGGTATATTTAGATCATCATTTTTTAAACATTGGATTTTTTTTAAAAATAATTCTTTATCACTTTGTCCCATATTATAAGGCATTTTTCTTAAAAGCCCATATAAATTATTTGCATCATTCTTAATATATTTATCATAATAAATAGTTAAACCACCAGAAATTTTATAGTAATCTTTTGAAATTTCTATAGCAGTTGCTTTTTCACAATTATATGGATCATTTACGTCTTTTTTAAAATATGCTGTTATTCTCATCTCTTCAGTATTATTAACATTTCTATTACAATTTTCATTTTTAAAAAAATCCTTATTAGATTCTGTAAAAGAGACTTGTGACAAGCCCATTAAAATATTGCTTTTTCCACTTTCATTCATACCGATAATTGTGGTTATTCCAGGTTCAATAATTAGCTTACTATCTTCAGTACCTATTGATTTATAATTAATTAATTCTATTGATTCTAATTTCATTTATACTCCTTTTATATTTTTGTTATATTCTATATAAGAAAATTATAGGATCTTTAAATTTAAAATACAAGTTAATATTCTTTTTCATATATACTAATTCAAAGTAATTTTTCTCAATTGTACTGGTATTTTATTAATATAATAATATTACTTATATAGTATACTTAGTTTATCATCCAGTTTATAAAATGTCATTGATAATATGAAAAAAAGATCTCGTTTTTTAAAAATTATATTTTAATTATTATTAATACAAGTTATAATTAGTCATATGATGTTCAAAGGCTATTTTAGTGTATTGGTATTTGAAAAAGAGAGGAAAATGTTGAATGAAAAGAATCAAAAGCAAATATGCAGCTTCTCTTACAAGAGAACAGTTTTTATATTATGAAATGCGTACAACTGCTAAGTTATTTTTAGATAATTTAACAGATGATGAAATATATGAAAAAATAAAAAATGAAAACTTATATCAATTACCAAGTGAAAAATCTATTAGAATGATTTTCAATGGATGTATAAAGAGAATTCATATTTTGGATAATAAAGATATTATTAATATTATTGCATATGGTAATGCTGATGATGCAAAACAAGCTTGTTTATATGCTTTTATGAAACATTATTTAATAGTTTTTGAATTTATGGTTTTTGTTATTGGTGAAAAATATAGAATGAAAGATTATCATTTTGATAAAAGTGAATTAAATGGTTTTATAAATCAATTACAAGAACAAGATGAAGGTATGGCTTCTTGGAGCGATGCTACAATTAAGAAAATAAAACAAGTATTAATGAAGTTGTTAGTTGATACAGGCTATTTGGATAATAGAAATTCTAATGAATTGAATCAAGTTATGCTATGTTATTCTTTAGAAGAGATATTAGTTAATTATGAAGATGATAAAGTGTTATCAGCTTTTAATTATTTTAGGTAGGTGGAAGCATGGAAGATATTAATGAGAGATTGGATAAACTAAAACAACATATTCAAACTGAAGATTACCTTTATTCAAGAGGATTAAGTAATGAGGTTAATTATTCTGTGTTCTGTTACCATAGCAATGAAGAAATGACTGTAAGACATTTCTTGGATATGATTCTAAATGATCAAACTTTAAAATGTCATATAGTTTATTTTGATTTATATGAATTAATGCTTGAAATATGTCAACAAAGAAATATATTAGATAGAATTCCAAAAATGGAACAACTAAAGGGATCTGAAGTTCTTAGAACTAATTTAGATAAAATATGTGATGCAAAGCATTTTGTAGATATTATCCATAAAAAATATGGAGAACATCATCAAAATGATGTTCTTATAATAGGTGGTGTTGGGAAGGTATTTCCTTTTTTAAGAGTTCATGTATTGTTAGAAGCTATGCAAACACATTTTAATGATATACCTGTTTTGGTAATGTATCCAGGTAGTTATGATGGACATAATATACGATTGTTTAATAAAATTGAACCTGAAGGTCATTATAGATCATTTAATATAATAGAGGGAGATTAATAAAATGCAGATAAAAGATATGTTTGAGGATGATATCGAAAGAAAAATTAATGGTGTCATTCAAGTACAACAAGATGAAGAAAAGATACTATTAACAGAAGTCAAAGAATATGTAGTTACAAAAGAATTAAGAAGGCATTTTATTGATTTTTTTGATGCTTATAGTGAATCATTTGAATCAACAAATAATGACATAGGTGTTTGGATTACTGGCTTTTTTGGTAGTGGTAAATCTCACTTCCTTAAGATGCTTTCATATCTATTAGAAAATAAAGAATTAGATGGCAAGAAAGTTGTTGAATATTTTAGAGATAAATTTGATGATCCAGCAACTTTTATGAAAATTGAAAAAGCAACAAGTGTTGAAACAGAAACAATATTATTTAATATTGATGTTGAAAGTTCAGGAGATAAAGACGGTTCGGCAGTTACAAGAGTTTTTCGTAAAGTATTTTATAATCATTTAGGTTTTTATGGAAACGATACTAAAGTTGCTCAATTAGAAAAATATCTAACAAAGATTGGAAAATATGAAGAATTTTGCAAAGTCTTTGAAGAAACTACTATGTTTTCATGGAAAGAATCAAGAGATACTTTTCTTTTCATTCAAGAAGAAATTGTAGATGTTTTAAGTCAAGTGACTGACATGAGTCAAAATACTGCTTTATCATGGATTAATGATGATAATCTTATTGATGATAGTGTTAGTTCCTTAGTTTCAGAAATTAAAGAATATGTGGATTCTAAAGATGACGATTTTAGATTGTTATTTATGATTGATGAAGTTGGTCAATATGTTGGTACAAATACCAATATGCTATTAAATTTACAATCAATTGTAGAAGAATTGGGTAGTAGATGTAGAGGTAAAGTTTGGGTTGTTGCTACAGGACAGGAAGCACTAGATGAAATTATTAAATTAAGATCAAATGAGTTTTCACGTATTCAAGCGAGATTTCATAAGCATCTTTCATTAACATCTTCATCAGTTGATGAAGTTATAGAAAAACGTCTATTAACCAAAACAGATGAAGCCAATAAAATATTAACTAATGTCTATGATAATAATGCCAATGTCATTAGAAATTTATATACATTTACTAATGCTAAATCTGATTTAAAGGGATACTCATCAGCAGATGAATTTTGTAGAATCTATCCTTTTGTACCATATCAGTTTATTACAATTCAAACAGTTTATAATGAGGTTAGGAAAAGCGGCCAGGCTGGTAGTCATCAATCAAGTGGTGAAAGATCAATGCTTAGTGGTTTTCAAGAATCAGCTATTAAATTAGAAGATAAAAATGAATTATCTATTGCACCTATGTATCTATTCTATGATGCAATTCATGGCTTTTTGGATCGTTCCATTAGAGGTGTAGTAGAACGTGCACAAAGAGCTGCTGATAATCACGAAGGTTTAGAGGATTATGATATCAATGTTTTAAAGCTTCTATATTTAACTTTACATATTGATGATATTCCTTCAACTATTGATAACTTAACAGTTTTGATGGCTGATACCATTAATGTAGATAAAATTGCATTAAAAGCAAAAGTAAGAGATAGTCTAGAAAGATTGCTAGCTCAAAACTATATTTCTTATTATAGTGGTGTATATAAGTTTTTAACTGATGATGAGCAACAGGTTGCTAGAGAAATAAGAAATACTGATGTTAATTCATCTGAAGTAGTTAATAAAATAGGATCTATTATTTACGATTCCATTTTTGAAGGTAAGAAATTTAGATATGATAACAATGATTATGAATTTAATCGTTTTATTGATAACCAGTCTTACAGTGTTGGTAGTGTTCCTAATGGTATACGTTTGACATTTATAACAATAGCATATAATATTGATTCATCTTTTGATAAAACAAAGATAAAAAGTGATTCAAAATCATTAAAATCAGCAACTTGTATTCTTTCGGATTCTAATACAAATTACTATCAGGATGTTGAAAAAGCTTTAAAGATTTCAAAATATATTAATAAGAAAAATGTTAACTCATTATCTGACCAAATACAAGATATTATAAAAAGACAGAATATAGATGCCACGAATTTATTAAATAAGGCCAAAGAAGAAATAGCTGATGCTATTGTTGACGGTGAATGGCTTATTTATGGAGAAAATGAAACAGTTAATGGTGGGACAGCATCTTCTAAAATAAATAATGCTTTAAATAAACTTGCAGAAGAAGTTTATGATAATCATTATATGATCAATAAGCATTATGCAAGTGAAGAAGAAATAGTTTCAATTTTAAAAAGTGAGAATCCAATATCAGAGGATATTAACCAAGAAGCTTTAAATTCTATATATCGATACATTGACATGCAATTTAGAAAAAATATTCCCCTAACAATAAAAGATATCGTAGACCGTTATACTTCTATTCCATATGGTTGGAAGGAAATTGATATAGTTGGATTGATGACTGTCTTAATTAAAAATCAAAAAATAAATATTGAAAGAAATGGTTCTAAAGTTGATACTAATAATCCGAATATGATTACATATCTTCGTAAAAGAACAGAGGTAGTTTCTACTAAAGTTATTTTTAGAGAATCACTTGATGAAAAATTATTAAGATATTCAAGAAATTTCATAAGAAAATATTTTGATATAATGAGTGTCCCTGAAGATGAAGATAGTATTGTAAAATATATCAATGATAATTTTACAGCCAAACGTGATGAACTCTATAATTTAAGGAAAATTTATTATAATAATTATGTTTATCCAGGACAGAATGTTGTAGATGATGGCATAGAACTTATAGGTAGTATTCTTAAAAAAGTTGGAGATCACAAATCATTCCTGGAATATATTAAATCCCTAGAAGAAGATTTATATGATTTTAAGGAAGATATTGAAGAAGTCGATGAGTTTTTTGACAATCAAGTTAAATTATTTGATAATGCAAGAAAATTGTATAATTCATTACAAGATGAACAAATGTATTTCATAAGCAATGTTAAATTAACAACAGCTTTATCAGATATCAACGATGTTATTACAATAAAAGATCCGTATAATTATTCAAAAATTTCAAGATTGAATAATTATATAGCTACTATTAATGAGGAATATGGTATCCTTTTAAAGGTTAAAAGGAAAGAATTATCAGAGCTTATTGATCAATGTAATGAAATTATTGAAACATATAAAAATGATAAATCTGGTTGTGATACTATTATATATAATACTCAAACTAAATATGATTGTATAAATAAATCATTAACAAATTATAAGAAGGTATTGAGGATAGAACAAGAAAAAGATAACGTTTTAAATCTTAAAGATGAAACAATTAAAGAAATAAATAAATTAAAATCATCAGTTATAAAGGATAAATCAGTTCCTTATAATGCAGTAGAGCCAGAAATTGTAAATGATACTGCGAATAAACAGAAAATTGTAGAATATCAACGAAATGTTATATTTAGAAATGGTGTTACATTAACATCAGAACAACAAGTTGATAATTATCTTAAAGAAGCGAAAGACTATCTTATGAAGATAATTGATAAAAATGGTGGAGTAAAAATAGAATAGGAGTAGAAGATGAACAAGAACGCAATAAAAAAATATGCTATATGGGCAAGAACAGAGCTTATTAAAAAGGTTTCCGAGAAAGCTGAGCAATATGGTGTAAGTGAAAATGAAATTTTAGAATTAGAAAATGATTCAGTTAAAGGAAAAATTCTTAATTCTAATGAAATTGATCAAAGAAATAAATTAATCATTAAAATAAAAAATTATGGATATACTAATGTTATTGAAGAAGTAGCATATACTTGGTTCAACCGTTTTATTGCGTTAAGATTTATGGAAGTTAATAATTATTTACCTTATGATTATAAGATATTTACCGATTCTGATAATAATTTTAAACCTCAAATACTTACTGAAACAATGAATTTAAATTTTGATTCAGGACTTAAAAATTTAAACGAAGAATCAGTTTTTGAGTTTATTGAAAGCAATGATAAAGAAGGCTTGTATAAATATTTATTAATAAAAATATGTAATGATATGGGAAATTATTTACCTGGAATGTTTACACGTATTTCTGATTATAAAACCTTATTATTTCCTGAAAATCTTTTAAGATCTGGAAGTGTCCTTGAACAAATGATTAATTTAATTGATGAAAATGATTGGAAAGATGCTGTTCAGATTATTGGTTGGTTATATCAGTATTACAATAGTGAATTAAAAGCCGAAGTTGATGCTGAGGTAAAAAAAGGAATTAAGGTCACTAAAGAAAATTTACCTGCTAAAACACAATTATTTACCCCTGACTGGATTGTAAAATATATGGTGGAGAATAGTCTTGGTAGATTGTGGATTGAAGGACATCCTAGTAATATAAAAGATAATTGGAAATATTATGTGGATGAAGCCAAACAAGAAGAGCAAGTTGAAGAACAATTAAGAAAAATAAGACAAGATTATTCAAAGCTAGAACCAAAAGATATAAAAATCATAGATCCATGTATGGGTTCAGGGCATATTTTAGTTTATGCTTTTGATGTTTTAATGCAAATTTATACTGATTATGGTTATAGAGCTAGAGATGCCGTTAAATCAATAATAGAAAATAATATATATGGTTTAGATATAGATGAACGTGCAACACAATTAGCATATTTTGCAATAATGATGAAGGCTATGGAATATGATTCTAGATTCTTGAAAAGAAAAATAAAACCTAATTTATACGAAATAAAAGAAGTTAGTTTAGATAATTTAGATTATTTTAATTTATTGGGTGAAGATAAAGATATAGCTTTAAGATTATATTCATCATTTGTGAATGCCAAGGAATATGGAAGTATTATTGAGCCTAATGTTACCACTGAAGAATTAAATAAACTTGAATCAAAATTGTATAATATTAGCGAAGGTTCTTTTGACAACATTATAGATATTGCAAGAAGTGCTGAATTGATAGATATTTTAACTGATATTCTTCCTCAAGCACGTATTCTAACTACAAAATATCATGTGGTTATAACAAATCCACCATATTTAGGAAATAAACCTATGAATACTTTACTATCAAACTATTTATCAAATAATTATGATATGGGTAAAATGGATTTATCTACTGTATTTTTGATGAGAGGACTATCGTTATCACAAAATAAGATTGCTTTAGTAACACCTGAATCATGGATGTTTTTGGTTGTATTTAATAAGTTAAGAGATGATATTTTAAATAACTATAATATTGAAACATTGGCACAATTAGGGAAAAATGCCTTTGATTCTGGTTTTGGTACGTGTGCTTTTGTGCTTGATAAAAATTATTGTGAAAATAAAATTGGTAATTATATAGATTTAAAAAATTTTGTCCCTGATAAAATAAATAATATAGAAATAGAAAAAAGACTTTATAAACGAGATAATTCATTCTTTTTATGTATGCCTAATAAAGTTTTAGCATATTGGTGTCCTAAGGATATAGTTAAACTATATTCATGTCATAAAGAAATTAATTATAGTTATACTCTTTCCTGTGGCATAAAAACAGGAAGAAAAGAAGATTTTATTAGACTATGGTTTGAGGTACCTATAACGGAAGTATGTTTGAATCCAAAAATAGAATCATTGTATAATTCTTCTTATAAATGGTTTAAGTATAACAAAGGAGGAGGATTTAAAAAATGGTATGGTAACATGTTATGTGTAATTAACTTGCAAAATAATGCAAAGGATATTAAAGAAACTGTTCCCGCTTCAACATATAGACTAAGAAATCCTGATAATTATTTCAAAAAAGGAATTATGTGGCCTCTTACTGGTGGCGACGCATTTAGTTGTAGATTGCTAGATAATGATGTTTTGATTGATGTTGCTTCAAATGCTATTTATATTGAAGATGAAAAGGATTTGTATTCCCTAATGGGATATATGAATACAAATTTATTTAATAGAATGTTAAATATGATTAATCCAACAGTCAGTTTTCCAATTGATACTATTTCAAAATCTCTTGATTTAGTCATAAAAAGAGATGATATAATAAATTTAGCTAAAGAGAATGTTGATATTAGTAGAAAAGAATGGAATCAAAATGAAATTTCTTGGAATTTTAAAATGCATCCTTTAATCAATTATGAAGAAAATAATATTTCTACTGTGATTTCAAATTATAAAAAAGAAAAATTGTCAATGTCTAATAAAATAAATAATAATGAAGATCTTATAAATGATATTTATAATAGATATTATAATATATATGATAAATCACAAAAAAAGATGGTTAATATTTCAGAAAATAATAAAACTATTATTGCATCATTTATATCATATTCAGTCGGATGTATGTTTGGAAGATATTCTTTGGATGAAGAAGGTTTAGTTTATGCTGATGGGGCGTTTGATATATCAAGATATCAGATATTTGAAGCTGATAAAGATAATATCTTACCTATATGTGATCAAGAATATTTTGATAATGATATAGTCAGTAGATTTGTTGAGTTTGTTAGAACTGTTTATGGTCAAGATGCTTTAGAAGAAAATCTTAACTTTATTGCTGGTGCAGTAAATACAAATGGATCAACTTCAAGAGAAAAAATTAGAAACTATTTTATTAATGATTTCTTTAAAGACCATTGCCAAACGTATTCAGCTACAGGTTTTGGCAAAAGACCAATTTATTGGCTATTTGATAGTGGAAAGAAAAATGGATTTAAGGCTTTGATCTATATACATAGATATGAGCCAGATCTAATCGCAAGGATGAGAACTGAATATATTCTTAAGCTACAAGCTACTTATAGAAACTTAATTGCTATTAAGAGTGAAAATTTAGAAAATGTTCAAGGTAAAGAAAAAGTTAGATTGAATAAAGAAATAAAGGATTTAAAAGATCAGGCAGAAGAATTAAGGATCTATGAAGAAAAAATACATCATGCTGCTGATCAAATGATAGAAATTGATTTAGATGATGGTGTGAAACATAACTATGCCCTCTTTGGTGATTTGTTAGCAAAAATTTAATGACTTTGAGGTGTTATATGATATCAATAAATATTGCAGAAAAATATAAAGAAATAGATTATCCATATAAAAAGAAAGACGAATTAATTAAATCATTATTAACAGATTATAAAGTCATAAAACATACAAATAAAGAAACTGACTATGATTATTTAGAAGAAAATGATGTAACATTAGAAATAATTAATCCTAATAATGACATAAATCTTTTTGTTGAGTTATCTGGTGAGTTTACGATATATTATAGTGATTATCATGCTCATTATTTTTCTTATGAGGATGAGTATGAAGCATTAAAGAATGATATAAAAAATATTATTGAAGATAAATATGGAGCAGCAAGTTTTTATGTAAATAACAAATGGCTTGCAAGTTATCTGGAAAAGGACGAAATATCATTTTTAACAAATCCTTGGGATTTAGTTAAAAAAATGAATCTACCTAAGGAACACCTACAAACAATTCATGATGAAGGTATTGTTATCAAAGTAGATTATTGGAATAAAGGTCACTGTTTGGAATTTGAGATAAAAAAAGATTCAGAAGTTTCTGAAATCAGTCATCCAAGACAATATAATGTCAGATTTGTTGTTAAGGATGGATATCCATATGGTAGTGGTTCAGTACATAAATATGATGACGAAAAAGCGTATATAAAATATGCATTAGTAACAGATATTGAAGATGCCGAAGAGTTAACTAAAGAGTTGATAGAAGTTCTTGAAGATGATGCTAAAAGATTTGGTGCAAGTAAAATATTTGCCAATGTAGGTTCCCCTATTGATAAACCTTTCGCTGATTTAGGATATGTAGAAGTTGATAAAATTTATGATGAACGAATTCGTCGAATAGATGGAGTAAAAGTTATTTTCGAAAAGACAGTAATGAAGGATTTGTAGTTTACACATAAGTTAAGGAGGAAGTGCAAATGGATTTAGAAGATATTATTGAGGATTTGAATAGAAGATTTTCACTTCCTTTAAAAGAATATTATAAGCGAAAAATTATATTCTGGAATGATGAAAAAAGAGAAAATGAAGACATCATTGATCAAATAGAATTAAAAAATGCTAAGATTGTAAAATTAACAGGGTCTAATAATTTTGAAATAAAAAAATTAATAAATGTTGACGATACTGAAAGCAATTACTTGATTTATAATCCTTTGGTTATTAATAATTTAAAAAATGACTGGTTTTTAGATGTTAAACTATATAGTGAAGAATTTAGATCAGACAGAACATCAAGGTGGATGAATTCATTAAATATACCACAATTACCAGAATTAAGAAAAAGAGTTGAACAATATCAAGGATTCTTTAATAGTGAATCAAGAAGAAAAGTTTTTGTATCTTATAATTATTCTATAACAAAGCCAGTAGAAATAGATATGATCATTTTATCAACTCTATGTAAGACTAAGAAAGTAAGCACTAAAGAAATTATAAAAGCTGTTTTATCTGATTCATTGGATTTTGATAATAAATACATGAAATCATTTCTAAAATATGGTGCTAGTACTACTTTTTGGGAGATTGTCAGAAGAACAATTGGTTATGATGAAGAAAAACAATCAGTTGAACAACTAGCTAATCATATTGTTATAAATGCTTCTTTTAGGACTTTAAATGAAAAATTATTAAAGGGATTAGAAAGATATTATGATAATGTCAGTGAGGAACAAGAAAATTTCTGTTATGAATTAATCGATGAATGGCTACATAGTGACAAAATACAAGATGTAAGAGAAGTTATAAGAGTAGTTGAAGATAAATTAGAATTATATACACGTTTTGATAAGGCAGAAATTAATGAATTATTAGAAAATAATCTATTTGAATGTATTGATGAATTGATTTTAAGAAACACTATGTTTAATATTTATAATAATAATTATATTGATAGTATCAATATTAGAAGAATTGTTGATGCAAGAAAATCTAAAATTTACTATTCTACATATGAAAATTATTATAAGGGATTGCTAGAAATTGCTAATATGGCAGATTTCCATCAAAAATATAATGAAGGATTTCATGAAACAGATGCTAATGAATTATGGAATAATTATATAGATCATTATTATTTAATGGATACATATTATCGTCATTTTATGCTTTGCTATCATAATATTCTTATGAATAGCAATGATGCCTTAGATGATTCTTTTAAGGAGATTGTTGAATACGTTGATAATGAATATAAGAACTGGTATTTATATAAATTGGATTCTAAATGGTACGATCTCATTAAAGAGCCATTAAAAGAAACTGGTAGAATAAATGGAGTTAATTATCAAGAAGATTTTTATAAGAATTATGTAAGCGATAAAAAAGTAAGAACATATGTCATTATCTCTGATGGATTAAGATATGAGGTAGCTACATCTTTAGTAGAAGAATTAAAACAAGATTTCCAAGCTGATGTGAAACTCAATGCACAACAATCTATTTTTCCTGCTGATACAGAATATGGAATGCCTGCCCTTTTACCACATAAACAACTCACTATAAAAAATGTTAATGGAAAAATTCAGGTCCTTGCTGATGGTCAATCAACAGATAGTAGTAATAGACAAAATGTATTACAAAAGTATGATGAAGCTAGTGTTGCCTTAAAATTTAATGATGTTGTTAATATGACAAGAGCTGAAAGAAATAATGCAATACAAGGTAAAAATATTGTTTATATTTATCATGATTGTATTGATAATACTGGTCATAAAGATACAGATTCTACTTTTGAGGCATGCGATAAGACTATTAATGATATCAAGAATTTAATTCAAATATTAGTGAATAATTTTACAGCAAAAAATATTCTTATTACAGCTGATCATGGTTTCTTATATAACAATTCTCCTTTAACTGAAGTTGATAAATTAGATAAGTCTAATTTTAGAAAAGATATTGTTGTAAGTGATAAGAGATATGTGCTAACTGATAAGAAAATAGATTTAGACTTTTTGGTCAATGTTAAAGGTATATATAATGAATATGGTTATGAAGGATATGCTACAAAAGGCAGTATCAGAATTAAGAAACAAGGTGGCCAAAACAATTATGTACATGGAGGCTTAAGTCTTCAGGAAATGGTTATACCAGTAGTACAATTTACTAATGTACGTAGTAATTCAAAAACATATATGAGAAATAAAAAAAGATATGATACGAAACCAGTTGAAATTGATTTAGTTAATCAATCTAGAACGATAAGAAATAAGATATTTAACCTTAGTTTTTATCAAAAAGATCCTGTTTCTACTAATAACACATCTTGTATTTATGAAACTTATATGGTTGATTCAAAAGACAATGTTGTTAGTGATACACAAAGAATTGTTGCTGATAATACAAGTAAAGATAACAAGGATAGAGAAATTAAATGTACTTTTAATTTAAAATCTCTTACTTTTAGTAAGTTGGAAGCATATTATTTAGTCATTGTTGATGAAAAGCATTTACAAGCACCTAAAAAGATTGAATATACAATAGATATTCTTGTTTCTACTGATGAATTTGATTTCTTTAGCTAATATGATGGGGGAATAGTTTTGGAAGAAGATAATAATAAAAATATTAATATTAAAATGGATGGTGTTGTTGAAGCTTTAAGTAGTGTTTCTGAAATAGCGGAAAAATTCAATATAGATAAAATTTCGCATACTATAGACGATGTCTCAAAAATAACAGCAAAAGTTTTTGATGATAATTTTTTGGAAACCATAGATATTATAAATAACAACGTTTCATCAATGATAAAGCAATTATCATTTCCTGAAATAACTGATGATATGAAATACACGTGGAAAACATGTTCATATCTAATGGCCTTGAAAGATTATAAATGGCCATTATACAGTTTGAATGATTCTGATTTTATTGATGTAATATTGGATTTTTCTGAAAAAGAAGTTTTTCAAAATGTTATGGATGAAACCATAATATCAATATTAACTAATGATTATATTCAGAATCTGAATTTTAAATTTAATCATCAAGACGAATCAAAAAATTGGTCACCAATTTTAGATGAAATTATTATATCTTATTTGCAAGGTTTATATTTTAGTAGTACTACTTTATCTATGTGTACAATTAGTGGAATAATAAATGATTTGTTTGAAAAATATGATGATTATTTAGAGAAAAGTAGAGAAAATCTTAATATATTAGCCGATTTTTTAGAACTAAGTAATAATGATTTAAACTCCAAAAATAAAGATGAAAAAAGAAAATTAGCTTTAATTGTAAATGATATAGACATGGGTTATTTTAGATGGCAAAATGCTTTATATTATATATTTAAGGATGTTTATACTTCAAAAAATAAAAATTATGATCCCAATCAACCATGTAGAAATATGATATGTCATGGTATACAGACTAATTATGGAACTAAAGAACATGCTTTGAAAGCTATTTTATGTATTGATATAGTTATATGGCTAGATAATTATATGTATAACAAATATATGATAGGAGGTATTGATAATGGACAATAAAATTAATGATAATTCTAATAGAGAAATTGAAAATGATAAATTAAATCAATATTATCAAGGCAAAATTGTTCGTAAGGATTTAACAAAGAGCATTAAAGAAAGTGCCAATGTTCCTGTATACGTGCTTGAATTCTTATTAGCACAATATTGTAGCAGTGATGATGAAGATATAATTGAACAAGGCGTAGAAAAAGTTAAAAAGATTATTTCTGATAACTTTGTACGACCTGATGAATCACAAAAGATATTATCGATACTTCGTTCTAAAGGAACTTATGCAATCATTGATAGAGTAACAGTCAATCTTAATTTAAAAAAGGATAAATATGAAGCTAGTTTTTCTAATTTAGGATTGCGTCAAATACCTATTGATTCTAGTTATCCTGAAAAGTTTGATAGATTATTAGCTGGTGGTATATGGTGTATGGTTACACTTGAATATCTTACAAATGAAGATGTTGGTGTAATGGACGAAGGTAAAACTAAGAATAGAGAACCAATCAGTATTTTGAATTTAAAACCTATTCAAATGCCTACAGTGTCATTAGATGATTATAAAGCACAAAGACAATACTTTACTAAGGATGAATGGATTGATATTATTTTACGTTCTATAGGTATGGAACCTGATAAATTTCAATATCGTGAGAAATGGTTGTTATTAACTCGTATACTTCCATTGATTGAAAATAATTTTAATTTATGTGAATTAGGTCCAAGAAGTACAGGTAAATCATATTTGTATGAACAGATTTCTCCTAATAGTATATTAGTTTCTGGAGGTCAAACAACAGTTGCTAATTTATTCTATAACATGGGAAGAAGAACTATTGGTTTGGTTGGTTTATGGGATTGTGTGGCTTTTGATGAGGTGGCTGGTATCCGTTTTAAAGATAAAGATGGAATTCAAATTATGAAAGGTTATATGGCCAATCACACTTTTTCTAGAGGTAGAGAAGAAATTGGTGCTTCTGCATCAATGGTATTTTTAGGTAATATTAATCAGAGCGTTGATGTACTGTTGAAGACATCAAGTTTATTTGATCCTTTCCCTGATGCTATGAATAATGATACAGCTTTCTTAGATCGTATGCATTGTTATTTACCAGGATGGGAGATTCCTAAGTATAGACCAGAACATTTTACTAATGATTATGGTTTTATTACCGATTATTTTGCAGAAGTTTTGCGAGAACTCAGAAAAGAAAGTCAAGGTAATGCTATTGAAAAATATTATCATTTAGGTAAATGTTTAAATCAACGAGATACTATTGCTGTTACTAAAATGGTAAGTGGCTATCTTAAATTGTTATATCCCGATGGTAATTATGACAAAGAAGAATTGACAGAAATATTGAATATTTCTTTAGAAATGCGAAGAAGAGTTAAAGAACAGTTAAAGAAAATTGGTGGTATGGAATTTTATGATATTAATTTTTCATACATTGATAATGATAGTTTTGAAGAATTTTATGTTGGTGTACCAGAACAAGGTGCTGGTAATTTAATTCCTGATGGTATTTGTAATCCAGGACAAGTATATACAGTAGCACATGCTAAAAGTGGTATGATTGGTGTATATCGACTAGAATCACAAAAATTAGTTGGTAATGGAAAATTTGATAGAACTGGTTTAGGGAATAGTCGTGAAGCTAAAGAATCAACTAATACAGCTTTTAACTATTTAAAAGGTAATAAACAAGCTATTAGTGGACAAATTAATTTAGATACAGTAGATTATATTGTTAATTATCAAGATTTACAAGGGATTGGTATGACTGATAGTTTAAGTCTTTCTACTCTTATTGCTTTATGTTCTATTGCTTTAGATAAGCCTGTTTTAAGTTCATTAGCAGTAATTGGAGAAATTAGTATTGGTGGCACAATAAATAGAATCAGTGAGCTTGCTAATGTCTTACAGGTGTGTTCTGACTCTGGAGCAAAGAAAATATTGCTTCCAAATTCTGCAGTTGTAGATTTAGGTAATGTTCCACCTGACTTGATTACATGTTTTAATCTTATTTTCTATAAGACTCCTGAAGAGGCAGTATTTAAAGCGTTAGGTGTTGAATAAATAGCATTTAAATTAATTATAAAATATTAGGAAGTGAAATGATGGATATAATGATTGATAATGATAATCTAAAAAAGTGTGAAAAAACTATACAAAATACATGGAATGATTTTAGAAGTGAACTAGCCAATGGATTATTTACCTATAAAGATATCGACAAAGCTTTGGAATGTACTTTTTTATCAACATTTGACATTCTATTTCAAAAACAAGAGAATATACAATATTTAACAAATACAATTGATGAATTAATCATTAAGAATGTAAAAACTGGTAGAGGAGCTAATCTCAAAAAAGATGAGAAATTAAATTATGAAAGATTTATACCAAACAAAAAATATATTAATGACCATAATAGATTTAGTCCTCCTGGAGTAGAATGGTTATATTTAGCAATAGGTAAAGAAGACGAAATTCAACAATGTGCAGAGCTGAATGCAGAGCTGAAATCGGAAAAAGATTTGGTTTTTTGTCATTTTTTGTTAAATAATGAATATAGTAGTTGTAAACTTTTAGACTTAACTTTATCAGATCAAATCACCTATAAAAATATAGCTTATATTCTTCTAATGCATGAATGTTTTAATGATTTACCAGAAGATAGGTGTGTAGAGGAATTATTCATTTATATTTAATCTTTTTTATATTTATGTTTTGTGTTTAATTTTTATCCATTATCATATTTTATAAATTAAATTATCGACAAAAATCACAAAAAATACTAAATTATATTCAAAAAATCATTAATAATTATGATTTTTTGTTGTGGTTTGATATAATAAGAAAAAGTATAAAGAATTATAGGTGAAGGAAGTGTTGGTTATGCCTTATTGCTCAAATTGCGGTAAAAAGTTAAAAGAAGGTGCTAAGTACTGTACATATTGTGGAGAACCTTGTGATGATAATTCATCATATGATGAAGAATATATTAGGAAAGAAAAATATGCAGGTAAAATAATTAAGTGTCCTAATTGCGGTGAAATGCTTAAATCTTTTGAAATTGTATGTCCTGCATGTGGCTTTGAGATAAGAGAAAGTAAAACTACTGAAACGATACAATCATTTGCTTCAAAGTTAGAGCAAGCACAAAATGAAGAACAATATATAAAATTGATAAGGAATTTTCCAATTCCAAATACAAAAGAAGATATATTAGAATTTATGATTTTAGCTTCAACAAATATGAAGGATCAACCTAGTAAAAATGTTTTTGACGCTTGGTCTTCAAAATTTGAACAGTGTTATCAAAAAGCCAAATTATCATTTGATGAAAAAGAATTTATTCAAATCAAGCAAATATATGATGATACAATGATAAAAACAAATAAAGATCGTATAGTTCATGGTATATCATATGTCATTAAGCTCATTACTGATTTTATAGCTATGTTTCCCAATCCCGTATTTGGCATAGTTGTCTTGCTTCTTTTAATTTATGAAATGTTGCGTTTATTAAGAGGAGATTTTGCTGGATTGGATATTATGTTTGATGCTCTCATTTTAGGTTTAGTATATAGATTTACGACGAAAAATAAGAGGTAATAAATGAAATATTGTAAAAAATGTGGTGAACCAGTAAGTGAAAATGATAAGTTTTGTGGTAAATGTGGTTCTTTACTTGATAATTTGGATAATACCACAAGAAAAATAGTATTTGAAGGCGATATTCATAAATGCCCTAATTGTGGTGCCATTGTTCCATCTTTTAAAACTTATTGTACTGAATGTGGTTTTGAGTTTAGAAATTCTCAATCATCTCATGCAGTTAAAGAATTTGCTGAAAAATTAGAAATAATTGAAGCTAAAAGAAAACCTAATAAAATTAAGAAAATGAATTTTTTTAAATCATCATCAAATAATAAACTATCTGATATTGATGAACAAAAAATTAATTTGATTAAAAATTTTTCGGTTCCTAATAATAAAGAAGATATATTAGAATTCCTAACATTATCTTTATCTAATATTGATCCTGTTATGTATAATCCAAATATAGCAAAAGAAAATCCTGTACAAAAAGCTATAAGTGACGCATGGAAAACTAAGACAGACCATGTATTTCTTAAAGCAGAAATGATGTTAGATAATGATAGTGATTTTCGTGTTTTAAAAGAAACATATAAACAAAAGAACATAGAGATTAAGAAATATCAGTTTAAACCATATAGGGATATATTATTAGTGATAGTAGGATGGATTCTATTTTTTGCTTTTTTAATAATAATGAGTATATTTTTTGACTGAATATATGGAGGTAAATATGAGTATTTTTAATAAAAAATCAAATAAAGATATTATTTGTTGTAATGAGTCTTCTTATCTTATTTGGAGGTGGCATTCTAATGATTCAAAAAAAGATGGTGGAATTCGTTGGGGATCTTCATTAAGAGCAAGAGAAGGAGAAGTAGCTATATTTTTCTATAAACAAGAAGATGGTAAATTGGTTGATTACATAGAGGGTCCTGCAGAACAAAGTTTAGAAATATCTAATCTACCTGTTCTTGCACGTATTCTTGGCTTTACTACTGATTCTTCGAGGTTTCAAGCAGAGATTTATTTTATAAATCTTGCTAGAATTATTCAAATTCAATTTGGCGTTCCATACTTCGATGTTTTTGATCCTCGATATCCAAATTTTGGTGTTCCATTAGCAGTCAGAGGTACTGTCAGTTTTAGAATATCTGATTATATGGAATTTATTGCATTACATCGTTTAACAAATTTTAATCTTGATGATTTTAAGCGACAAATACGAGATATGATTAGTAGATACGTAAAAGACAATATTGCAGAGGTTATTTCAAAAAGTGATACGCCATTGATTCAAATTGAATCTAAGATATCACAAATAAATGAATTGATTGAAGAAGATATAAAGGGAAAATTAGAAGAATCATTTGGTGTATTTGTTCAAAGTATTGATATAGGTGCTATAGAATTAGATAAATCTAGTGATGGATATAGACATCTTATGAAAATAACAAGAGATATTGAAGAAGCAACCATTACAGCAGAAACAGAAGCTAAAATAAATGACATTGCTGATAAACAACGTATTAATTCTGAAGATTATGAAGAAAACTTACGTATTCAACGTAAAGAAAAAGAGTTCTCTCAAACAAAGCAAACTCCACCACCAATTCCTATGGTTGATTATTATGTAGTTATTAATAATAAAGCAGCCGGGCCTTATGATATCAAAACTCTTCAACAAATGGCTATTAATAATGAGTTTAATATGGATAGTTTAGTTTGGTCAGTTGGTATGCCTCAATGGGTAAAAGCAAAAGAAGTTGAAGAAGTTAGGTCTATGTTAGAAGCATTACCATCACTTCCACCAATTTAGATATTATTTTAGAAACAGGTGATTACTTATGGGTGAATATTATAGTTGGATTAATATAGATAAAAAAGAATATATTCAACCTATCGATTTTGACATTGGTTATAAAGCGCACGAATCCATGTTTCGTGAAGATACAATATTATATGCTTTAAAAGAATTGTTATATGATAGATGGAAAAATGATCATATTGCCTTTATCGGTGATGAATTTTCTGTATCAGATGATGAAAATAATCCACTTCTTAAAGCTCTTTATAACCAAATGTTATTTTATAAGTTTAATACAAGTGTAGATGTATTTGACATGATACTTGAACATTATAGAAATGTTTCAGGATTATTTAAAGATGCTGAAGAAGAAGTTCGTCAGGAAATTGGTTATTACATAGAAGATATTCAGAATGATGACATTTCAATTGATTTAATTAACTATTATGGAGTAGATATTAATAATCCTTATGATGGATTATTCGAATTGGCTGGTCGCGACTTTAAGTATACTATAAACTACACTAAAAAAGTGTGTTATTCATTTGGTAAAACTCGCATTTTAACCTTAGATAACACACAAAGAGATGATATTGATCCATTGCCTATATTGATGCATTATGGACGTTCAACTAATATAGGCTTATGGTTGGGCGATATTATAGGTGTTTCAGATGAGATGCCTGAAGGGTTTATTTTACTTGATGAGATATACCTTGATTTTTAGATATACTATAAAACAAGTGTATCTTTTTTATACAAAATCTGTTCTTACAAACCTTACTAATCCAATAACCCTAACAGGTAGTTCTTCTACTTCTTCAGGAGTAAAATATCTTGATTCATACTTAGGATTTGATGATTCCGATATCATCAGATCCTTTTTAAAATACACTTTTTTAATCGTTGCCTCTTCTCCAATCAATACCACAGCAATCCTTCCAGAGTCTACTTCATCACATTGTTGAACAAAAACAATATCACCATCAAAAATATGGGAACCTTCCATGGAATCACCAGTCACTCTTAAGAAATAATCACCTTTTCTAGCATCTGCTTGACCTAATTCAATATAACCTTCAATATCCTCTTCAGCCCATAAATCATATCCTGCTTTGACTTTACCAAGTATTGGTTTAACTCTCTCACCTTCATTAATAACAAGCTCAATATCACAATCAAACATTTCAGATAATTTATCTAAATTTCTGCGTTTTAATAATGTACTTTCCCCATTAATCCAACGATAATAAGTAGATAAAGATACACCAACTATATTAGCAACCTCTTTATGAGATAATTTATTTTGTACTTCATATTGTAATAGTAATTCTCTTAACTTCATTTTTATCACCTTGCTATAGAATATCAAAAATAAGATTTTAATACAATGAGATATTATGATTTATGGATATTATAAAAGGCATATGATAACAGTTTATGAGTTATCGTATGCCTTCTTACATTATGCTGTCTATTTAATATTATTTGGTATTAAAAAATAGAATACAATTAAAAGTTATATTTATTAATTATAGTTTAACTTATTACGAAAATAACTTATCTTATACTTATTTCAACAGGATCCAATTTAAATAATCCAGTATTAGAATCATATTTTTTCACTGTTGCTATAACATGTATATTCATTCCTACTTCAAGAGAATCAGGAACATCATCTCCTACTAAGTTCAAATCATAATAATTTTTATCTTCAAATTGGAAATATGGGCCTGATACTGATGTTTCACTATAATCCCCACTTAATATTAAAAAATCAAAGCGTGTCGTATAGTCATCATGATTTGTTACACTTACAACATTGGCGTCAAATTCGATTTGTCGACCTTTATATTTTTCAGCAAAGGAACCAATACTTGAATCAAATTCATCTTTTAAAGTCAGAAGTTCTGCAAATTCTTCACAATTTGATGTATTTAATATTTCTTCTTCACTATTAGTATTTGTTTTACTTGAATCGTCAGTTTCGTCAGATGATTTTTCATATTCACTGTTATCAGTAGAATTTCCCAATGCGGCTTCTACCTCATCATCATAACCAGACAGTTCAACACACATAATATCAAATCCCACATCTTCTATATAAATTGATATACCATATTCATTTTCTGCTTCAAATGAAGTATTATCTTTGCTATAATCAACGTCAAAACCAGCCTTTATGCAAGTATCTATATATTTGGAAATATCTTCATCAGATGATTCACCAACGTATACTGTAAAGAAATTTGAATTATCTATATCAATAGTTCCAATATTTGATTCAGGTTCAGGTAATAAGGTTGCCAATCCTTCTGTTGGCCAAGTAAAAGTTCCTGTTACTTTAGATACATCCAAACGAATATTATAATAATCCTCGCCATAATAGTCACTATTTTCATAATAACATAATATCAGCTCATTTCCTGTTTCATCATAGGCTTCATATCTATCTGTATCTGTTTGTGAATCTATATTAAAACCTTTTTCTGTGCATGCATCTACATAAGATAAATAGTCATCCTCTGTGATATTCCCGATATCAATACTTAATAATACATCATTGTCACGATTAATATAGCCGACAAGTTCTCCATCATCTGATGATGGTTCTGGCAATAATGCTGCTAGTCCTGATGAAGGCCAACTAATAGATTCAAATGTTCCTGTAGTAGTTTCCTCATTAGAGCTACCACATGCTGTTAATGTCATTGTCATTAATACTGCTAGCAACAATTTAATAATTTTTTTCATAACTTTCCTTCTCTCTTTTCTTAATTATAAGATTATCACATATTTATTTCAATATCCTCACACAATTTAAAATTTATTTTCAATATAAAAAACAGTAGGTCATTACATCCTGCTGTTTCTTTATATATTCAATGTAACTTTTTGATTACCAATAAAGTTTACAGTTATTATTCCATCATTAGATACAACCATATTTTCAACTGTTCTTTTCATACATTTTGTTGTCATCAATTAAATCATTGTATGTATCTCATGCTAAATTATTATGAATTTATAATTTACTTATTACAACATGTTATTAAATTCATATCAAAGAGTAAATTTTGGCAATAAATGGTCACAATCACAATTTTGCCGAAGATTATAGAAATCTTCGGTAGTCTATATTTATTTTCTTGAAATTTTGTTTATTTGTTCTTTCTTGAAATCACGACTAGGATGAACATATACATTCATTGTTATTGAAACATTTGAATGTCCCATTGCCTCACAAAGTACTTTATAATCAACTTCTTTTGACACACAATTAGTAGCAAAAGTATGTCTTAAAGAGTGAAATTTTATAATATTGATATCTAGTAAACAACATATTTTTTTGTGTCTTCTTTCGACTGTACTAGGATCTGGTATTATATCATTATTCGTAATAATATAATTTTCATCTTGTCCACTGACTAATTGTTTATAAATTGATAAATAATCACTAAGTGAATCAACAATTGGTATTTCTCTTTTAGATGATTCTGTCTTAGGTTCCAAAAGCATTAGGCTAGTTTTAGCATCGGTACTTTCTTCATCTTCCAATCTTTCAACAGTTCTTCTAACATAAATAACACCATTATCAATATCAATGTCTTGCCATCTTAAACCACATATTTCACCAAGCCTCATACCAGAATATAAACTGATATAACTAGGTACACTTTTGAAACTAATGTTTTCTTCACAATATTGTGTCAATTTTTTTGCTTCTTCATCAGATAAAGCTGTTGCATTTGTTCTTGTACTAGATAATTTGATTCGTGATAAATCAATATGTTCAATTTTATAGCGTTCTTCAGCAAATTCTAAAATACCTTTTAATACAGTTCTAATAGAATTAAGCATACTATTTGATAATTTATCATTATTCTTTAACTTAGTAAAATAATCTAGATAATCATATGAATTTAACTCTTTTATATCTTTATCCTGATATAATTCATTCAAATGGCATTTTATAATCTTTTTATATTTGATATAAGTTGATGTTTTTACTTCAAGTTTTTTATACTTGAGCCATTCCATTGAAATCGTACTAAATTTATTTTCCTCTTGTTGCATAATCTTTTCCTCCTTCTAATAAGATATAAATAATTAAATCATTAGAAGTAAGATTATTGTAGTGATTATAAAGATTGATATTACTAAATATTGTAAAAAAATCCCATTAATTCATTCACATCTCAAAAAAATACGCGAATTTCGATTTAAGTCTTTTCAAATGAAAAAAAGTATGGTAATATATGTGCCGAAGATTTCTATAATCTTCTGTGGTCTATTATTTTGTTGTTTAAAAAGAGAAAATTGTAGCTTTATATCTGTGAAATTATAAATATCGTAATGTTAAAAGACTGTTTCTTATTACAATAATCGGTCTTCTATATTTTTAGTATTTTTAGGTCGCAGAATTACAAGTTCGGTAAACAAAAAAATAATAAGGCTATATTATTTTGCTTATATGGTTCGCAGAATAATTTAAAATGTAGAGTATGGTATGCATGATGGTGTCCACATGTATAGAGTATTTGGATATAGTTATTCGTTCTAATTAACTAATTAATTGGAAAGGATAACTATATCCTTTTTTGTTCTAGAGGGAGGGAGAAGTGAAAATGGAAAAAAGAGCCTCTATAGAAAAAGAAGAGGATCAAAATAAAACTTATTTGCTTGCTAAAAGATTTATTGATATTTTTGGAGGAATTATAGGTTGCATTATGGTTATTATTTTTGCAATTTTTATTAAAATAGCTTTTATTTGCGATGGAGATTACAACTCCATTTTTTTTGTACAAGATAGAATAGGAAAAAACGGTAATATTTATAAAATGTATAAATTTAGATCAATGGTTCCTAATGCCGAGGAATTATTGGATAAACTTATGGAAGAAAATGAAGAAATAAGGAATGAATATTTATCAAATAAAAAATTAGTTAATGATCCTAGAGTTACTAAAGTCGGACAATTTATTAGAAAAACGTCTATTGATGAGTTTCCGCAATTTATCAATGTTTTAAAGGGAGAAATGTCATTGGTTGGTCCTAGACCCTATTTGATTAGAGAAATAGAAGATATGGGAAATGCTTATAATCAAATTATTAAGGTAAAACCAGGTGTAACAGGACCATGGCAAGCATATGGTAGAAGTGAAATACCATTTGATGAAAGATTAATTATTGAAGCTGACTACTCTAAAAATGCATCATTTTTTGGCGATATAAAAATATTGTTTGATACAGTTCTCTCTGTTTTTAAATCTAAAGGAGCAATGTAACTATGATAATAAATATTTTAATAAACTACGAAAATATAGGTGGTGTTAATAATGGAACAAAAACAGCCAATTAGAGTAGCTCAAATTGTTGGTAAATGGGTTGGTGGAGGACTTGAAGCCTTTTTAATGAATTATTATAGAAATATTGATAAAGAACAAATTCAATTTGATTTTATTGTTGATAATGATTCTTTAAACTTAATTCCTAAAGATGAAATTGAAGCTTTAGGAGGTAAAGTGATAGAGGTTCCACCCTATCAACATGTTTTCAGTTATATAAAAGAGTTAAAAAATATATTCAAAGAGAATAACTATCTAATAGTTCATTCTAATATTAATGCATTAAGTGTATTTCCTTTATATGCAGCTAAAAAAGCAGGAGTACCAATTAGAATAGCACATAGTCATTCAACTACTAATAAAAAGGAATGGAAAAAAAACCTGTTGAAATGCGTATTAAGGCCTTTTGCAAAAGTTTATGCAAATGAATATTTTTGTTGTAGTGAACATGCAGGGCGTTGGTTATTTGGTGATAAACTTTTTGAAAGTGGAAAAGTTCATATTATAAACAATGCTATAGATGTCAATAAATTTTCTTATAATGAAGATGTTAGAAACAAAATACAAAAAGAATTAAACATAGAAAATAAAATTGTAATAGGTCATATAGGTAGATTTGTAGCTCAAAAAAATCATGAAAAAGTAATAGATATATTTAATGATTTTCATAAAAACAATAAAAATTCTATATTACTTTTAATAGGCGATGGTCCTTTAAAAGATGATATTAAACAAAAGGTAATTAAGCTCCAATTAGAAGATAATGTTTTATTTTTAGGACAGAAAGAAAATATTAATGAATATTATCAAGCCATGGATCTTTTTTTATTTCCTTCGTTATATGAAGGATTTGGAATGGTAATGATTGAAGCAGAATGTTCTAATTTACCTTGCGTTGCCTCTACTGAGGTACCAAAGATTGTTAAAATAAACGAAAACGTTTCTTTTGTTAATTTGTTTCAAGATTTAGATGTTTGGACTTCAAATATAACGGATGTTTTAATGAAGACAACAAGAAAAGATAAATCTACAGAAATAAGCAAAGCTGGATATAGCATACAAGACGAAACAGAAAAGCTATTAACTTTATACAAAACCATGATAGATGAGAGGTAATATGTATGCAAAAAAAGGTTGGAATTGTTTCATGTTATTTTAAAAATAATTATGGGAGTTTATTACAGGCTTATGCAACGCAAAAAATTTTAGATGATAATAATATTCCAAATGAAACAATTAATATAGATAATTTAGAAGATTTTAAAAAAGGTAAGAGAAAATATTATTTAGGTCAAATAACTAATTTTGGTTTTATTAAAACAAAAGAAGGGATGATTAAATTAAAACTACAAAAAATATTTAATCATGAATTGGGGGAAAATATAGCAATACGAGATAAGAAGTTTGAAGAATATAAACAAGTATTCAATTTAACAACAGCATATCCTACATATGAATATTTATATGATAATGCAAAAGCAAAATATTCTGACGTAATTGTTGGTAGCGATCAATTGTGGCTTCCAGTAAATGTTGTTGCAGATTACTATACATTAAATTGGGTTCCAGATGATGTTAATAAAATATCATATTCTACTAGTTTTGGAGTATCGAAAATACCTGATAAATATAAAGATAGCTACAAAAACTTTTTATCAAGAATTAACCACTTATCTACTAGAGAAGAAAGTGGCATAAAACTTATCAAATCAGTGTCTAATATAGATGCAAAACTCGTTTGTGATCCTACTTTATTACTTACTAAAGATGATTGGGCTGAGCATGCCGTAAAAGATAGGATAATAAAGGACAAGTATATTTTTTGTTATTTCTTAGGAAAAAACATTGAGCACAGAAAGTTTGTTGAACGTTTAAAGGAAAAAACAGGATATAAAATTGTTTCTATAAATCACTCTGATGAATATGTAAAATATTCCGATACTTTTGCTGATATTGTACCATATGATATAGGCCCAAAGGAATGGATAAATTTAATAAGTAATGCTGAATATATTTGTTGTGACTCATTTCATGGGACTGTTTTTAGTATTATTTTTAATAAAACATTTTTTGCATTTAGAAGATTTTCTCAAAAAAATGAAAATAATACTAATTCTAGACTAGACTCATTATTAAATATGGCAGGTATTTCGACAGATAGAATATTATCAGGTACAGAAAATGTAGATGATATGATAAATAATAAAATTAATTATACTAGCGTAAATAAAAATATAGATGAGTTTAGAAAAAATTCAAAGGATTGGTTGCTAAATTCAATTACATATAAGCCAGTAGATAATATAGATAAATATATAAAAATTGAAGATAAAGAAATGTGTACAGGATGTACAGCATGTATGAATAAATGCCCTACTAAATCTATTTCAATGAAAATGGATGAAGAGGGTTTTTTATATCCAATAGTCAATGATGAAACCTGTATTAATTGTGGCTTGTGTATAAAAACATGTCCTATAATAAATGAAAATAAAATAAAATTATCAGAACAACATGCATTTGTATTTCAACATAAGGACAATAAAATTAGGAAAGAAAGCACATCTGGTGGTGCATTTAGCGCTATAGCTGAAGAAATTTTATCAAAAAATGGTGTTGTATACGGTGTTGGATTTGATGAAAATTTTAAAGTAATTCATCAAAGAGTAACTGATGTTGAGAAATTATATAAATTTAGAAACAGTAAATATGTTCAAAGTAATCCAAATGTGACATTTACACAAGTATTGAGCGATTTAAAAGATGGTCGCTTAGTTGTTTATAGTGGTACTTCCTGTCAGATAGCTGGATTAAAAAAGTTTTTAAATAAAGATTATGATAATTTAATTTTAGTTGATGTAGTATGCAGAGCTGTTCCAAGTCCATTAATGTGGGAAAAATATCTTGAAATGCGAAAAAAGAAGTATAAATCTCCTCAAAGAATATATTTTAGAGAAAAAGTATATGGGTATAAATATTCAAATTTAACAATTTATACAGAAGATAATAGCTATAAAAGTGGAATTGATTCTGATCCATATTTAAGAGCTTTCTTTTCAAATATTTGTGATAGACCATCTTGTTATAATTGCAAATTTAAATCGTTAAATAGACAAAGTGATATAACTATTTGGGACTGTTTTAATGTTGAAAAATTCAATAAAAATTTAGATGATGATATTGGTACTACCAGAGTTTTATGTAATACTTCAAAGGGACTTGAAATGATAAATAAACTATCTGAAATTCACACATGTAAAGAAATTGAAATGGATAAAGCTCTAGAAGATTTCAATGCTATATTTTCAAATGTAAGATATAACAAAAAGAGAAAAGAATTTATTGAAGATATGAATAAATTAGAACCTGAAAAATTATTTAATAAATATTTTCCAGATACATACAAAATTAAGACTGAAAGATTTTTAAGAAAAATGTTATTAAAAACAGGACAATATAAAAAAGTGATTACTTTTGGTAAAAAAATAAGGAAGAGAGTGTGAAATATGAAATTAAAATACGGCTCTAAAAATCTTATTATTGATAAAAATACAATTTTACTTTTTTATATTTTTCTGGTTATTGCTTCTAAAATAGTAAGATACACTATTATGAAAACTACTTTAGTTGATGCAGCTAGAGGTGATGAAATATTATATCTAATTTTACATGCATCAGAGTTAAAGTTTAAGTTTTCGCTTGCAAATGATTCCATTGCATTTAATAATGCAGCTGTTATATTTAAATTTTTAAATGTCTTCAAATTAAGTACATATACGCAATTTGAAATTTATATTACTGTTATTTGGAATATTATAACTTTTATATTAATTTACAATTTGGACAGATTTAAAAATAATATACAATCCTTTTATGTAATCTTAACTATAGCTATATTAAATATCTTTAATTATACAATAGCTAAGGAACCTATACAGATACTATACTTTTTTCTGATATATTATTTTTTAAATTCCAGAATATTTGAAAAGATTAAGTTTCCAATGTGTATATTAACGATATTGTTTTCTACAGTTACATTCAGAAGTTATTATATTTTGTTTGCAGTATTTTCAATAGCGTTATTATTAATGTTTCAATTTTTCTTTAAAAATAATAAAAAATTAAAATTATCTCATGTATTATTTATTATTTTAGTTATATCTTTAATTTATTTTTGTTTTATAAATGTAGCAAAAATACTTTTCCCTGAATCTTATGCTGAACTCATAAGAGTGAGATTGGTTGCTAATGATGCAAATAGTTCAATAAGAGCTATATTACCAAATGCTACATCAAATACAATTTATTTCACATTAGATTATATTATTCAAGTATTTAGATTAATTTTTCCTGTTGAACTATTAAAAATGGGTGGTAAATACATAATTTTTGTTTTGTATCAAATATTAGTTACATATTTTTTGATAAAAAGATTATTAAATTATAAGAATAATACTAAAACTCAAAATTATGCTTTATTTCTGTATATTGCTTTTATTTTAATGTCAGCTTCTTTTGAACCTGATTTCGGATCATGGGTTAGACATGAGGCTGTTGCTTTTCCAATTATGTTAATAATAGCTGGAATAAACACAAAAAAAGGAAGGATGAAGACGGTTAATGAATGGATTACTAAAAAAATATAACTCTTTAAGTATTTCTGCTAAAGCAGGTATATGGTTCGTAGTTTGTAGTTGTATTCAATCTGGTATTAAATTTTTAGCATTACCTATATTTGCAAATATAATGACAGTTTCTGATTACGGTACTGTTACATTATATACATCCTGGATGAATGTTATCTTTATTTTTGCAACACTATGTCTCGGAAGAGCAAATGGAGTATTTTATGTAGCAATGGTAAGATTCCCTAAAGATAAAGACAAATTTACTTCAGCTATGGGTGGGCTAACAGTATTTTTATGTATTTTATGTTTTATAGTAATAGGATTGTCTACTTTTATTTTTGGTGATTGGATGGAGATAGGCATTCCACAATATTTTGCTATGTGTATTGATATTATTGGATACGGAATCATGTTATTATGGTCATTAAGAATGAGATATGATTATAGTTATCGTCCACTTTTATTAATGACAATTGCATATTCTATTGGCACTGTAATTATTCCTGTTATTGGTGTTTTACATTGTCCAAAAGGGATATCACCTGCTTCCATGGAAATATGGTGTGTTTCTATTACATCTTTTGTTATTGGTATTACTGCTTTACTCTTATTAATGAAAAGATATTTCAAATTATTCAGTTTTAAATATTGGAAATTCGCAATTTCATTTAATTTGATGTTGATTCCGCATTATTTATCTAATGTGATATTAGTTCAATCCGATAGGATTATGATAGCTAGAATGATTAGTGAAGCAGCAGCAGCAATATATAATGTTGCTTATACATTGGGTGTGGCAACACAGGTAATCACACAAGCATTGATAAATGCAATCAATCCATGGATGTATAAGAGAATGAATGAAGGTAGAGGAAATACTGTAGGTAAAGCTATTATATCGTTAGTTTTAATAGTGGCAATTTTAGTTATAGGAATTAGCTTAGTGATGCCAGAAGTATTTGATATTTTCTTTCCTGAGTCATATTCACCTGCTTTAAATGTAATACCGCCTGTTTCAGCAGGTGTTTTATGGGCATTTATATTTAACTTATATGCGAGCATTGAGCTTTATTTTTCTGGCAATAAATTAGTATCACTTTCATCTTGTACTGGTGCTTTAATAAATGTAATAGCAAATTATATTTTAATTCCAGTTTTTGGTTTTATTGCAGCTGCATATACAACTTTAGCTTGTGATATTATTAATGCTTTAATGCATACTATATTTTCAACAATATTGCTAAAGAAGAATATGCCTGATGTTGATGTAATACCAATTTTGCCAGTATGGAGTATAGCTATTTTTACTACCGTAGCATGTTTATTAATACTCATGTTATACCCATATCCTTTAGCCAGATATACTATTGTGGTAATTATAATAGTCATATGTCTTATTAAAAGAGACAGTATAAAAAAGATATTAAATTTCAAATCAATGGTTTAAATATTAATTTTGAGAGGTATTATTGAATGAAAAAAAGTAATAGTAATGTATTAAAATTAGACAGTAAAACTAAACATATAATCATTAAGATATTAAAACCTTTTGCAAATAATTTTATATTATTAAACCCAAAAAAACATGTAAAGAAAAATAAGGTTAATTTAGATTATTGGGGTGATAAGCCAAATTTAGGAGATGCAATTTCACCAATTATTGTTAATTACATGTTAAATTTAAAAGGGTTGACTTTAGATAAGCCAGTAGTAAAAACAAAACATTTATATGCTGTAGGCAGTGTAATAACAGCAGGTGTTCAGGATTGTACTGTTTGGGGAAACGGTGTACTTTATACTGTATTAAATTATAGAATTAAAAATAGAGAATTAGATATTAGATCAGTCAGAGGTCCATTAACCAGATTAGTTTTGATGGAATATGGTTATAATGTTCCAGAAATTTATGGAGATCCTGCTATATTGATGCCAGAAATTTATTATCCTGTAGATATTAAGAAAACATGTAAATATGGAATTGTAATGCACAAAAATGGTTCAAGTCATTTAAAAGATTTAGATAAACTAGATGGAACATATAAAATGATTGATATAAAAACGAACAATTATGAGGATTTTATAAATGATTTAATGAGTGTTGATTATATTATATCAACAAGCTTGCATGGAATTATTTTAGCTGAATCATATGGAATACCAGCTATCTTAGTACAACCAGAATTTAGTTTATTTAAATACTATGATTATTATTGTTCTACAGGCAGAGCAAACTTTCCTATTATTCAATCTATAGAAGAACTGCAATTTGTTGATTTTCCAGAAATACCTAATTTTGATGATATGCGTGCGAAAATCAAGGAAGTCTTTCCGTATGACATTTTTATGAATTAATAAAATTAAACAATTATAATTTATTATGAATGATTATTGAATCTATCTTTATAAAGAACAAATTAATAACGATAAAAATAAATAATATAAAAATTAGAGTATTTCAAAAGTTATTTATGGGAGAATTTTAATTTAAAAAGATTCATAGAGAGGAGAATAGGTTATTATGAATATTAAGAAATTATTGAATTATAAATTATTTGTAGGATTACAAATAATTGTATCAATTGTTTTAATAGGTTCATTATTATTTTTAGATATATTACCTACAATATACATTGGTATAATTATTACTGTTATAGCACTATTGTGCTTGTTAACTTTCTTTCTGATGAAATCATCAGAAAAGAAGTTAAGGAGTATAATTGGAAAATTATTGAGTATTGTTATTAGTATTGTAATGATTATTGGTTCTGTAGCTGTTAATCAAGGCAGAAGCGCATTGTCTAATGTTGTAACTGACTATACACAAACAACACAGATTTCTGTATATGTATTGAGTGATAGCGAATATGAAAAAGCTTCAGATTTAGAAGGTAAAACTATTGAAGCAGTTTTATTAGATGATTATATGGATGAAGCTATAACTGCTTTAAAAGAAGAAAATTCTTTGTTAGAAATAAGTGATATTGATGATTATACTCGACTTGTTGAAGACTTATATAATGGTGATACTGACGCAATATATATTAATGAAGGATTGTCTGCGACATTCGATGAAATATATGAAGATTATGAATCTGATACAAAAATTATTTATACATATTCTGTTATTGAAGAAACAGATGATATTTCGAAGGATGTTGATGTAACAAATTCATCATTCAATATATTTATAAGTGGTATTGATACATATGGTCCAGTTTCTACAGTATCAAGATCTGATGTTAATATGATTGTTACAGTTAATCCAATAACTAAACAGATACTACTTACAAGTATACCTAGAGATTATTATGTTACATTAGCTAATAAAGGAGTTAAAGATAAATTAACACATGCAGGTCTTGCAGGTGTTGAAAACTCTGTGACAACTTTAGAAAACTTTTTAAGTATTGAAATTAACTATTATGCAAGAGTAAACTTTACTTCACTTGTGACAATGGTTGATGCATTGGGCGGTATAGATGTTTATAGTGATACTGATTTACCAAACAAGGGTATTGTAGAAGGCACAAATCATATGGATGGAGCAATGGCATTAGCTTTTTCAAGAGAAAGATATGCCTATACAAGTGGTGATAATCATAGAGTACAAAATCAACAAGCTGTTTTAACTGCAATGCTTAATAAAATGATGAGCACATCTGTCATTACAAATTATTCAAGTATATTAGATGCGTGCTCTGGTACATTTGAAACCAATATGAGTGAATCAGAAATTACAAGTCTCATAAAGATGCAAATCAGTGATATGGCTAGCTGGGATATTGAACAAATACAATTAACAGGAACTGGTTCAATGTTATATGGTGGAGCATATATGCCTAGTTATAAGTTGTATTACATGATTCCGGATGATGATAGTGTTAATGAGTGTGTAACTAAAATAAATGAGGTAATGAATAAGAATTAGATTTGATAAAACTAGCGAAGATGTAATTCTTGCTAGTTTTTATATACCCAAAAGGAGGTGGTGATATGATTGATATTGATATGTTATTTAAAGAATGGTTAGAAGTTAAGAAAACTGAAGTAAAAGCAATATCATATGATAAATATGAAAATACAGGTAAACTATATGTATTACCTTTTCTTAAGCAACAACCAATAGATGCCCTAGATGTCTCAAGTATTTCTGCTTTTCTTGATAAAAAAGCCGATGATGGTTTATCAAATAGCACAATCCAAATAATAAAAATGACTCTTAAGTCATTTTATTACTATGTTGAAGAAAAATATCCACTTAAACATATTGACTTTTCTTTGATAAAAATACCACTAAACAAAAAATTAACATCATTAGATGAATACCAAGAAAAGATAATCTATGAATATTGTTATAATCATGTTGATGCATTAGGTGTTACCATCATATTATGTTTATATGCAGGTTTAAGATATACCGAAATATGTGCTTTAAAATATAGTGACATTGATATAGATAATGGAACAATCACAGTCACAAAAAAGGTTCAACGAAAGGTTAATCGTAATAACAATTTAAGTAAAACAGTTTTTTCAACAGTTGATCTCGTATCACCAGAAAGAAGAGTTGTTGGATTATCACAGTTTACGATATTTTATCTTAAACTTTTTATGTCACAGGAACAACCAGATTATGATTGCTATATATTGAATAAAAGAAATAAAATACCTGAACAACGAGCTTATCAAAGAAAGTTAAAGGATTTGAGCAATGAATTAGGATTTGATGTTAATTTCAATATATTAAGAAATACGTGTAAAGATAACTGCATCAAAAATAATGTCAGTATAAATACAATATTAAATACTTTAGGAGTAACATCAATTATGATTACTGCTGATAGCAATATACCAAATGATATAAACCATAATAAAAAAGAAATGAATAAGATTATACCTTGAATATAGATGATACTTATTAATTAAAAATGACAATCAAAAATAAAATGGACGGGAACCACTATTAGATTACGGTCTAATAATGGTTCCCGTTTTTGTTTTATACAATATATTTCTTTAATTTTTCGTCAGATTTATATTTATTGATCTTATAAAAATATATGATGGAATTATATTTATGAATAGAATCAGATCTCCTCCTTTCTCTCCTTAAATTAATTATTTAAGGAGAGAGATTAAATTATGATTATTGATTATAAAATAAATGATTTTAAGAAGGAATCTGATGAAGATGGAAAAGTTAGATACTATTTTAAATGTCATGGCGAGTTTATTGAAGTAACCAAAGAAGTTTATGATACCTGTATGAAATCTTATAACAAAATGAAGTACGACCATAAAAGAGATGTTGCTATATTAAAGACATATTATGATTTTTATGATTATGGTACATCTTCTTTTGTTTTTAATAATGAAGTTATTAGTATTGTAGATATGATATTTATAAATGATATTATTAATCTGCTAAATGAGACAATAAATATGCTACCTGAACAGGATTACATTATTGCTAAAGGTATTTATATCCATGGATTTAGTGAACGTGATATAGCTAATTATTTATGTTTAAGTCCTTCAACCATTCATTATCAAAAGATAAGAATTAAGTTTTATTTACAAGAGGTTGTTATAGATTTCATTGGTATTAAACAAGATTTGAAATAGTACTAGTATATGTAAAGCTATCAATAGAATATTGATAGCTTTTATATAAGTTAATTGATTTAAGATTTTTTCTTATAATTTTTAGGAAAATAGTCTCTTCCTAATTGCCATAGGTATTTATCAATTTCCTTTAAGTTATATTCTTCAAGGCCATAATACTTTCTAAAAGATAGTAATACATTTTTAAAATGTATATAATCTTTAAGATCATTTTTTGTAAAATCATCAAACTTATCCCTGTTTTTAAAATAATTTAAAACCTTATCTACGTAATTATCATATATAGGATATTCTAAAGGGTTATGGTGTGAACAGTATTTTGTAGCAAAAGAATAAAAATTTTTATCTACACCACTTATTGTTACTTTAGCAATATCATTTACTAGACTTGTATCGCCGTTTTTTAATCTTTTATCTATGTCTAGATTTAAAATATGTTTAGCTACATTGAAAATCGAAAAAATATTGGTACTATAAAAATCATTCAAAGAGCTGGCTTTAATTAGAATATCATTGATATCTGTATTATTAGGATATGTTTGAAAAAACAATTTATCTAAACTGTTTTCTTGTAAAACATAGTTTTCCATAGTATTCCATTTTTTTAAATATTTATCTACTTCTTTGGTACTAGGTGTGGGTATATCTTTAATCATAATATTGCTCCTCATTTATTTTACATCGAATATATTCCAAAGTCCTGCCATATGTCTTTTAATGGTTTTCCATTAATCTTATAATTTTCAAACATCAATTCGGGTGTATCATAGAATACTGCTTTACCATCAGGACATACACAAATAAAAGGTTTATTATTTCGCCAAGAAATATCATATCGTACTCCGTAAACAAAAAATTCAATATCAATTCCATAATTGACAGATTCCATCAATTCTTCAAGACTTTTTAGTTTGTATAACTCCATTCTTTTTATCACCCTCTCTATACTATATCTTTACCTTTTTATGATTTTGGAATAATCATTCTTTTCCATCAAATGTTATTGAATAAGATCTCGAATTCATGAATTCAGTGATAAAAATAAGTTTCTTGTTAAAATCAACTACTACATTATCAAAAATATCGAGTCCAGACCATTGCCATATCATATTAAAACTATCATCTAAACGAGTAATTTCAAATTCTCCAATAATCAAATAATCATTATCAATATAATATAATTCATAATTACATGCTACTGTATCAACATCTTTCACCAAAATAATATCATTAAGATTTAAATCAAACTTTAATATTGTAAAGTTTAGCATCAAAGTTAGTATGTTGTCTTTTAATACAAAATATTTATCTCCTAGAAGATGAGCATCACATATGATGCATCTTATCTTATAAAAATCATCCTGATGTTCCTTATATTTTATATAAACATATTTAATATAATCAGAATCAATTATTCCATCTGGATCTAAAAAACAATTTATATCTTCTTTTGGTTTATTATCTAAAAGATTAATTTCTATGTCATATCTATTATTTTTAATTTTCATATGTATATTCCTTTAATTTATTACATCTTCTTCAATTCTTACCAACCCATTTATTATTAAAAATTCATCTTCATCTTCGTTTCGTTTATAATGAACTAAAGCAACTAATTCTCCTTCACTATATTCTTCATCATAATAAGATGTATCTAATAACTTTCCTACATATATATTTTCATGATTCGTTTTCATTTCTAATCTAACCCAAATTTTTTCTAGTCCATCATTTACTCCATCGTTAACAAACAGTATGGCTTCAACATCGTTAAAAAATGATTCATGTCTAAATGAATCTAATGCACTCTCATTTATTAGTTCACTTATTTCTTCAGTATAATAGCTGTCATTTATCTCATATAAGTATTCTTCTAATGTAGATTGTCCGTCAAAGATTTCAAAATCAAAATTAGTTATAGCATCATATCTAGCTATCATTAACATTTCATCTAAAATTTGATTTTTATCTCCTAATATTCTTAATGATATACCACATTCCTGATCTAAATATATGATTCCAACAAATGGTTCTGTTAAGTTTTCTATTTTTAAACTTTTGATTGCTACTTCATCAACATTTCTTATTTTGACATATTTTCTATCAATATCTCTATAACTATTAAATTCAGTAATTTTCATTTAATAATATCCTCCTCAAAATATACCATCATTTATCTTGATTTAAATCTGTATAATAACTGTTTATATAATGTGGTATTTTTATCATCTCTTAATTAATTATACTTGTTAAATTATATGATTTCTAGTTTTAGAACATTTTTGTAAGAAATTATTCTAATATTTTAAATTCCTCAACTAAACAAGTAAATTATGGTATCATATAGATATAGTAACAGAAAGTAGTGATCATAGATGGAATATAAAGAATTTGAAGATAAAATCGGAAAAAGAGTAGCTCTTAAAACTCAAGAAAATGAAGATTTCACAGGTGTTTTAACAAATACGAAAAGCATGTTAGAAACACAATCTGGAGAAGATGAAATAATACTTGATACTGGTAAATTATATATATGCATACCTTTTTCAGACATCAAAGATATCATTGAAATAAAAATATTAGGATTAAGAACACAGGAAAGTGAAGGTTTCAACAACTTTTTCAAAATTGTTCAAGATTCAGCAAAACAAAGAAATTGCATATTTTTTCTATATAATACTGTAGGTAATTACAAAGTTATTGATAATATGGAATGTCATAATTTATCTGGCTGGCTTATTGAAGAATATATGTCAGATGAATTTATATATGATTATATGAGTTATAACGAATTAAAGGATTGGGATGATGATATGTTGACTGTGGAATGGAATGAAATAGATGGTGAAGTTGATATAGAATTCAATAAATGTATTTTAATAAAAGATGATAGAATAATTACACGTGAATAGTGATGGAGGTATTTAGATGGATAATTTATTAAATAACGAATCATTTAAGCATTTAATATTGTTACTATTGAATAATGCTAACGATACTTTAAAAATGTATAGAAATAACCCTAAAGACCATTATTATGCTGGTAAAAAACTTGGTTATTATGAAATACTTGATACTTTAAAAAATAGATTGGAAACAAGAGAAGAAGATTTAAAAGAATATGGATTAGATGATGTAGACAAATTTGTATGAAAGCAAAAATGAGAGGTAAATAACATGTTATATAAAGAATCTTATGAATACATGATAGAAAGTGTATTGGAATATGCTAATGATGCTTTAGATGATTATAAAGATAGCCCTGATAAATTCAATGAAGGCAGAAAAGATGCTTATTGTGAACTATTAGATATTCTAAGAAATGAATTTAATGTAAGTGATGATGAAT
>JAJQFG010000021.1 GCA_021201315.1 Erysipelotrichaceae bacterium
GAATAGCAAATCATTTTAATTATTTAAATTGTCTACTTGACAAAATCACTTCATTAATCAATGCTTTTTTGTATTCATATTTAAACTCGATAAGTTCATATCTTTATTGACCGATATTTCGTTCAATTTATATTTACCAACCTAATGAAAACAGTAGTCATATTATCATTTGTATATAATCATCCAACGTCTGATTACTCCTCGTCTGTTTTGATAAAGCGTCCTAATAATAGAAAGAAATGAGGACTATATGAAAGAATACTTTAGCTATCAATGGCATATTACAGATTATTGTGATCAAAGATATAAGCATTGTTATATTTTTTCAGAAGACAAGGATAAGAAATTATTAGAAACACCTTATGAACACATCGTTTTTACTTTAGATTCCATAAAATTGTTCTTCATGCCAGGCAAATACCTTATTTAAACAAATCATCAATAGTTAATAGAACTGCATGATCAATTTTAGCTTGTCGTTTTACTGCGTCTGTATATCCTGATTTACTTACAAAATACAAATATTTCTCTTCGATATTAGGAAATGCTTTTGTTGCATTGACAAGATCAACATATTCCTCATAAGGCATAGGGTTGGATGTAAATTTACACTCCATAAAGATTGCCTTTTTACTATATCGATCAATAGCCAAAATATCAACATCATCCTGTGCTTTGATACTTGGGTTATTACCCCACCATTTTCCTACAGAAAAAGGGATAAAGGGAAGTTTTCTACTCTTAGCTTGATAAATTAAATATTCTTTACATATTTCTTCAAACACTTCTCCCATTAAGTTTGAAATGTCATTCATAATTTCAGTAGCAGCATCTTTTGGACCTAACATTGCATAATAAGCATTATTCGTAAATTCATATCGAAACCAAAATCTTAAAAAATTATCCTTTATAACATAAATAGATTTTTTTGATTTACTATTTTCTCCACATGGAACTCTTTTTTCAATGAGACGTAGTGTTTGAAGTGTTACTAAATATTTAGATACTTTTGTTCGATCTTCATGTATATAATCTGCAATTTCAATAATTCTGTTTTTACCATTTGCTATTGCAGAAAGTATAGAATTATAGGTATTTGTTTCTCGTAATTCAGCTTTTAACAAGTTTTCCGGTTCTTCATATAAATAAGAACCATTTCGAATAATTTTAGAAGCTATATTTTCTTCAATTGATTTATAAGAATCAAAAGCCTCTAAATATCTTGGAATACCACCTAAAATTCCATAAGCAATTAATTTATCTTCATTACTGTAGTTAGGGAAAAAAAGCCCACTTTCTAAATAGTCAAATGGCATTATTTCTAGTGTAGCAGTTTGACGATCATGTAATGGACTTTTTCTTCCCATAATTTCCTTTTCCATAACACTGACAGAAGAACCACAAAGAACTAAAAAAATATTTTTATTTTTCCAGCTATAGTCAATCGCGTGTTGTAAAAGTGATTTTACAGATGGATTTTCTTCAATGATATATGGAAACTCATCGATAATAAGGGCAACTCTATTCTGCACTTTATTTCCAATATAAGAAAAAGCATCTTCCCAACTTCTAAATGAAGAAATAAATTGTTGTTCAAAATGAAGTTGTATTGTTTTTGAGAAGTCTTCTAAGTTTAAAGCATCATTTTTTTCACGTGCTGGGAAAAAGATTGCATTCTTATGCTTTGAAAATTCTTGAAGTAAAGTAGTTTTCCCAACTCTTCTTCGACCATACATCACTAGAAATTCAAACTTGTTACTTTCATATAATTCATTTAAATAGTTTAATTCTTCTACTCTTCCTAACATATAACTTTACCACTCTTATTTGTATACTCATAAGTATTATACTCCAAAGTATACAAAATATCAATCTATAAATCATTCCTTATAACTTTATGATAAGAAAAACACATTTTCTTTACTATTAAATATTATTGAGCATTATTTGTTTTTCTTATCATACTTTATATATTTTTTATTCACAAATAAAAAGTATCAGAAGTGTATCAATTCAACATTTTTAACTAAAAAAGTCCGATTTAATCGGCCTTTTTTCTAGTTTGATTTATTCGAACTCAATGACACTAACTAAATATCACTTATATTTCATGTTACATGATATAAAATCTCTTTATTTATATACTTATTATATCATTTATTCTTTATTTTACAATAAAAACTGTGTCACAACTGTGTCACAGTTTTTTATATCATATAATCAACATAAAATCTGATCAAATGTAAGCAACGTTGCTTCATCAATAGTTAAATCAGGCATGAGTTCTTGAATAAGTTCTCTTTTTTTCAATAACTTATCAAGTTCTTCTAAACGTTTTGGATCAACCTTAGGCAAATCATTTGAATAATCTGGTAATAAATATTTTTCCTCAATTAATTCACTAAAAGTGTATCCATGATTCTTCAACCAACGCATATTCTTACCAACATTAATATCATAATCTGTTATTTCTTCCATATATTCGTAGTTGTCCATATTTTGATCAAAAAAGTTTTGTTGTGATAAATATTCACGTAATTTACCATTAATCTCTGCTTTTTTTTCATCAGGTAAACTTTTAGTTAAACTATTATAGTTATGTAAAAAATATCGATATTTATCTCTATTCTCTAAAAGGTATAGTTCATAATAATCGATGACCATTTTCTCAATAATATCATCAAAATATTCAGTACAATAATCAGCTATAAAATCTTTGAATCCTTCACTTGTTATACCATTAAATTCATTATCATAATCTAATATTGTGGTTGTATTTTTTACATGATTAGTCAATCTTTTAATATACTCATTTTTTAAGACAAAATCAGTTAACAACTTCTGCTCCGTATTTTCAAATTGTTTAGAAACCAACACTTCATTAGTACCTAAAACGAAGCTAGGTGAATAGCCACAATAATGTGAAATCATAATGATTTCTTTTTCATTTAGATTAAATGGCCCTCGCCAATAGGCCTTTTCAATATCATCATACAATATAACAACACCTTTTTTTGATTTTCTATTTGAACGTTTTTGCTTTGGTGTTGAACTTTCTTTTTCATTCCACTTATGATCTTTAGCAAATATTACCTCAAAATATTCCTCGTTTGTCATACTTTTTGATTTTAATGTATTATCATCTTTTTCGTCTTCTTTAAATTCATGATCTTGTAATTCCATAAAAACTTATCACGAGTTTTATTGTTTTCATCCAAAAACTTATCAATCATCAATCGAAAACGAAAAGCCTTGTCAGTAAGTGGCTTAAAATGCACAAGATCATCTTCGTTAGTTGAAAAAATTAAATCGGTAGGTGCATCAATTCTAAAGTCCTCATGAATAATGTCTGTAATAACTTCTTTATCTTTCTTTGTGAAATTTCTTACACCCTTCATTTTCTTACAAAAATTAGTGTCGGATATACTAGCTTTATCTCTAATATATATTCTATCCTTAGATGTAAACATATTTTCAAGAAAAACATATCTCATATAAATTCCTCCTTATTATGAATTTTCTTACATATTATACACTATATAAAAAAAGTAATTATAGTTGTAGGGCCAAAACGAAAAATTTTTTTAATTTTTTTCAAATGTCAAGAAAAATAGAGTTTTTGTCAAGTTCAACATATTTTTTTGGAAAAACATGTAGGATATAATTGAATTAAGCTTAGAACACTTCTTGAAGAAAAAAGTACGCGTATATAGTTTAAAGCTGTTATAGGTTAAGACCTTGATTTCACTGATATTACATCGCAACTATATCAAGTCTAAACCAGAAAGGAGACTAAAAAATGAACACTGTATTATTAGTAGGAAGATTCACAAGAGATCCAATATTAAAAGAAACTCAATCTAATACATCAATTGCATATCTAACTTTAGCAGTTGATCGTGATTTTAAAAGTATGAATGATCAATCTGCTGATTTTATTGATTGCATTGCCTTTAATCGAAAAGCAGAAATTATCAAAGAATATTGTCAAAAAGGATCATTAGTTGCAATTACAGCTCATATTCAATCAAACACCTATGAAATTAAAGATCAAAGCAAAGTATATTCCAAAGAAGTTGTTATTGACAAAATCAAGTTTCTTGAATCAAAAGCAAAGCAAGAAAATCGAAATCAAAATAGTGATTTTGTTGAAATATTTGATGATGATATACAATTTTAACAAATAATATGGATAGAAGATTACTAATATATCTTCTATCCAATCATCAAATTATGAAATGAGGTATATAAAATGAACTATAATGACAATTCAAAATATGGATACATTAAACTTTTTAGAAGTTTTAAAAGTTGGGAATGGTTCAAAGAGCCTCTTACTGCTCATTTATTTATTTATTGCTTATTATCAGCAAACAATAAAGATAAACAATATAAAGGCACATTAATCAAACGTGGCAGTTTTGTTACAAGTTATGAACTTTTATCCACAGAAACAGGCCTCTCAATTCAAAATATAAGAACATCATTGAAAAGACTAAAAGCAACAAACGAACTAACAATCAAATCATCTAAAAAAGGTACGATTATATCAATAAATAATTATGATATCTATCAATCACCAACAAACACCTTAACAACCAATCAACAAAATACTAACAAACAATCAACAACTAACAAGAATTGTAAGAATATAAATGATGTTGTAGGTGGTGGCAATAAAGCCGCCACACCTACAACAATTAATGATATCGATAATCCTGACTTCATAAAGTTTTGGAATTCTTATGGCAAAAAAGGATTTCTAAATGATACCTTAGATTATTGGAACACTCAAAATTATGACTATGAAACCATTAACAATATTATCAATGGAGCTGTAAGTTACACAAATAAAATGGAAAATGACATAGATCACATGGTTTTTCCACGAACATTTCTTCAAAACGAAATGTGGAAAAACTATAAATCTCATGATAGTAGCATTGAAGAAGCTTTAAAAACACAAAAAAGACAAATAGAATATTTAAGAAGTAAAGGAGTTGAAATACCATGAATATAAATAATAACGACATAATATCCTTTGAAAAAGCTCTTTTAGGAATATTTGCAAATAACATCAAATTGATTGATAAAATTCATTTCGATGAAAAGTATTTTAAAGTTGAACTTCACCAAAAAGTATATATATACCTCAAAGAAGTTAAACATATTGATCATTTTAAAATGTTAAAATATCTAAATAGCAATGAAATTGAAGAATTTATTACTAATATTTATACGAAAAACATATACACATGTGATGTTGAAAATGTCGCTATCGGTTTAGCTAATACGTTAATAGAAGTTTATAAGCAAAACCAAATTTTAAATTTAAACAATCTTTTAAAAAACAAGCAAATTAACTCAATTGATTATTTTAAACAATTAGATGACATAAAAAATATAAACATTGTTGATGATTCGCCTATTTTAACTGAAGAAATTATTGATAAGTATATATTTGAAGATGATGAATATTTAGAAATCAATAAATTTCCAGTATTATCAAAATATTTAAATATTAATAAAACCGATTTTATAACAGTCGCTGCTGTTACTGGTTTCGGAAAGTCAGCCTTTCTTATGAATATATTCTTTAACCTTAGCTTATCAGATAAAAATAAATGCCAATACTTTAATATAGAAATATCTCAGAAATTGTTTGTTAAGCGCATGATTTCAATTGCAAGCAACAAGGAAATGGGATCATTTACTAAAAAAGACGACACTTATTATGAAGCAAGAAACAAGATATTAAACAAGAATCTTGTTATGCATTCAGGATACATAACACTCGAAAAATTAAAATCAACGGTTTTAAACAACATTGATAGCAATAAAACTAATATTATATTTATAGATCATATAGGCCTACTAGGCATTGAAGATAAAAATTATGCTACTCGTAGTGAGTATGAGCGCATTACATATTGTACGAAGGAATTACGCCAATTTGCATTACAATATAATCTTATTATTTTCATTGCATCGCAAGTAGATAGAGGTTCAATCAAGGGCAATGGTTTAACAATCAACAGCTTAAAATCATCAGGTGAATTAGAAAATAGTAGTACACATGTTTTATTATTGAAAAAATCCAAAATAATAGAATGTGAAGATACTGATCCTTTTTTTGAAGAAATGATAGATGTTTGCAAAAATCGCAATGGACGCATTGATAAATTAGATTATTATACCTTTATCAAAGAAAAACAAATATTTGAAGAGAAGATACGATAAAGTGTTCTTCTCTTCAAAAAGGAGTTGAGATTAATGGAAGAAATAAAACAATTATTAGAAACATATAAAGACTTAGTAGAAACGCATATGTCATTAACTGCTGAGCTAGAAACAATTAAATCCCCACAATATGATATGTTAGTTAAAAATGCTTGCAAAATTAACTATGATCAAAAAATAAACAATATTATTATAGATATTGAATATGTTGAGACAAGTATGAGCCAAATTGAAAATATTGTCAATATACTAGATCCGTCTATATACAAGACTATTTTAACAATGAAATATATTAACTTAATGTCAATTGATGAAATATCTTATAGCCTCAATAAATCAACAACAACAATTAAAACTTATACAAACAAGGCTATTGATATGCTTTATCAAAAAATGAAAAACCAAAATATTTCATTACCAAAATAGTATGTCCTTGCTTGTCTTTTACTTTCTTTTATTGACCTAGATTACCCTTTAGAATCAATAATAATATTGTATAATGTTAATATAGAAAAACATGAAAAAAAGGTGCAATGTTTAAGCAAAGCACCTTTTCATGTTTCAAAATAGAAAGCTACCTGTAGTAAAATAGAGACAGGTAGAGAAAGTGAGGTATAGAAAAGAATCTCCAAATTAAGTATAATTTAATAGTCGAAAAAATTATAGAAAAGGAGATTCACAAATGAATTATAAACAAGAACAGAACTTAAAGCAACTAGATTTTGAAACATTAATAGTAGGAGTTGACGTATCAAAGGATTTCCATGTAGCACGATCAGAAGATCTTATAGGATTTGAATTAGGTAAATCAATAAAATTTGATAATGATCTTAAAGGCTATGAAGAATTTGTAGAATGGTTCAAGGAAATCATGGAAAAAGAGAAGAAAACAAAAGTGATTATAGGTATGGAACCAACAGGTGTATATTGGCTTCCACTGGCAAGATGGTTAAAAGTCAATGATTACAAGGCTGTAACAGTTAATCCTGCAGCCACAAAGAAATCAAAAGAACTTGATGATAATAACCAGTCAAAGACTGATTATCGTGATGCAAGGGTTATAGCTAATCTTGTAAAAGAAGGACGATATACAGAGCCAAATCTTCTTGAAGGGATTTATGAAGAATTAAGAAACGCAAATAACCTAAGAAGAGCAATCACTAAGGATGTTGTATGCAAGAAGAATCAAATGATAAACTGGCTGGATCGATATTTTCCTGAATACAAAAACTGCTGCAACGATTGGGAAAGTGTAACATTTATGTGGATGCTTAAACGATATAAACTTCCATCAGTGATTGCATCACAGGATCCAGAGGAAGTATTCCAGGAAATACACAAGGAACATAAGTATGGAATTGGCAGGACAATGATCAAAAAAATCATAGAATATGCGAAGAAAAGTGTGGGTATAACAGAGGGATTGAGTAGTGCATGTCTAGAGTTGGATTATTATATTAAACAATATGAATCAATAAAGAGTGAGCTAGCAGGTATAGAGGCTCGAATGAATGAATTGTTGAGTCAAAGTGAAGATGTAAAAAGAATAATGGAAATAGATGGAATAGGACTAGTATTAGCTGTTGGTATTGTATCCGAACTTGGTGATATAAGAAAATACACATCACCAAAGCAAATGAGCAAAATGACAGGATTATCACTGATTGAGGATAGTTCAGGCAAGAAAAAGGGTCAAATGATTATCAGCAAGCGAGGCCGAAGCAAGCTAAGACATATCATGTATCAGGCAGTATTCTCCATGCTTAAAAACAACAAAGAATTATATGAATACTATACCAAGAGAAATATTCATCCATTAAAAGGTAAAGAAGCAATGGTAGCATTAATGAACAAGCTGTTAAGGATTATTCATACGTTAATAGTAAAAGATGTGCATTATGATGCAAACAAGATGATGAGTGATGTGCGACATCCAGAGAACATGGTAGTAGTAGCACAGTAGATATAGTGAATCCAGAGTAAATAGTTGTGTAAGTATAGTATAAAAGTCAAATGTAACTATAGTTGATTAAAAGTCAATACTATAAACAATTACGGCTGAAGTTTATAGTATCACAAATGAATATCAAGCATAAATGATCACCCTGGCATTACTCCATTAGGACATGATCCTGTTTGAAAGCCAAAAGGGGCTCATTTATAATAATCAGGACGAAAGTAGTTAAGGGCGTGACCCTGTTGGCGGGAGGTACTGTTATTATAGATGAAGATGAGTATTAACATTATGCAAAAAATCAGTCGTCAGAGATTTTTTATACGCAAAATTTTTGATAACCCCTAGGGGTTATCACTGGAAGCAAACAAATATATTACAATATATGTAATATAGATATATAAGAATTTATGAAATAACTAAATATATAAAGATATAGTTTATAAAAAATAAAAAATTTTAACTTGACTTGGGGAGGAGCAATTAAAGATATGAGTGCTAACTTATACGCAAGCGTAAACACTAAAATTCTTAGATTTTTAACAACAAAAGATTTTGAAGATAAACCTGATAACTATGTATTTGAATTCAGAAATTTATACAACAATATAATCAGTTATATGATTACTAACGAAACAGCAACACTAGATGATTTACTTTTCTTCATTTCACAATATAAAAAAGAAAATGATCAAAATAAAGTATGCGATGACATAACAACCATTTTAAAAAAGGAGCAATAATATCATGAATAATGAAACAATATCAAGAGAAGCTTTAATAGCTCTTTCACTAAAACATAATGGTAATTTCTATGAAATATATCAAGCAATTGTGAATAAAGAACCTATAAGTGTATCTGAAATCATTAAATACACTAAACAATTAGAATATAATACAATTACTATGTTGGATGATGATTATCCTATTAAATTAAAAGAATTAACCAATCCACCTATTGTTTTATACTATGAGGGTAATCCGACTTTATTTGATGACGCCAATGCCAATTTAGATATTGATACGTTTAGTAACGGCATACGATTATATTCGACCTTTAATGAATCTTTAGAACAACCTTATATGATTGCTTGTGAAAATCATGAATACCTCAAAAATCTAATGAACTTTATGAAAAATATGGATAATTCATTAAACGAAATAAATCAAACATTAGCTTCAAATAGACCTGAACCTGATGAAATTAAGGTTTTAATTATTGAACCTGATAAACATCCATATGAAGCAACTATACCAAATAAACTAAAGTCATTTCAATCAATCGTTGGAGGACACATTGAAGAAGTATATATTGATGATCATACAGCAATTATATGTAATGATGAAGGTAAAATTAACAATTTAAAAGCTAATAGAAGTATTGGTAATGATATTATTGCTGGTACATTTATTATTTGTAAAGCCGAGTCTGATGTGGATTTTTGGGAATCATTAGATGATAACCAAATACTAAAATTCACTAATATGTTTTTTGACGTTGAAGAACATGATCAGTCAGAATTACTAGATAAACTAAAGTTTAATTTTCACATCATATAAATAAGGAGGCATAAAACATGATAAACGATAATAAAGTTTTGTTTAATGAAACAGAAATACAACTTTTAAAAAGTTTAGGATTTTCGAAAAACGACATAAAATTTATTGAAGCCTATTCCAGTAATGAAGATATTATTGAACTATTAACTAGAGCAAGTGAAAAAGAATCTTATCTTAATAATATCAAAGAACAAATAAAGAAAGATCGCAAAGTAATTAATGATAAAAGACGTAATCGTAAATCACAAGCTCGTTATGTAGTTGGTGGTTATATCCTTAACCACTTTAAAGATATCGGTTTAATTGATGATGAAGAAAATATACTTATAGAAAATTCTAATTATCTTAATGATAGTTTTCAACCTATTGTAGATCAAATGATTAAGGCTATTGATAAAACCTATCAATAGCTTTTTCTTTATTTTATGTGGGTGGCTCACTATAGCACCTCATAAAACGGTACTGAACACAAATACACCCACAAAACACATTAAACAAGAAAGAAGATATAACATATATGGAATTACATTTTAGTGTTAAAAGTTTAAACAAACAATCGTCAATTAATAAAACAGGATATATTTTAAGAAAAGATATGAAAAACTATGATACAGGTGAACATTATAAATGTTCTAAATCTAATGAAGACTTAATATTTTCAAATACATTACTTGTTGAAGGTATGCCTAATAATTATAAAAACCCAGAAACATTATTAAATGCATTAATACAAGATCCAGTAGCTAAACAAACCAAATCAATTATTACTCGTGATTGGTGTGCTAATTTGTCTAATAGCTTTATTGTATTCAATCATAACGGAAACATTGACAAAGATAAAACATCACAATTACCAAAACCTATACTTGATCAATATTTCAATGATAATTTTGTTAATGATAAATCAGCAGTTATATATGCTGTTCATTGTTCTAGAAATAAAAACTCAAATACATTTAATTTACACGTTCATTGGGAATCATTGGCTTATAAATATGAAAATGATTCATTTATTTCAAAATCATATAAAAATGATTTAGGAAAAAAACAATATCGTAATCCTTTGGATAACAAATATGAAAGTCATTTAATCATACAAAAACTAAGATATAATCTTGCTAATATTCAAAATAATAAATTAAAAGAAATGGGTATAGATCAAACTATAGAATATAAATCGTATGAATCACGCATTATTAATAAAATTCCAAATATTCATTTAGAAAAATCCCGATACGAAGAACTATGTCAATTAAAAAAGAAATACTCATATATTGATGATGTTGTTTTAAGAAATAAAACAATTATTAAAGAAAACTTTCTTACTAAAGAACAAATAAAATTTTTAAACATTGAATCCTATAATAATAAGGATACGTTAGATAACTCCTATTATAAACGTATATTAAACAATGCAGAAACAAATCATAAAGTCAATAAACTTGGATATGCTGCTAGAAGTAACCTTAAAGGTATAATAATTAAAGGGTTATTTGAGTTAAACCAATTTGTTGAAAAAACAAATCAAAACGCTAATAAAAATAATATGAGAGGTAGGTAATTTTTTTGAATAACATGCTTATATATATTGGGTTACTATTCATTATTGTCGCATACATATGTAATGGTAACTCAGTAAAGAAAAATAAACCATTACAAGCAAAAATACATTCTATTAATGAACTTAAACCTATGAAAAGCAAGATACAAGGCAATAATATGATATTAACAGAAAATGCACAATTAAGTTTAGAAGATAAATTTGATATTGTTGATAATCGTAATGTGTACGTTATCGCCAACAGTGGATCGGGCAAATCATACTCTATTGTCGAACCTTCTTTAATCGCAATTCCTAATGAATCTGATGCTTGTCCAACAAAACTAATTACTGATGTAGGTGGTGTATTACATGAAAAATACCATAATTATTTTATCAACAACGGTTATGATGTTAAAGTATTGGATTTATTTGAATTTAAAAAAATAAATCATTTTAATCCTTTTTGGTATATTAAAACTATAAACGGAAGATTTATTAAAGACTCAATAGTAGATCTAAACGAAGAGATTGATATGGATTTTATCGATACAATGTTGCGAACTATTATTCCTCCTTCTGACAGTGATAACGAATTTTGGAATTCAAACTGTCGTGAATTATGTAAAACACTTATCCTATTAATGTGTTACCATAAAAAATTTAAAGATCAGAGAAATATTAATACAATGATCAATCTATTTAACAAACTATTTGAAAAAATTGGAGAAACTAATCAACTAGATCTACTATTTAAAGAATTAGAAGCTGAAATAATTAATCCAATAGATAATGAAACAAATCAAGTCAAAGCAGCTAATATTGTTATTGAACGTTGGAATAGTATAGCTTCACAATTAACGGGTGATAACCCTTATAGTATAAGTATGCAAGGATCATTTTCTACTGCATTTTCACCTTTTCTAACTGCTAACCTCTCTCAATTATTATCTACTGATGATATGGAGCTTGAAAGAGTTGGTAATAAAGATAATGGAAAAGTTGTCTATTTTATTAAATCAAACGATGCCACCAAAAATTATCAATTTTTATCAGCTCTTTTTATAAATTGTTTTTTTCAAATGGTGATTTTTAATTCAAATAAAAACGATAGTAAAAGATTAGATAGACATACAGAGATATTACTAGAAGAAGCTGCTAATGCAGGTTATATTAATGGTTTAGACACAATATGCACCACTATAAGAAAACGAAACGTTTCGTTGCTTATCATATCACAAACATATGATAGCCAGTTAAATAATATTTATGGAGAAGAAGCAACAACAACTATTATTGATAATTGTGCAATCAAAATATTCATTAGTAGTAGTGAATATTCAACATTAAAAGAAATATCAGATCTATCAGGTCAAAAAATAATTACATTAGATTCAGGTAACAATTCATCAAAAAATAAGAGCAGTACAACTAGTGAGAGTCTTCATCCCCTTGTATCAATCAATGATTTGAATAACATAAAAAAGTACCATTGTTATCTAATAATCAATGATATGATTCTCTAAAGTGAACAAAATAAATAATTAAAAGTTCACTAAGGAG
>JAJQFG010000120.1:0-17915 GCA_021201315.1 Erysipelotrichaceae bacterium
TTTCTCTAGTGTTTTTCATTACAATGTACAATTCTGTGGGAATTTAGGATATAAAACATCATAATCACCTAACATATTTCTTATATGACGCACATGACCACCAAAATACCAAATCAATAATTGATGCATATCAACACATATATATGCTTTAAGCTTATCCATCTCTCTATAATGAAATTCTTCATGAAATAATAATTTCATAAAATAACTCGTTATTATATCATTCATCCATTCATTAAGATAATAATGTTCATATTTCTTATCATCAAAATATTCATTAATTCCTAGAGAATGATGATTATTTTGATATAATCCAATTGATAACAAATGACATATTTCATGGATTATTTGTGTTGTAGTAGCATCTTCTCTTATCAGTAATATCGGTTTAATATAATGATCATTAATAGGTGCTATATCAATGATTTGTGAATAAGGTTGAATATGCATGGATGATATATATTCATTATTCATGTCTATTGTATCGATCGTATCATCGATACAATAGATAACAACATTATTTTTGATGTCTATTAAATGAGCATATTCTTGATGATTGAGATGTTTTTTTAATTCTTCAAGTATTTGACTTAGAAGCTTGTTGATATTGTTCATAGTAGTTCTCCATGATTTCTAACATTTCATTGATATATTGTTTCTGTTTTGGTAATGGTGGGATATTTAAATATTGGTTGAATATTTCTGAAAGTGAAGCCACTGTTTCCATGTAAGTATACCAATATTGATTTGGTTTAAAGTTCATGAATTTTTTTAATTCAAATATGCAATATTCTTCTTTTTCTAAATAATTGATATATTGATTATATGATTGACAAATATCTAATGATGTATCAAAAATAATATCACCATAGTTATTTTTAATAATTTCATAGATAGCTTGAATATCATATAAAAATAATCCAATATCAAAATGATCATAACCTTTTTCTGAAAAATCATTGTAATTAGCATTGATAGTCATCATTCTATCATATAGTTCATCATCATATTGACCATATTGATTGATGATTTCTATAGTAGAATGTTTTTTAAGGGAAATATGAAGTAATTGGGTTAAACAATAAAGATTGATATATTCTAGAATTGCTTGATAACCATATAATCTTCTTTGCATACTTTTTAATTTAGAGATACGTATAATTTCCTTATATATTTGTGAATTTTGTTTAAGTATTGTTAAGTTTAATGTGTCCATAATAACCTCCTATCCGTATCATATCAAAGAGGTGAAATATATAACATCAAAATGCTGGAAAGAAAAACAAGAAAAAAGATTAACCAATAGGTTAACCTCCAAAATTATAAATATCTTTATTTCTTTCTTTGAATATTTCAAATACAGCTTGTAATGTCACATCATCAACACTAACATATGACTCACTATCTTCTGTTTCACCCTCTTCTATTTTTAAAATAACCACTTCATCAGCACCAGGTACATCTTCTAGCAAAACAACATATTCATCATCTTCATAAATAATATAATCTAAAAACTCAAATAATTTATCATTGCCCATTGAATCTCTTAAAGTAATATAATTATCTAACTCATCCATATGTTTCTCCTTATCATTTCATACTTTCAATAATATAATTCATCACATCTTTAACACTAACCACATCATCCACACTATCCACAACTTCATCAGGTATTTCAAAATTAAAAGCGTCTTCTATTGCCATGGCAATTGGCATGGTAATCAAAGGATCTACACCCAAATCATCTACAAGTAAAGCTTCCATGGTTACTGAATCATCTGCAACACCTAAATGATATACTAGTATACTTTTAAGTTTTTCAAATATTTCTGTCTTATTCATATACTACTTCCTTTCTATGATAAAAGCTATCCAATGATAGCTTACTTATCTGCAAAACTTGAACAATAATTATCAGGTGTTGTATCAATTTTTAAATTATCACAATAGCCATAATGATAGTTTGGATCAAACCAGTAACAATTAATACAATGATAATAATCACTACCCCAGCAACAACTATGTTTTTCTAATTTCTTTGTTTGTAATTCTTCTTTTTTCATTTTTGTTTTCTCCTATTCTTTTGATGATTCTATTTTAATAAAAATATATAAGTTAATCACCTAAGATATAGGAAAGAAAAAGTAGAATCTAATCAATGATCGTATATTTCCATCTATGCGTTTTAAGATATTTTAAAGCATAAGAATCTTTATATACTTTAAGTATGAGATTAGGACATTCATCAAAAACCTGAAAATCTAGTTTTGTAAGTTCCTTTGGAAGCGTTAATTCTTCAAGAGATTGACATCCAAAAAAGACGCTATCTTCCATTTCTGTTATATGAGAGATGTCAATATTTTTTAAATCAGAACAATAAATAAATGTCTCCGTCATGAATTGATGAACATTTTTTGATAATTGAATTTCTTTAATACGTTCACAAAATTGAAAAGCACCTTCATCAATGAATGTTACGGAATCAGGGATAACAACCTTTTTTAATTCATAATTATGATCAAAAGCATAACGTTCTATTTTTGTTACTGTATCGGGAATAATAAAGGTATCTCCTTTTTTATTAGCTGGATATCTTATCAATGATGTACAATCCTTGTTGTATAAAACTCCATCAATAGATGTATATAATGGATCATCATCATTAACGATAATCGCTTCTTGTTTACGACATAAATCATAAGCTTCAGCTTTAACTTTTATAAGATGTGTTTCATCTTCACAGACGTTTTCTTCAATCTTTTCAATACTATCACATACATATAGACAAGCTAAAGATGTACATTCCTGAAATGTATTTGTTTTAAGTTTTTTAAGCTTTCTTGGTAGTATCATTTCTTGCATCATATGACAATAAGCAAAAGCACCTTCACCTATATATTCTACATTATCAGGTAAATTATTGATATTTAAAGAATCACAGTTACAAAATGCATAATCCTGTATTTCTTTTAAATATTCAGGTAAATTCAAACCTTGTAAGAGTTGACCTCCTTCAAAAGCTGATGTTTCAATCACTCTAATCGTTTTAGGCATCCAAACTGCATACAAATGCTCATAGCCCATAAAAGACTCTTCACCTATTACTGTTACAGGAAAACCATCATATAGTGGTGGTATCTCTGCTTGTATATCTAAATCATCAGTATCAACAACTTTGGCTTCTGGTTTATCTTCAATCACTTCTAGTTCTATCATATTCTTCTCCTTTTTTATAATCATACCATACAATCAATCAATCATATAACATCCAAATCTTTCATAAAAATATGGATATCCATCAATCACAAGCTCTTCACTACATTCCTTAAAAGCATTATAACTGATATATTGTACACTACTAGGTATACAAATATATTTTAAACTAAGACATTCATAAAACGCTGTATCTCCTATACGTTTAAGCAAAGAAGATAATCGTATACTTTCCAAGTCATGACAACCACTAAAAGCATCATCATTAATATACATCACTTTATCATACATCATAACACATCTTAATTGTCGACAATCATCAAACAATCCTTTTTCAATAAATTGTAAGTTTTTAGGTAAAACAATATCTTTTAAACTATGACAACCATAAAATGCATAGCAGCCTATTTTATCAATACTATCCACTAGATTAATACTTTCTAAATAACAACAATCAAAGAAAGCCTTATTACCAATACTTTTAACATTATCTAAAAGTAATATTTCTTTAATATAATGATTTCTGGCAAAAGCATAATCATCAATACATTGTACATTTTCATGAATAATATATGTTGCATCTTTTTTATGTGTTGGATAAGCGATAAGATGCACTAAATCTTTACTATAAAGAACACCATCAATAGCTGTGTAATATGGATTATCTTGATCCACTTCAAAGAACTTAAAAGAAGTATAACGACTAATTAAACTATTATTGATGATTTCTAAGTTTTTTGGTAATCTCATAGTTTTAATATGACAATAATCAAAAGCATTATTACCTATATATTGTACATTTTCTGAAAAATAGATTTCTTTAATACCTGTACATGAATCAAAAGCATGGCCTCCTATATTAATAAGATGATGAGGTAAGTATATATTATTTTTTTGAATGTTAGGATAACGAATAAGTGTTTGATTTGTTTTATCGTATAAAGCATGATCATGTGTTATAAAGACTGGATGGTTTGGTGATACTTTAAATGATTGAATAGTATATTCATATGTAAAATCCAATATATTATTTTTACAAAAGCATAACTCATCAATGCTTGTTACAGGATAACCATTCATTTCATCTGGTATCGTAACTTCATGGTCTTTACCTAGATATCTTAATAGTTTGATTTCTTTAGTATGTTGATCTAGTACATATAAAAAATCATTATTTCTCATATATCGTATCCTTAAACATATAAGATGTATCAGCATTGGTTTTATTAAAATGGCCAATATCTAAATCTTGTAAAGAAAAGCATTCATTGAACATCAATACCATATTTGTGACATTTGATGTATCAAAACTACTCACATCTAAACCCACCAAAGACTCACAATCATGAAACATCGCATACATATTTGTAACATTCGATGTATCAAAACAACTTAAATCTAACGACACTAATGATTGACACATAAAAAACATACGACTCATATCCTTCACATCCACTGTATAAAAACAATCATTAAAATCAACACTTTCTAAATTTCTATAACATGAAAACAAAAAACTGCTATCTTCATTACCATAAACACCACCATTTCCTGCAATATATAATACATCATTATTAACCCAAGCCATAACAGAACCATCCTGATTATCAGAAACATCCCAGGCATTATTAGGCATATTATTTAAACTATCTAAGAATTCGATATTTCTAATATCATTACTTTGATATTCACTACCAAGGACAGTATAACTTTTAGTCGCATAAGTTAATATATTGATATCATCATGAATTTGATAATAAGCCGATACAGATTGTAAAATGTTTTTATGTTGATTATTTATCAGTATTAAACCTATTATTAAAACAAATATAAGTATTATTTTTTTCATATATGACCTCCCATTAAAAAGTTCCCTTCCTAAATATTTAGGAAGGGAATGTTGTTATTCTTTTGATTCTTTTTTTAACATAGCATTGACAAGCAATAAATCAAGTGTATCTAGTGAATCAATATCAATTGTATCGTTCTTTAGTTCTTCATATAATTGGGCTGCTCTTTCTTTATTCTTTTGTTCAAATTCTTCATCATACTCATATTCATACTCTTCATATTCTTCATCTTCATCACAGAAACAGATTTCTTCTTCGTCATCATCTATATAATATTCATCATCTACTTGTATAAAAAGCTCATTCAACACTTGTTGTAAAATATCATCACCATCATCGATGCCATCATCCTCTATCTCCTTTTCAAACATCAAATCCCAGCCATCCTTATAAAAACCATAGTTACCAGCTTTTTGGATTGTTGGTTGAATCACTTGGGTACGATTCACCAATGTCCAGCCATTGTTGAAAAAGGCTTCAATGATTCTTTCACTTCTAGGAAAAGTTTCTACAAACATATAATCACCATTATGCATAACTTGATTTTCACCATCATTAACATGTACCATTTTAATAATTTTCTTCATAAGAATACCTCCTCGTATCATTGATTTCATTATTCAATTTTCAAAGTTCTAGAATTTATGCATAAATCATATACCAGTAAGCCTCTAAAAACAAAAAATGAATGGAATAAAAAAGTAGAATTTCTACTTTTTTATTCTAAAAAAATGTTTCAATAGCTTCTACTACTTGTGGATAAGTCATATCATCAATAGCCTGATATATATGACAACCAACATGACATCCTAATGCAATCACACTGATACAAAAAATGGATATAATCATATTTCTAAAACATTTTTCTAATGTTTGTAATTGGAAATTTGATAAACATTCAATTAAATAACTTATTATTACTATCATCATTATGATGAATAAGATGATACCTATATAAAAATTATCCTGTAATAATACAAACTCAAAATATAGCATTGATGGCATATATATCATGCCAATTCTTTCAAGAAAATATAGGTCTAATTGCATACTCCAAAATGTGTTCACCACAACAAATAATATGCCATGTTCTACCAATAAAATAAAATCTAAATGAAGTGACAATGGTTCAATATCAATATCATGAGTGGTAGTTAAGATGATAATTATAGCCATGATCATCATAAAAACAGAAGAAACTACTGTATCATAATATTGATCGTCTTTATATAATGATTTCATGTTTTTCCTCCTCTTCACCATATATGTTAATGTATGATAAATTTCCTTTTTTAGATGGTGTGATAGTTTAAATGATTTTTTTGAACATATGCTAAAGCTAATGAATGATCATAAACATCAAATATAATGTTATTACACAAGTTAAAAGCATTGTCCTCAATTCTTTTTAATGATGGAGGTAGTTGTACACTTTTAAGACTATGACAGTTATAAAATGCTTTTTCATCAATGACTTCTAAAGATGATGGTAATATTATTTTCTTAAGTGATGTGCAATTTCTAAATGCAATAACAGCAATATAAGTAATACTATTAGGTAAAATAACTTCTTCTAATTGATGACAATCCTCAAATAAACTTAAATCAATATATTCAACACCTTCAGGAATATTTATCTTTTGTAGAGATGTATTTTGGAATGCTTGTTCCCCTATAACTTTAACATTTTTAGGTATGTTTATTTGTGAGAGATTCAAGCAATGTTGAAATACACGTGGCTCAATTCTTATGATTGTTTCTGGTAAAGATATTGATTTTAATTGGGTACAATTTTTAAATAATCCAGCTTTTAATGTTTTGATATGTTTTGGTAGTATAACATTTTCTAAATGTTGACATTCTCTAAATGCATAAGGGACTATATCAATGACACTATCTGGTATAATATATGATTGTTCTTTTTTGCCATTAGGATATTTGATTAGAATTGTTTGATTTTTATTGAATAATACTCCATTTATACTAGAATAATTAGCATTATCTTGATCGACGATAATATTTTCTAAATGTTCACAAGCTATAAACGCAGTTGCACAAATATTATGACAATTTTTAGGAATATATAGTATTTTTATAGGTGTATAGGCAAAAGCGAAACTTTCAATTTGTTTAATACTATAAGGTAGAATTAACATTTCTAAGGATTGATTGCAGAATGCTTTTTCTCCAATCATCGTTACAGAATAACCATCAATACTCACTGGTACAAATACAAAAATATTTGTACCAATATACTTTAATATTCTAACTTCTTGATTAACGATTTCATATTCAAAATCCTGATATCTCATATAAGTACCTCTATAAAATCTTATCAATAATCCCTATTTCTAAAGCTTCTTTAGCATCTAGATAATTATCCTGATGATTGATTTTCTTCATTTCTTCAATGGTATTACCTGTATTTTTCGCAAATAATTCTGTTAACATTTCATTGGTTTGTTGGATACGATGAAAATTAATCGTTAAATCTTCCATACCTCCTTGCATCCCTGCAATCACCTGATGAACCATAATCTCACAATGAGGATAAGCACATCGCTTTCCTTTTGTCCCTGCAGCTAGTAAAAACGATCCCATACTTGCCGCTAATCCCATGCCAATCGTTACAATATCTGCTTGACTTTGTTGCATGACATCATATATAGCGAGTCCAGCACTCACACTACCACCTTCACTATTAATAATCAAATAAATATCATCATTTGAAATTTCATTTAAATATTCTATTTGTTTAATTATATTCATTGCTAATTTATTAGTAATGGTACCTTCTAAATAAATCTTTCTTTTCTTAAGTAAGAATGATTCTATATTCATACTTGTTCTTCCTTGTTTATCAATATTCTCTACAGTAATCATATTTTCCTCCTATTCAAAAAATAAATCATCGATGGTTTGATAATCAACATAATTGTTGTTGAGGGCTTTACGGACATCGTTATATAATTGTTCAGGTTGATAGACTTTGACAGGTTTTATTGGATATTTAGGTATGGTATAGGTTTTGTTGTATTTTTTTAATGGTTCGTATTGATCAATATCAGGCATTTTAGATATAAAATTAATGCCTTTGGATTGATATAATACTTCTGTATATTCATGATTGGTTTTTAATGACATTAGGTTTTGTACACTAATTAATGGTTCAATTCTTTGATTATATGTGATTTGGGTTTGGCCTGCTTTTTCTGATAGTTCTTGTAGTAATGTTAATTCATTGGTATTTAATAAGAATATGTTTTCACAATTGGCTTCGATAACGTCAGCTGCTTTATCATAAGCGTTTTGTAGTTGTTTTTTGGATTGACATACCATTGTCCAACGAATATTTCTACTTCTAGAAGCACTTATATTAGCTGACATATTAGGTACATGAAAGTTGCAAAATTCATCACATATAAAGTTGACTCTTCGTGGTAGTTTGCCATGATGGTTATAAGCCGCTAAAATTAAGGCTGAATTGATTTGTTGGAGGATAATACCACTGATACGTTTATAGGTTTCATTTTCATCTGGAAGAATGATAAATAAAGCTGTTTTTTCTTTATATAAGCATTCGATATCAAACGTACTTTTACTTAGCATTTGTGATAGTTTTTCATTGGATAAGAAAGGGGTTATAAAGGTATTTAATGTCGCAAGCGTAGAGAATCTGGTTCTTTCGGGTTCTGCTAGTACTGCTCTTAGTTTTGTAAGAATTAATGAATTTTGACTGAATAAATCCACAGTTTTATCTAAATAATCACACCCTTGTTCAGATAAATACGTTTGTACAGTCTGAAAATTCATATAATCTATATCATCACATACTTCCATCAACAAGCCAATAATGCCTTCAAAAGCCTGAGTTGCAGTTTCCTGCCAAAATGGATCAGCTTTACTACCATTATAAATTTCACCTAAATTATTCGCTAAATCCGATATCAATTGTTGTGCTTCTCCTTGAAGATCTTGTTGATAGAGTCGATATGGAATCTCTAATACATTAAAACCATCGCTCATCATATCTCTAAAATCCAAAAACAAGCAACGATAACCTTCTTTTTCCAATACACCACGCATCTTAGAAGACAAAGAGCCACTAGATAATTCTCCTTTAATATCAGGAATAATCATACTTTCATGTGCTAAAGCACATGAAATAATATAATAAATCAATAATCTTCTTGTTTTACCAGAACCCGTCATTCCATAAATCATATTCATGGTATTTCTAATATCAATATACAATTCATTATTTTCACACATAATAGGAATGCCACCTTTAGATATAGGTTTGTCTAAAGTAACTTTGGTATATTTTTTTGTATTTCTTCTTTTGAAGTAATACTATTATTTTCTTTTGGAAAGACATATGGTTTCCAATCCATTTCATAATCATAACTAATCATTATCTTTCTCCTATCATATTCACTAAATTAGATGGATGATGCATATAATCATCAATAATACAACTATTGATGATATTATTATTTAAATAATGATTGATATCTAAAATAATGCTATCTTGAATACTCTCATTATATAAATCAATATTTCTTTTAAGTATTTCATCCGTTAAATAAATCGTATCATCTAATGAAATGTCCATATGTTGACATTTCATTTTATATTTCATCACCCTATATAAATGATGAATATCATTATATTCATCAATACTTTGAACTTGCAGTGTTAAATATTGAATCACAACTTTCATCATGTCCTGTAATGGATGATTTAAATGACTATAGAAAATATATTGGATAAATTCACTATGATCATGTAAATACTTTAAAAAAACACTAAAATAATCTTCATGCTCATGACCTATCCACTCATCTACATTCAACGCCACAACACCTCTAAATTCACTTCTTAAACCAGTATTTTCTTTAATTCTAATAATCAAATTTTTTAATTCCTTGAATTCTTCAAATGGTGGTACATAATTTACCTTATAACAAACACATGGTACTTCACCATAGAATCTATCTGGTTCTTTTTGACTTTGTTTTGATATTAATTGTTTAATTACTTTTTCTTTATTAGAACTATTAACTGTTAAAAAGATAACTTGGCTTTGCCATAAATCAAATGACTTCATCTATATCATCCACCTCTTTTTCAATCATATAATCATCTATAGAAACATGAAACAAATCATGATCATTCTTTAACTTAAAGATAACATATTGATCATATGAATAAGATAAATCATAAGCATCACATAATAACTTTTCTAAACTACTTCTTGTTTGTTGATTAATAGGATGCGCAATATCGACAAAGCAGCCATTAACTTTTTTACTTGGCATAGCTATAAACATATGATCTTTTTCTATTAATTTAATATCATGAATAACAAGCATATCATCCAATAGTATTGAGACAATAGCACGCAAAGCATTATCATGATCAATCATTCTTAAAGTGATACTTGTAATCTTCATTTATATTCCTCCCATCTATAATCATCCACAAAGATCATACCTCTTCTTATTTTGTCTTCTTCCACACAATCATAAATCATATCTTTAATATGATAAGAATCTTTAATATTGATTAGTTTTAAACGTGGTTTAATAGAATCAGATGTATATATTAAAATCGTACCTACATCAAACAAACGTTGCCAAATGTTTTGATGCCATTTCACATCACTAACACGATATAGTAATACATCATCAGATTTAACATATAAAATACCTTTAATCTGTGATAGTCTTTCCTGGGATAAAATATAAGTTATGTAAGGATTTTCATGTCCTAAGATACGATAAGAATCTTGCCATAATGTTGTATTCATATTCTTTTCCTCCTGTTAGATTAGTTATACCATTTCATCTTGAATCAATGAATAAACTTAATGGAAAGTATTTTTAGAATTGACATATTTCTACAAAAAAGTGATAATATTGATGAGGTGATGGTCATGGCTAATAATTTTAGTTCTTTAATTGGTACCAATTTTTTTGATAAGATATTTAAAGATTCATTGCGTAATTATTATGTTTATGGTTTTAAATCTTTTTCTAGTACAAACAAGGGTAATAAAACAGAATATGCGCATCAAAAACGTATTGTTGGTATTTTAAATGATGAATGGCAATATAAGGTTTCTTATAAAGATGTTCATTATATTTCTTATGATAGGTCATGGCAATCTAATAATCCTTTAAATAAGCTTTATGCTTTTCATTTAGCTAAGAATTTTAAGTTTTATTTTCCAACTATTTTAGAATTATCTTCTCATACTCAATATAATCATATATATCCTGAACCTATTTTTAATAGTAAAGATAAAGATGGTACGATTCTTACAAATTCTAAAGGTCAATTTATAGCTTATAATTGGTCTATGGATCAATTAATGGAATTTGCGCGAAATGGTGATGTACAAAAAGAAATAAGAAGTGCTACCAATTTAAGTGATATGTGTAATCTTATCAATAATAATTCATATGATAAGCATACTTATGGTAATCATAAATTAGATTTAAATAGACTAGGTATTATTCGTCAAGCAACGCAAGAAGAATTTAAGCAATTATTAAATGATTTACAGGATGATTTAGAGATTGATCCTGATATGGATATGGTTGATAAGGATTTATGGGTGTTATCCGATACGATGGATAGTCTTTATGAAGTAGTTGATAATGATATAGATGATTTAAATGATTTGATTCAATTTTTTAGTCAATATGAGATATTAGGTAGTGTTGGTACTAGATTATTAAATCGTATTCATATTAAAAGTAGTGATGCGATTCATTATAAGAATAATTATATTATGGAAACACTTTATGATTATAATTTGATCAGTTTATTAGTGGCTATTGAAAATCATGATTATTGTTATATTAAATATACACATGGTACTAGTAATGATGTTTCACAGCATTTTGTTTATCCTTTAGAGATAAGAATTAGTGTTAAAAATGGTCGTGAGCATTTGATTTATTATGATATGATTAGAAATATGGTATCCTCTTTACGTTTAGATTTTATGGATAAAATTGAGTTATATGATTCTCATAAACCTATTACATTACATGAAACAATTAAAAATCGTACCAAACAATATACGATTCATGAATTACCTGTGATTCCTAAAGATATTTTAAATTATATTTGGGGTGTTGATACAGGATTAATTGTGTTAAATCCTGACTATAAAAAGATGCTTACAACAGTTACTATTCATTATAAAAATGATGATTTTGTAGAACATATACGTAAAGAATGTCGTCATGGACAAATGGATTATCATAATCATACTATGCGTATTGATGTTTTATCAGTTATTGAAATGATTCCATGGATTCGTAGTCTTTATCCTCATATTGAGGATTTTGAGCAGACAACCCATAATTTTATCTATAAAGATACTAATGAAATGGCCTATGCTTATCAAAATCATAGTCCTTTAGAGTTACTAGTTCATGATAATACAATTAAAGTTAAAGGCACAAAGATATCTGATTTTTTACATAATGGTGCTTTATTTAATGAGTTATTTAGCTATAAGAATATGATTATCGCAGATAGTTATTTAGAATATGCTTCCCAAACAGATTTTAGTAAGGATAAATTAAATGATATTATTCATCAAAACATTAAAAAGTATCAAGATTATATTGCTTTAGAATATCTAGAATTTGAACATAGCATTGAAAGTATTGCGAAAGATATTAACGATATAATCCAAAATCAGATGAAACTCATTGATAACTACAAACCACTATATACCAGTGATACCAAAAACTACTTAGACATCTTACCACTAACAACATTAGAACTAAGATGGCTCAAAACCATGATAAATGAACCAGCAGCTAAGCTATTTATTGATGATAACATTAAAATAAAACTCAACCAATATTTTGATAATCATCAAATCAAATCTTTTGATATCAAAAATATCATTAAATACTATGATTGTGAAAACTATAATCGACGTAAAGAAGAAAACTATCCTAGTCAAAATTATATTATTCAATTTCAAAAATTATATCATTTACTCAATAATGATTCTATTTCTAAAATAAAAATAACATTATCCAATAACGATATACTAGAAGGTTATCCAGGCTATCTAGAGTTTTCTAAATTAAAAGATACTTTCTATCTTATAACATATGATGATATCAATCATAAGCGTTTATTCATTGAAATATCTAAGATTCAAAATATTGAAGAACTAACTACTACAAAAGCTAAAAATGAAATTCAAGATATACTTTCTACAAACTATCAATGTCAAGTTTCATTAAGTTTTAATAATGTTAGAGGTGTGGTTGATCGTATATTAAATGAATTCGCTCCTTGGAAAAAGGAATGTATCTATCATGAAGATAAACAACCTTCTTATACTATGACTTTATATTATGATAAAAGTGATGAAGAAGATATTATAAGACGTATATTATCTTATGGTCCATATCTTCAAATTAATGATGAAGACAGTCCAATATGTCAACGTATTCAAAAGATTATTCAACAACAAAAAGATAATTTTATTATTTTGGATGTATTACAAGAAAAATAGAATAATTGTTTTCATTCAAGAGAGATATTTGTTATAATAAGAGAAGGTGGTGGGATAATGTATAAACAAAGTATAGATAATATTAAATTGGTAATTTTACCATTGGATGGTACAGTATTGGATTTGAATAGATATCGATATAATTATGTCCGCCATTTCTTAGAAGATTATAAAATAAAATATACAATTGAAACGTTTTATGATTCCTTATCTAATATGTATGATATGTATAAGCATTTACCTTTTAAAAATGAGTTAGATATTGGTCCTTTTAATTCTAGAATTGAAAGGGAATTGTATGATTATTTAAGTCATAAAGGGGTTGTTGTAAAAGAAGGTTGTTTAGAGCTTATTGAATATTTACATCAAAAGGATATTAAAGTAGCTGTTATTTCAACCCATCGTCAAAAAGATGCTATTGAATATTTAAAGTTGTGTCATATATATAATAGAATTGATTATATTTTAGGTAGTGATACGATTAGTTTACCATTACCTTCTACAATGATGCTTAATACAATTATGAATGAGTATCGTGTAACAAGTAGTGAGACATTGGTTATTTCTTCCTTTATGGCTTTAAATAAAGCAGCTAATAAAGTAGAAGCTAATGTAATTTATTGTGAGGATTTGGTAGCTGCTAAAGAGGAAGAAATAAAGTCTTCTTATAAGACTGTACATAATCTTTTTGATGTTATGAATAGCTTATTGTTTGATCGTTTTGATGAAGCTGAAATGTATTCACCAATACTTGGTATGACTGGACAAATGAGTAAAGATGAACTTGATCAGGTTAAAACGAAATTGGATAAGACTTATCAAGATGATCCACAATTAATGAATGTGATCGAACAAACTTATTCTTATCATGTTTCTAAATTACAACAACAAAGTATTAAGGATGGTAGTATATTAGTTAATTCTAAAAAAAGATTTCGTTTTGATGATGAAGATGGAGAACCATTAATACCACCAATCAAAAAAGAAGAAGATAAACCTACTGAAACTAAGAAATTTCAACCTTTAAATAAGGATGAAGAATCAGAATTAACTTCTTTACTCAACCAAATTAATCATAAGAGTGAAGAAAAAATTATTTCTCAAGAAATTGAAGAACCAATAGAAGAAAATATTGAAGAAGAAAAATCTTCTACTATGCTTAATTTATTGATTAATTTTATTTATATTGTAGCAACCTCATTCTTAATTGTTTTTATTAGTATTATTATTTATGTTGCTTTAGAGCCACAATTTATATCAGAATCTGGTTTGTTTGGTATAATTATGAGCATTGTTCATATATATTTAGGCATTATTGAGAATTGTTTTAAGTTTGTTTTAAATGGTTTACATGCTTTTATATCATTGATTCCAAATTATTATACTTATGTTAATAATAATAGTGTTTTTTCTAGTGATGGTATTATTTTGTTTGATGTATTTTTGTTTCAAATTATTTTAATGGCGATTATTAAACTAGTACTAAATTATATTCTTGAAGAAGATGAATAGCCGTTGGTTAACCAACGGCTATTTTTTAAATGTTTAATTGTAATCGTCTTCTTCTAAACCATCATTACCATCATCGTCAGTAACTTCCTCTTCTTCTTCAGCATAGATATCATTCATATCAATGTGAACATCAGCAAACTTATGACGACTTCTTAAATCCCAGTTATTTTCACCAGTTGTGATAATTCTACCATCTAAAGTAATATCACTATAAAATAATGATTCATTTTCATCCATTTCTTCTTCAGTATAACCTTTAATTTGAGCTACTTCTTCCCATAACTTATAAAAATTAACAGGTTTCTTTTTCATTGTTAATAATTCATAAGCAATATCTACCATAGAACTTTGTTTGTAATCGATCATATTTTCCTCCTACATTTTTTCTGGTGCACTTACACCGATTAAGTTTAATGCATTCTTTAATGTTATTTGAGAAGCTTTAACTAAAGCTAATCTTTGTGCTGATAACACTTTATTATTTTCATCTATAACATAACAATCATTATAAAACGAATGGAACAATTGTGCAAGTTTTTGAATATAATTTGCAATTTTATGTGGTGCTCTTTGTTTAGCTGCTTCAATGACTTCGTTAGTAAATTCATTAATATGTTTTGTGAGTTCAATTTCTTTTGGATGAACCAATAATTCAAAACTATCAGCTACATCAATACCAACCTTTTGTGCCTGTCTTTCAATAGAACACATACGAGCATGAGCATATTGAGCATAATAAACAGGATTATCATTAGATTTTGATTTAGCAAGACCTAAATCAAAGTCAAATGGTGAACTAGCTGCTTTAGATACAAAGAAATAACGCGTAGCATCTACACCTATTTCATCAATTAAATCTTTAATAGTAACTGCATTTCCTGTACGTTTACTCATTTTGACAACTTCGCCATCTTCCATCATTCTTACCATTTGAATGATATCAATATTTAATTGATCAGCATTGTATCCTAAAGCTTGAATAGCAGCTTTCATACGATTAATATAACCGTGATGATCAGCTCCTAATAAATCAACTAAATACTCATAACCTCTATCTAATTTATTTAAATGATAAGCAATATCTGGGGTTAAGTAAGTATAGCTTCCATCAGTTTTAATAAGGACACGATCTTTATCATCCCCAAATTCAGTTGATTTAAACCATAAAGCACCATCTTTTTCATAAGTATAGCCTTCATCTTTTAATGTTTGAATGGTTGGTTCTATTTTATTATTTTCATATAAAGATGTTTCACTAAACCATACATCATGAACAACACCAAATTCTTTTAATATATCTTTTATTTTTTGTAATTCATGTTCTGTTCCTATTTTTCTAAAATAAGCGATTGCATCACTTTCTTCCATATGAACATACTTATCACCAAATTCATCTTTGATATTTTTAGCTATATCAATAATATCTTGACCATAATAACCATCTTCAGGTAATTGTTTATCAATATCAAATAATTGTAAATATCTAGCATATAAGCTTAAAGCAAGATTGGTAATTTGATTACCAGCATCATTAATATAATATTCTTTTGTAACATCATATCCAGCAGCTTTCATGATACGACAAATACTATCTCCTACTGCTGCTCCTCTAGCATGACCTAAATGAAGATCTCCAGTTGGATTTGCAGATACAAATTCTATATTATATTTAATACCTTTTCCAAAGTCACTTTTACCAAAGTTATCTTTTTCTTTTAATACTTCACTAATAATAGAAGTCATAGCATCTTTTCTTAAAAATAAATTAATAAAACCAGGACCAGCTATTTCAATATGATCAATATTCCCTTCATCTTTATTTACTTTATCAACAATTTGACTTGCGATTTCTCTTGGATTTTTTCTTAATATTTTAGTAAGTTGCATCGCTATATTACTAGAATAATCACCATGACTCTTATCTTTTGGTATTTCTATAACAATTTTGTCTATATCATAATCTTCTACAAAACCTAAATCTATAATTGCTTCCTTTAATACTTTCTTTAAAGCATATTCAATCTTATTTACTGCCATACTTCCTCCTTCTTGAATAAAAAAACGCCTCTATATTAGAGACGTCATATAAACGCGGTACCACTCTAGTTGTTATTTCTAACCACTCAATCCTTTAACGCAGGTAACGTTCCATTATACTTTATTCCAATGGACACTCCCAGGTGCGTATCATTTATGTCTTCGTAGTATTCTTTCACCAACCAATACCTCGCTAAACGCTCCTATAAACAACTCTCCTGATCAACGATTTATTTATTCTTGTTTATCATACAGTGATACTTTTTGTTTGTCAACTATTTTTTAAAATCACTTACTTCACTATTTTTTAAAATCACTTGTACTTGTGTATTTAGAGGCACCTTTAAAGGTGCCTCATAAATACTAAACATGATAACGTTTTTTAGAATAATAGATATAACTTATACCAATGAAAGCCAATCCCATCATACTCATCCAAAATTCGTAATGACTATCATCACCTGTTTGTACATATGTAGTTTGAGATGTTGTAGTTGTTGGAGTATTTGGTGTTTCTTCTGGTGTTTCACTTGGTGTCGTTGGTTCTTCCAGTGTTTCTTCAGTTGTTGTAGTTGGTGTTTCAGGTACATCGTTTGTTACAGTATTTGTTGTAAGATCAAATGTGTTATTAATGTTAACATTAGCCGTATTAATAATATTTTCACCTGCAGCCTTATCATTGACTGTAACTTGGAAGCTTACTGTGATTGTTGATCCTGCTGCTAGAGTATCTAATGTCCATGTTA
>JAJQFG010000120.1:18015-88403 GCA_021201315.1 Erysipelotrichaceae bacterium
ATTCGATGACATAAGTTAAAATATCTCCTACCTGTACTGTCTCTTCATTGATTGAAGTTCCTTCTGAATCAACGACATCTTTTACTGGTTCCTCTGGTACGTCATTAGTAACTTCGTTTGTTTCAAGATCATATTCATTGTTGATTGTAACTGTTGCAGTATTTACTACTGTATTGTTATCCAAATCCAATGCTTCACTTGTTACTTCTACCTGGAAGCTTACTGTGATTGTTGATCCTGCTGCTAGAGTATCTAATGTCCATGTTACCTTTCCATCTACTGGATCAATATCAACATCTGCTGAATCTACACCGTCAACTTTTGCTGTCTCATTACCAACATATGTTGTTCCTGCTGGTGCTTCATCTTTGATCACTACTGACTGTTCATTTGCTGTATCATTTGTATATTCGATGACATAAGTTAAAATATCTCCTACCTGTACTGTCTCTTCATTGATTGATGTTTCTTCTGAATCAACAACATCCTTTACTGGTTCCTCTAAAGTAGTATTATTAAATGTTATTTCATTAACAGTTTCGCCATTAGCGTTACTTATTTCATAAGTTGGATCATCTAAAACACCTTCAGAATATGTTACAGTTACTGTAATAATATAAGCTTCACTACTATATGAAATTCCATCAATAATTTCACCTTGATTAGCTTCTACCATCATATATTTATATGTACCAGCATCTTTATAAGTATAAGGAATAGTAAATGAGATGTTACCATTTTCATCACTTGTAGCAGTTAATACTGAACTTTCAATGATTTCATCATTATCATCTAATTCATATAAATAGAATGTATAACCACTAGCATTTTCTCCATCTAAAGTTTTATTTCCTTCTAATGTTATTGAAGTAGCTGGATAAGTATTAGTAATTGTATACTCATCTTGATCGTATGATACATAGAAAGTATGACCATCATGTTCTACTAATAAACTAGTTGCATCTACATCATCTTCAGCAATAGTATAGGTAATAGGATTTCCATCACTTGTATAAAGTGGAAGATTTTCAAATGTATAAACCCAATTTTCATAACTATCTTCATCAGTTTCAGTTAATGTATAAGAATAAGTTTCTGTATAATCAACAGCAGTTCCTGTTAAAGTTACTGGAATACTTAATTCATTGATAAATTCATCATCGCTATCAATATCCCAAACCTTTGTAACAGTTAATTCAGTTGTACCAGTTAAAGTGTTTGTGATTATTGTTTTACCATCACTATCTTCATTTGAAACAATATATGTTGAATTGTTGTTTCCTGAAATACTAGAAGCAACTGTCTTTGTACCATCAGCGTTCACAATGACTTCACGAACTGTATAAGAAATAGGATTGCCATTTGAATCATATTTATCTAAATCAGTAAATGTATATGTCCATGTACTATCAGTTCCAGTAAAAGTGACTGTATCTACAACACTTGTACCATTAGCATATAATACAACTGTAATAGATTCAAGTCTTGTCTCATATGCATCATTATTATCATTCCATACTTTTTCAATACTAACGCTTGTCGCTTCTGTATTTGTAATTGCATATCCGTCAGTTGCATTGCCAGTTATAACGCTGTTATAGCCTTCTACATCTACCTCATCAATTGTATAATCAATAGCATTACCATCTGAATCATACTTATCAAGATTTGTGAATGTATATGTCCAGCTATTTTCTGAACTTAACGTTGCAGTATCAACTACTGTTGTGCCGTTCATTAGATTTACTGTAATTTCATCATTATCATGATTCTGACCATTATCATTCCATACTTTTTCAACACTAACGCTTGTCGCTTCTGTATTTGTAATTGTATAGCCATCAGTTGCATTTCCTGATATAACACTGTTATACCCTTCTACATTAACTTCTTCAATTGTATAATCAATAGCATTGCCATCTGCATCATACTTATCAAGATCTATAAATGTATATGTCCAGCTGTTTCCTGAATTTAAAGTTACAGTATCAACGACTGTTGTTCCATCCATTAAATTCACTGTTATTTCATCATTATCATGATTTTGACTATTATCATTCCATAGTTTTGTAACAGTTACTTCAGTTGTTTTATATTCATTTGTAAAAGTTATTTCACTTATTTCTATACTAGTATCTTCAGTATATGCATATGTTGTAGTTTCATTATACGTATATGTAGAACTATAATTTAATTTAACATAGCTTACTGTTGCGTTTCCTGAAGAATCAATAACAATTGTAACACCATATATACTTGAATCATAAGTTGTATCAGCATAACCTGTATCATTTTCTTGTATTACATAATAATATGTTCCATCAGTATCTGATACATCAAAACTTAGTGTAACTTTATAACTATTTGATGTACTATCATAGCTACCTGCACCATTCGTTATTGTATCATAAGCTGTATCTCCAAATGACCAAACACTATTACTTACAGTTGCTTCATAAAGACTAAAACTAAATTTTCCTGCTTCCAAAGAGCCAGCATTAGTATATTCTTTAGTAAAATTCAATGTTACATCTGCTGTCAATGCTTTAATAACAGCAACACTTAAAGCAAAATCCAATCCCCAATTCTTATAAGTATTATTGCTACCTGCAGTTCCAGTAACAGAACCTTGTGATACACTAGAACTATCACAAAGAATGGATGCAACGAGGTATAAACTCATACCACTAATATCAATATCAGCTGTACTATTTGAATCTATTCCGAGATATGTCCTAAGTTTACTAGCATTAGCACCATCACCAGGATAAGTTGTTCCTGTTGGATAAACTGTAGTTGAATCAATCGTTAATGTTCCACTTGTACCATCATCTAGTGTATAAGATATTACTACTGTATATGTATCATAAAAAGATATTGAATGCGTATCAGATGTACCATAATGGGTTTGCCAATTATGTGTAGCTGAAGCATAAGAAATTGTATTGCTTGTATAAACAGTATTACCACTTAGATCATATACCACTACACTATCAATGCTACTAATTTCATTAGAAGCATCGGCACCATCTGTAGAAGCCATAACATCTTTTATATCAATATGTTCATAAGCTGATGAAGCTTTTAATAATACATATGAACCTTTATCCTCATAAGTAACAGAACCATCTGAGTCGATCGTTATAGTAGTTTCACATTCATAAACTGTTGAACCACTTGAATAATAGCCAACAACTGTATATGTTCCTGGTAATACAGTTAAAGTTACATTACCCGAACTGTTTGTTGTTCCAGTAGCAACTGTATTATCATCTGAATCTCTTAATACTATTGTTGCACCACTTGCATTAGAATTAGAACTTGATGTGCCATATTTTACTGAAATAGTTGTATCTACTTTACCATAAGTTAGCGTATATGTGTCTACTACTTTAATTTTACCGTCTTCAGTTGTTGCTATAGCGGTAACAGTTACTGTATCTCCAGCACTAAGAGAAGCACTGTCATTCCATTTAACCACAATTGTATTATCATCACTTGTAGTAAACGTAGCATTATTATTACTTAATGACCATGTCACATTTACTATGCCATTATCGTCCGTATCATAATCATATGTCGAATCTGTTGTCGCACTTAAGGTATAACCATCTGTATCATTACCTGAATCTTCACTAATAGTAATATAAGCATCAGAAGCATATGTAAATGTATAACTTGCTGTTGCAGTTTTTGTTGTCCCACTCATCACACTTTTTCCAGTTGCAGTAGAAGTTGCTGTAACAGTAACCGTAGTTCCTGCAACAGTTCCATCAACCCAAGATAATGTTGTACTATCTCCAGTCGTAGTGCTTAAAGTTGCAACATTGCTATTACTAATAGTCCATGTAATGTCTGAATAATCATAATAAGTCGTATTTACTTTACTAGCAGTTAATGTAGTATTACTTGCTGATAAAGTCAAGCTTGCATTAGGAGTATAATACAAAGAAATTGAAATACTAGGTGCACTTGTTGTACTACTAACAAGAGTTTGGGATTCACTATTAGAATCTGTATAAGTCACTGCGTAAGTAGTAGTTCTATTACCTCCATCACTTGAAGTAGACATCGTTACTGTAACACCAGTAGCAGTTACAGTTGTATTACCATTAGTTATAGTTGCACTTGTTAAAGTATAACCACTGATATCCAAAGCTGAATTACTGCTAGTCAAACCAATTGTATCACCAGAAGTTGCAATAATCGAACTAATACTATTACTTATTTCTGTTGTCGTGCCAACTAAATAAGTTGTTGTATTAATTGATAAACTAGATGATTGCTGTTCACCAGGTCCTCCTCCAGTACTACTTGTACTCCAAGTAATTGTAAAAGTAGAAAAACTTTCTACTGTAAATTCAGCTACAGAATCACTAATTGTACCCTCTGATCCATTTTGTGCATCAGCTACAAGTTCAGAAGTGATACTACCACCACTTTCTTCTAAGTGTTGTACTTCAATAGTAGATTCATCTGCATCAGTAGGGATAATCGCAGATGCATCAATAGTCACCTTAACTTCTTCAGTTGGTTCTACTTCTTCACCATTTACCATAAATGAAATATCTAAAGCAGCCATGCTTAGATCATCATCTAAATCTATCGCATTACTTGCTTCATTATATTCATCACTATTTTCATCAAATAAGGTAACTACTAATTCAGCATTTTCAGGTAAAGCATTAGAAGATGCTTCTACTGTTACCTTAACACTACTAGCTGTTGCTGTATAGGTAACTGGCTCATTGACTTCTGCTTCCTCAATAGTTTCTTCTTCTGTAGCTTCAAGTTTTTCCGAAGTTTCCTCATTAACTTCTTCATCTTCAGCTACTTCCTCTTCGTTTTCATCAGTTTCATCAAGATTTTCTTCTTCTGTTTCAACTATTTCTTCAATGTCTTCATCATCTGCTACTTCAGTAGCATATGTTGTGAAACCAGAAACATTGAGTAAAGAAATTGCTAAAACTAAAGATAAAATAATCTTAATAAAGCCAAACAATTTGTTCCTTGTTTTTTTCTTCACGTTTTTTCCTCCCAAATTCATGAAATTTTTTTGAATATATCATTAAATATATATCCTCTATATCGCCCATATGAGATGCCATCCTCTCTTCCCTTACTCACTATGACATCTATATACTCATTATTAACAGTCTCTTATAAATTGCCACTTAAACAATAAACATCATATCTTCTCATACACCAACTCCTCTTTATTCTCTTTACCTAATAAATAATCATTAACTGTTAACAATCCAAACTAAAAAACTAAACGTTTATTTATTTTAATTAGTTAAAAAATACGCCTTATAATATATCATTTCCTCACACTCCTTCATTTATATATTCGGTTGTATCTTATTCATTTGCTTTCGTTGATAATCCATTTCTTTATAGTATGTATTATCAATATTTATTTCAATCTTCGACATTCCAAATGTATTCAACAATGTTTTAATATCTACATTATTATTAATACAATTATTTTTACATGTATTTCTTAACGTCAAATATCCAAATTCAAATCCCAACTGCTTTCCTAAAACTTTTACTTTATTCTGATATGTCCTTTTAACAGGAATTCTCAATGTACGTGTTAGCAAATATACTTCAGAATAATCATTTTGAATATAACATTTTAAATAATCAATAAGAAACGGTTGTAAAACAACTTGTCTTTTTTCTGGCCATGATAAGTCGATAATATGAAATATTGTTTTTGAATCATCATTTTGCCTATTCACATTTCTTTGAACCTTTTTATCGATTTCAATATATCCTTCACCTAAATTTATATCTTTTACTTTTAAAGCACATATTTCTGAAGATCTTAAACCAGCATACAATGCCAACATAATTGAAACACTTAATGAATCAATATGAAGCAAACAATACTGGTACAATAATTCTTCTTGTTCCTTACTTAGAATCTCAATATTTTTTTATCATTATCCATTTCTATTTCTATCTTGTTAAAATTAATTAATTGATAATTATATTCATTGTGAGCATAATCACAAATTGAATTAAGTATAACTTTAATGAGCCTGACCATATATGATGATAGACCGTTGTTTTTGTATAACAATAAGAATTCCGTGATTTTCTTAGGTGTAAGGGAAGATATTGGATTTTCTTTAAAAAATGGTAAAAGATACTTATTGATGATTGTTTCATATTTATCATAGGTTAGAGATTGGACTTCTTTTTCTTTCATCTTTAGCCATTCCTGACAAATTTGAGTTTCATCAATCATTGTTTTACCACGCTCCTTTCATTTGTTTTATGCAACTGTCAAAAAGTATACTTTTTGACAGTTGCTAAAAGCATCATGAAAATTGAAGTTTTTTTCGCAGATATGCGATTTTTTACATTATTAATTGCATTAAGTATTGATTTTATGTGTTTTTTACTCTATAATGAGGTTAATAGATGTTCTGTCAAAAAGTATACTTTTTGACAGAAGTTTTTGTTATTTTCACAAATATATACATATTTTATTTAGCTTATCCATAACATTTGAATACAATCTTGATATTTATATATGCTTTAAGCTATTTTTTTGACGCAAAAAAAAGACAAGTTTCCTTTAAAATGTACCCCGTAAAATGGACAGTTAAATAGTATGCGTCAAATAGCGAGGTGGGACGCCCTATATAGTATGATACAGAATATATAGATAATGAAACCAACCGTGTATAATGGTAGGATATAAAAAAACAGAACCATCAATATAGGTATATCCTATGATTGACCATTCTGTTTTAATAATCTATCTATTTCCTTCTTGCTCATGATTTTAGTTGATTCAGGTAGTGTATCACTGTATGGTAATAACTTTCTTAATTCAGCTTCATTTGTTAAGTCCATGTTTGCCAACCTTTCAAGTATATATGTAAAATACATATATGGCTGTATTCTATTTTCAAGACATGTGATTATCATTGAGTATATTAATGCACTGGCTTCAGCCCCTTTTGGTGATACATAGAACTTACAACGATTCCTTACTACCGCAAATGGTCGTACAGCTCTTTCGGTACTTGAATTATCCATTGGTAGATAACCATCATCAATAAATCTCTTTAGTTCTGTCGCATTATGTAGTGTATAGTAGATTGCACCAGACATCGTGCTACTTCCAGCGTTTTTCATCTGTATCTCTTTTAGCCATGCTAAAAACTTGTCAAACAGTGGTTCTATGACTTCTTTCCTTCTTTTTTGTATATATTTTGCCTTTGCCTCACCCTTTAGGTGTTTTTTATTGGCTGCATTTTCTATTTCATGATTTTCATGGAATATCTCATCATATTTGACTATAGCTTTGGCTTCATCACTATTTTTTTCTCTCTTCACCTTTAGGAAGCAGCTTAAATGCATCCTTGAATTTCCTTAAGGCATGGACATTGCACATACAGCGTACAATATTATCTACCTTATTATATCCTGGATACGCATCTGTTACCAGATACCCTTCAAATCCTTTGAGAAATTCCTTTGGTGCTTCACCAGCTCTTGTTGGACTGTAGTCATATAATACAACAGGCTTATTATATTTAATACTCCTGTATACAAACATATATGACTTTGTCGTTGCAGCCTTGTTCTCTTCATTAAGTACCTGTGTTGTTGTCTCATCTGCTTGCAGATATTTCGATGAAATCAAATCTTTTTTCATTATTTCATACAATGGTTTCAGATATCTTATTGAAGCGATAACCCAGTTTGCCATATTGGCTTTTGGCACTACAACTCCCTGCTGATAAATGAGTTTTTCAAGAGAATGGAATGGTATTCCATAATTGTATTTCATATCCATTATATATGCCAACAGTTCTGGTGATACTATACTGCCCTTGAATAACTTATTTGGATGGCTAACCACATGATAGCTTGATTTGCCTTCTTCGTTATGTGACTGGCATTCAACGCATTCCAATACTGGTATGCGTGTTACTCTTAAATAAAATCTTGCTGGTTCATAAACAAGCACAGTCTGCTCATCATATTTCTTGACATGCATTTTTGCCCCGCAGACTTCACATATATCCTCACCCTCTGGTACTGGCAGTGTTTCAACAACTCTTTCAAGATCTGAGCTTTATGAGCTTCTATTTCGGCCTCGTTAAAAAGACCAGGTATATCATAAAGACTTAGCTGGTCTGATATTTTTAATTTGTTCTGCTGTGACTGGTATTTTGCAGCCTTTAATAGCTGATATTCCTCATTGAGTTTCATCAGCTGTTGGCTTAGGCCTTCAACATTGTTCTGTAGTTCAATGTTGGTTTCTTTAAGAGTGCCTTTTTCCTGCTCGATTTTTTCTATATATGCAGCTTTTTTTACGTTGTCATCTTTTAAATCTTTGTTTTCAGTGCTAAGAGCTGCATTTGCTTGCTGAAGTTCGCTGATTCTATTGAACATAAAAGCTCGTTCGTTAATATACTGTGATTTTAACTCTTCAAATGATAGATCATTAATATCTTTTACAGCCATCTTCAGCACTCCTTCCTGACACTATCTATTATATCATATTTCAGCCTTTAATACAACCAAAATATGTTGATTAAATCAATATATTTTAAAATGCACGTAGGCATCTTTAAGGCAATAAAAAACTGCCCACTTTTTATTTGTAAGCAGTTTGTTTTTATTGATTATAATCGCATTTCCATTACTGGTTCAACTGTGTGGTGCGCATGCTTTTGATGTATCTCAAGACCATCAAGAAGCCATTCAAGCTGTCGTTCATCAATGATCATTGAATCACCCTCACTGGCCTTTGGCCATCTGAACCTGTCTTTGCCTATAAGTTTCTTGGTGTGAACCCAGAAGCCATTACCATCCCATTCAAGTATCTTTATGATGTTTTTGGTTTTGTTGCAGAAAATAAAAATGTTTGTTGAAAAGGGGGGTTGCAGTATAGTTGATACTGTACTATTGCTGCACAGCCATCAGCCGATTTTCTCATATCAGTTGCACCTGGTACTAAATAGATATTATCTATCTTTGATAAGTCAATCACTAGGCTAGCACCTCCATTACTTTGGAAAGAAGTTGAAGATTGGTACTATCATCAACAGTTATTGATGCTTTACCAATATTAATATCTATTGTGTTTTTAACAGGTTCCTGTTTCGCAGGAATAACTTTTATCAAGGAAGCAGCTTTAGTAGATTGATGATGTGTTTTATATTTCTTAGCGTCATACATTTGATATTTCATTTTATTGAATGATACATTATTTAATTCACACCATCTTTTTAGTCCAATACCACTTTCCTTGTACTGTTTCTTTAGTTTATCCCAGTTAATATTATTAGTTGCGTTTGTATCCATATAATATATCCTCCTCTTGGATATATTATCCCATATTTACAAATATTTTAGAACCACATCGCTATTTGACGCATACCTTAGTCCAGTGTTTCTTATATATCGCTGAAGTGTATCAACTGATACATCTTTCATTGTAATTAATCCTTCCTTCATCATATCCTCATAGATTCTAACTCCAGTTATTTTTGGATATTCCTCAATCTTCTGCTTTATAAATGCCTTGTGCTCCTCGCTTAGCTTTCTGCTTTTGCCTGCATCCGATCTGTTTACAGGTATAAGCCCTTCATAATTATATTTTCGATAATCATGAAGCCAGCGCTTCATTGTTGCCACCGAATATTTTCGTACTGTGCCGTCAGGCCACTCAATTCCCTTCTCTGATATACGTCTGAAATACGCATTGATACTGTCATCATCATAAAGGTTATGAATAACTGGTCCAATAACTGCATGCTTGGTATCAGCTACTTTCTTTCGATACTCATAATCATCAATATTCTGTTTCTTCACTGCTTTTTTCACCTCCATGGCTACAGTATATAACACCTTTCAGATAAGATATATTCCGATTCTATTTGTTCGCAATCAGAAACGATTGCTCAAAGCATCGATATTGAATAATCTGCAGTTATGAAAAACGGGGATATTTATAATTATCACCGATAATGATGCTTTAGTTATCATAAAATTATTATTTAGCGATACGCAAAAAGGTCCCGCCATCATATGATGGTGAGATGATAATGATGTTTTGCACGTTGTTTGTTGTTATGTTTGTTCATGAAGACCTATGCATTTTATTTTTGAATGCCTCAAATATGCTTTGAAAACTCTTTTATAGAATATAAAGGATCTCAGCAGTTTTCGGTCGAGCTGGAGAATGGTTCTTGAACTAAAATCCAATATATCATCAATAACACTTTCATGATTGTCACGTAGATCTTCTATCATATTAGTACCTTTATGTTCTGATGATCTTCTTGCACGGATATAATAATAGAGGTGTGCTGAAAATCTATCCAGCCATCGGTAAAGAGTTGATACGGCTATCTGATATTTTTCTATGATTTCCGTGACTTTAAAATGATTATAAATCTTGTCATAGATAACCTTGAGTATGAAAAAAATTGAATAACGGTAGTGAGGAATTATCAGAGCTGATGGAAGAACGGCATGATAATGCTCACAGTTTTTACATTTTAATACAGGTACTGTTATCGGTTCATCTACAATTCCTCTTCCTTCTACATATGTAATATTGCTTCTGCTGTATTCGCTGTGTTTTTCCATGTTTGGAAATTGACAGATTTTATCACGTTCTTTTGAGTTATGAGAAAGATGGATATGATTGGAAATTTCTTTCTTCCAGTTTTCATAGATATAAGCAGTAACCCTGTTGACATCTCTTGAACATACTGGATGTTTAAAACTTATTTCACTTATTTTTAATATGGTCTTGATTTCTGTTACGTTTTTTAGTATCATGTCCTTGTTGGTGAATCATCTATTGATGATCCTATAGAAAAGGCAGAGGAATTAGAGCGTCGGAAACTGTAACTCCTGCTTTTTCTTTTTTATCCTTTCTAAAAATATATTTCCATAATATATCAAAAAAGCAGTCATATAAAGTGAATTATAATAATTCATATTATTTGATTGCTTTTTTCTATTGAAATTATATTTTCTATACTTAAATGAACTGGTTTATATTATGTGCAGTTCGTCTCTATGCAATTTTTAACTGCATATCTATGAACCAATGGTTCATATAATTTGCAGTTTTGCGTTTAGTTTTATTAATTATAATCTGCAGTTCAACATATTACTAGAATAATCACCATGACTCTTATCTTTTGGTATTTCTATAACAATTTTGTCTATATCATAATCTTCTACAAAACCTAAATCTATAATTGCTTCCTTTAATACTTTCTTTAAAGCATATTCAATCTTATTTACTGCCATACTTCCTCCTTCTTGAATAAAAAAACGCCTCTATATTAGAGACGCAATGGCATGAACTTTAGAGATTCGCATTTCTTTAGCTCATGTTTTTTTATACCCTTTTTTATTTGCTTTTTGCTGCATATAGTTAAAATGTAGTAAAGGATATATTGTGTTAAATATTATAAATATATTGTATATAACATATTAATATGTTATAATTGTAGTAAAGGATGGTGTTGTTTATGTTTGTTAAAGTTATTAAAAACAACCGAGGTAGACCTAATACCTCTTTCCTCTCTCTCGTTGAATCTTATCGTGAAAATGGAAAGGTTAAACATCGTACTATCAGAAAGCTTGGCCTTTTTGAAGATGATCAGGTTCCTTATATCAAGGCTGCCTTTGCCGAGAAAAAACCTCGTCTGGTCTATGATGATGAATAATTCGTAGTAAAGAGTATGAAGACTCTGCACGATCTTCTCTCCGATTTTTCTTCTATTATCTCTGACCCTACTCTACTCCCTTTTGCTCAGATTTATCCTGGTGGTTTTACTAGAAGTCGAAAAATCACCTTGAATCTTTTGCTTCTTTATCTCATTTTTAGAAACAACAATGTTCTTTCAGAAGATATTGTCAATTTCTTTGGCGCTGTACGCAATTTTGAGGATTTGCCTACACGTCAGGCAGTTATCAAAAGAATGTCAGTTCTCAATTTTAATGTCTGGGATGAAATCTTGCGTAGATATCGTGAAAACATCTATTCAAATGTTACACTCTATAAGCTAAAGGATTATATTGTTGTTGCTGTAGATGGCTCCTTTGTTGATCTACCACCACATTATGTTCTTAATCGTTATTTTGGTGGTGATATGAAGAAAGATATGACTTTTGAGGATATCAAGAAACCTCAGGCAAAGGTTTCAATGATTTATGATGTTCTTAATCAAAGCATTCTTGACTTTTCGGTTGCACCTTATAAAACTTCTGAGATTCCTCTTCTTTTTGATCATCTTAGAGAGCTTGATTCATTTTTCGAGAATAAAAAAATAATACTTCTTGCTGACAGATATTATGGTTCTGCCGAACTGTTCAAGTATTGTGAAATGCATAATATTAAATATATTGTTCGTGCCAAGAAAAACTTCTTTAAGAAACATATTGCCAAGCACGAACAGGATGAAACTGATTTCCATATCAATTTCGAAATGGACAAGGCATGGATAAGAAGAATCAAAAATGATGATATAAGAGATTATATTAAGACTGAACCAGTTCTTGATATTAGAGTTGTTAGAGGTGAATATACTTATTTTGAGAAAAAGAATGGTAAAGAAAATGAAGTTACCATCAGCTCACAGTATTTCACCAATCTTGACGAAAGTGAATTTGATACCGCAGAAATAATTGATATATATCATTTTGAAAGATGGAAAGTGGAAACAGACTATGATGTTCTTAAGAATCAGCTTGATATTGAGCAGTTCAATGTGCATAATCCAATTGGTATAATCAATGAGATTATGGGCAAGGTTGTATTTCATAATATAGAAAAATTGATATTTATGGAATCAAAGAAGATTATTGCTGAAAAAGAAGAAGCTGACAAGGCTGAAAGTAATAATATAAACGCCATTATTAATGAAAGCATAGAAAATGCTAATGTTGTTGTAAGTGATGATACCAGCGATGCAAATAAATATGAATATATACCAAACAATAAATATGTTATTGAAATGGTACATCATATTAATTTTGTGCTCAATTTCAAAAATGGAATTGATGAAGTTATGCTCGAAAATATGGTTGCTTCTAGTTCAAGGGTAAAAGTTCCTGTAAGAAAAGGAAGACATTATAAGAGATGGAAGAAATTTTTGAGAAGTATTCCTAATACCAGACACAGAATAGATGGGCGAAGAAACCCACCTGTCACAAAAGGAAAAACTGGATTTATAACGACCAAATCATAATCCAGTTCTACCTTGTAGTATAGGGAACCTCTGCGGATTCCATTTTGCACTTTAATGATACAACGAAAAGAGGGAAAAATCAACAGCTAAATAAATTGCTTTATGTTATTTATTTGAATATCAATTTTGTATGGGCCTTTTTTGCGCTTTTTTTCGGTTGCTTGTTGTGTTAAATATTTTCGTGATTTTTTTAAAATAAAGAGGTACCCTCTCATGTGAGGGTACCTCTAAAGTTCATGCCATTGGGAACTTCTTAAGAAGTTCCTTTTAACATAAATTTTAATTTTAACGAATATATTTTTCATGACATAGATGCTAAAAAATAGTATAATAGAAGTAAGAAATGGAGGAAATATTAAAAATGGCTTTTAGAAAAGACTTTTTATGGGGTGGCGCAATTGCTGCTCATCAAGCTGAAGGTGCTTGGGATGTTGATGGAAAAGGTCCTAGTATTGCTGATGTTATGACTGCTGGATCTAATGGTGTTGCTAGAAGAATTACTGATGGTGTTGTAGAAGGAGAAGATTATCCTAACCATGTAGGTATTGATTTCTATCATCATTATAAAGAAGACTTAGCTTTATGTGCTGAAATGGGATTTAAAGCTTTTAGAACTTCTATTGCTTGGACAAGAATTTTCCCTAATGGAGATGAAGAAGAACCAAATGAAGCTGGTTTAAAATTCTATGATGAAATGTTTGATGAAATGAATCGTTTAGGTATTGAACCTGTTATTACATTATCACACTTTGAAATTCCATATGGTTTAGCTAAAAACTATAATGGTTTCATGGATAGAAGATGTATTGATTTCTTTGTAAGATTTGCGAAAGTTTGTTTTGAAAGATATAAAGGTAAAGTAAAATATTGGATGACTTTCAACGAAATCAATAATCAAGCTGAATTACATGCTATGGGTGCTCATCACTTAGCTCAAGAAGGTGCTGTTCTTGTTAAAGAAGGCGATGACATGGAATATATGATGTATAAATCAGCTCATCATGAATTAGTAGCTTCAGCTTTAGCTGTTAAAGCTTGCCATGAAATTGATCCTGATGCTATGATTGGTTGTATGATTGGTATGAATGGTGTTTATCCTGCAACATGTAACCCTGAAGATGTATTAAATGCACAACAAGCTATGCATCAAAAATATTGGTTTGTTGAAGTTCATGCAAGAGGACACTATCCAAAACATATCTTAAAGAAATTTGAAAGAAAAGGTTATGATAACTTTATTTTACCTGAAGACGAAAAAGCATTGGCTGAAGGTACTGTGGATTATATTGGATTCTCATATTATATGAGTTATGCTACTAAGTATACTGAAAGATTTGGTCGTACTTTTGACTTCTCTGAAGAAGATTTCGTAAGAAATACATATTTGAAAGCATCTGATTGGGGATGGCAAATCGATCCAGTTGGTTTAAGATGGTGCTTAAACTGGTTCAATGATAGATTTGAATTACCAATGATGATTGTTGAAAATGGATTTGGTGCTTATGATAAGTATATTGATGATAATGATGAATATGTTGTTGATGATCAATATAGAATTGATTACTTAAAAGCTCATATTGCAGCTATGAAAGAAGCAGTAGATTATGATGGTGTAGATTTATTAGGTTACACTATGTGGGCTCCAATTGATATCGTATCAGCATCAACTGGTGAATATGATAAACGTTATGGTTTCATCTTTGTCAACTATACTAATGACCATGAAGGTGACTTCTCAAGAGCAAAGAAGAAATCTTTCTATTGGTATAAACATGTCATTGAAACTAATGGTGAAGATTTAGATTAGTATACAAAAAGTTCTCTTTATGAGAACTTTTTTAATTGAAAATAATTTAGATAAAATATTGATAAATTCAATATAATTTCAATTAATCAAATTTGAAATATCATTTTCACCCACATTTGAACCACATTTTTTATCAAAAACATGGTTTATTGCCTCTTGTTTGTGTTTTTCATTGACGTGGGTATAAATGTTTAAAGTAGTTGTTACATTAGAATGTCTAAGTATTTCTTGAGTTGTCTTAACGTCCACGTTATCCATTATCAAGTTTGATGCAAGAGTATGCCTTAACATGTGAAAATGAAAATCAATATCTAATTTTTTAGCGTATTTTTTGATTCTTGTTTGTGTATTGCCTGGATGCAGATAATAACCATTTTCATCACAAATAATAACATCATGATGATCAATTTCAAACCAATCAACTAACAATTGCTTTAAATCTTTAAAAAGTGGTATACTGTCACATGAGGATTTATTTTTTAATAGGTGAGATGCGTATATCTCACTTTTTTTCATACCATTGTAAACAAGTTTCTTATTTACATCTATAATATTTCTTTCAAAGTCAATATCACTTTTTTCTAATGCAAATATTTCAGATGCACGCAAGCCAGTATAATAGCCGATTTTAATAGCTAACGAAAATACATGATAAATATAATCATTTTCATTATCTAATGAAGTAGTAAGCTTTAAAAAATCTTCATAGCTGATAGTTTTATCATGATCAAGGTGTTTTTCTATTCCTAGAACATTAACTTTAGTTATTGGATTAGTTGTTATATAGTCCATATCTAAAGCAAAATTGAAAACACGATTCAAAGCTGACTTAATGGCCTTATTAGATTCTATACTCTCTTTTTTTCTTTTATTAAAGAATTTTTGGAGCATAGCATAATCAATTTTAGCAATAGGATATTTAAACAACTCTTTAGATAAGTTTATATTTTTCTTAGTATTAGTTATTGTATTTTCCTGATACTTGTTAGCACCAATCTCTAAAAATTCATCATAGACTTGTTTAAAAGTCTTAGTACATTCTTTCTTGAGTCCACCCTCGTTCATTATTTGAGCTTTAATTAATATCATGTGATTTTTAGCATCCTTAGATGATAAAAAGCCACCTTTTGTATATCTCTTATGGATTCCATAATCATCATACATAAAATTGACTTCATAACGGATACCTTTTTTAGTTTCGTAGGAACGTATGTTATCACGTTTCTTTTCTTTTTTCTCTTTTTTCTCTTTCTTCATTTTAATTCACCCCTATAAATAAATTATTTCATTATGTTATAAGGACTTTTTGAGGTGTAGCAACTAGTCTTTAGGCTTTTCTTTTCCAATTATCACTTGAGAGCCATTTAAAGAAATTTCAACAAGTGGTTGATCTATAATCTCTTTACTATTTATCAATTCATTGAACTTGAATTTTAGAAAATCATTTGAACTCTTTTCAATTTCTAATAATTCATCATCATTAACAACAATATAATTTTCATTATTGTTAAAATAAATAAAGCATTTTCCGTTAGGAATATCAGAAGATTGTAAAGAAGAAAAGATAACCATACAACCAATGTTTTCAAGGCTTGCAATAATCTTATCAATCCTTCTTCTTTTTGCCTCTTCTTTAAGAATATTATCTTCAATTTTTGGATTATATTCTTCATAGCCAAAAAGATTAATAACATCTATTTCTAAAGCCTCGGCAATTTTTTGTAAAGTTTCAATTTTTGGATTTTGTTTTCCTAATTCATATTTTCTTATATTTGAATCAGTAATTCCACATAAATCACCAAGTTTTTTTTGTGATAGCCCTCTTTCTTTTCTATATTTACGTATATTTATGCCTACTTTTGACTTATCCATTTGAACCACCTCATAAGCCATTATAACATTTTACAGTGTGAAAACAATCTTAAATATTGTGAATTTTTAAAAAATATGTTGCAAGATTGTTTTCACTCTTGTATAATAGCATTAAACAAGAGTGATTTCAAGCTTGTTTAATATAAAAAAAGGTGGTGAAAATATGACAACAAGTATAATTGTTAATCCTAACAAGTTAAACATGGCAATGGCTAATGCTTGTCTAAATGCTTATGAAGTATGTGAAAAGGCTAATGTTTCTTATTCATCATTTCAAAGCATGACTAGAAATAAAAGTGTAAAGCCTAAAACAGTCGGCAAGATTGCCAAAGCCCTAAATTGTAAAGTTGAAGATCTTATTTGATTATTATTTATTATTGGATTCATGAAAGAGAGGTTATCACATTATGAAGAAACGAGTTAGTAAAGATTACAGAGACGGCTACATTTTAGCTTTAGACTCATGTTTAAAAGAAGGCTTTATAATCAACCAGGAGAAGGAATTATTAATTAATTCGTTTGATAAGATGTATGAATTATCTCAAATTGTTGATTCTGTAAGCAATAAAGTGGACTTCTCAAAGCATGAATGATTAATGAAGGTATTTGTACCTAAAAAGTATTTTATGATTTTTACCCTTAAACCATGAGGGCGTGAGAGTCAAAGAAAGGAAGATAAGAGCATGGAAAAGATGAACCAATACGAAAAAGCATATCAAGATGCTATTGGTACAAGAATCACTAAGGCTAAAGCTATTAGATTGAAATGTTTAGACTGTTGTGCATACCAGGCAAATGAAGTTAAATTATGTGTATGTACAGATTGCCCTTTATGGCGTTATCGTATGGGACATGAAGAAAGAGATACATTATATTATGAGTATCAATCCAATAAAAAGCCTATGAGTGAAGAGGTTAAAGAACGATTGAGAAATTTATAAAATTGTTGTTTTGAACGAAACCATTCAATGGAAATCACAAACAATTATAATATGAGTATTTATACCTAAAATATTATTTTGTGGCGTGAGGGCTAAATGGTTGACGTTTAAAACGCAAAAAAAGACCATTCTAAACGAAAGGAGTTGTTTATATTGAGCGAAAAAGAGATTGAGGAACGCAAAGCAATACTTGAAGAACATAATAGACTATTAGATGAATATAATCGATTATGTGATAACAAGAACTTATTAACGTCCCAGGAATGGCAACGCCAGGAAGAGAAAAAGAAGTCAATTTTATTGAAGATTGACAGATGCAAGGCAATGGAGCAATCATTTGATGATGATTCCAACAAATCAGATCCAAGCATTTTCGGATTGCAGATGCTGAAAATGGAAGAGGTACAAACCTTGTTGAATTGCAGCTATGAAAGCCTTAGAAATTTTATTGAGATAGGAATGTTAAAGCCCATAAAGACTGGTAAATGCTATATGTTTATTCAAAGTGATATTGCAGAATTTCAACAAAAGTATAAAGGTTATGATTTATCTAATTATCAAAAGGCGTTGCTAGTATACAATGAGGTATTAAGTAATGGCTAATAGAAGAATGATTTCTTTAAGCGTTGTTGATAGTGATGTTTTTCTAAATATGCCACACTCAACGCAATCATTATATTTTCATTTATGTGTACGTGCTGATGATGACGGATTTATAGACAGTCCACAAAAAATATTGCGTATAGTAGGATGCAAAGATAAAGACTTAAATATATTGATTGATAATAAATTCGTTATTCCTTTTAAAAGTGGAGTTATTGTTATAGTTCATTGGAAATTAAGCAATAGAATATCAGATAAAAGACGCATCCCCACATTATACAATGATGAATTACAAACATTGATTGAAAAAAATGGCGTATATTCAATAAAAAATGACTTGAATACAGAATGTATACAAAATGTAAGCAAAGCGAATACAGAATGTATACAAAATGTAAGCAAAATGTCGGACAGTATAGTAAAGGATAGTATAGTAAAGGATAGTATAGTAAAGAATATAAATAACACACCCACGAACCAGGAAGAAACCAAGAAAAAAATAATCAAACATAAATATGGAGAATTTAAACACGTTCTTTTATCAGATGATGAAATGAAACGTTTAAAAAATGATTTCCCTTTTTATGAAGATCTTATCAAGATTCTTGATGAATATTGCGAGACAAGTGGCAAGACCTATAAAAATTATAGTTTAGTTTTGAGAAAATGGGTACTTGATGAATATAACAAAAGTCATAAAGTGAACCATTACAATGATAACAGAGAGGATGCATACAATGAACCAGTTGAAACAGACACATCAACAGATGATTCAATCAAATTCTAAAGATATAAATATTCCTATTGTTGAAATTGTCGGCAAGTGTGATAAATGTGGCGATGATATAAGAAAGCTGACTTATCCTAATGGTGATACATCATTTATGTGCTTAGGCTGTATAGCAAAAGAAGAGGAACAAAAAGCAATTGCTTATGTTAATAGTAAAGAGGGACTTGTTTCTTATAACAAAAAGAATTGTGGCTTTTCAAAAAGAGACGTTGATGCAGTCAACGAACCATACATAACAGACGACGGAAACATAGATGCTTATAACATGGCTATGAAATATGCTAATAGATTCAATGAGGACACCTCAATAGGCTTTTATATTTATGGATCTGTTGGAGTTGGTAAAAGTCTTTTGGCAAAAAAGATAATGAAGATTGTTTTATATCGTGGATATAGTGCTTATATCACAAATATTATTCAATTAATGAACGATATAAAAAACGATCTAAATAATTTTAGCGATACAACATTAAGAAAATGTCAAAACGTTGATTTATTAGTGATTGATGATGTTGGAACAGAGAAAAATACAGATTTTGAAAATAGCAGAATGTTTTTAATAACCGATTATCGTTACGAGAATAAAAAACCCACTATATTCACGTCAAACTTAAAGCTTGATGAATTGACAACGAAATATGATGAATTTGGGCGTATTTATTCAAGAATCAGAGGAGCTACCCAGGTATTAGAGATTAAGGGCAAAGATAGAAGAATTTAAAGGAAGTGAAACCAGATGAACAAAAGCCCACCAGGTTAATTATAAAACTACTGGCAATAGTTTAATTAAAGTGAATGTAAAAGTTTTTTATGCAAAAAAATAGCTTTAAGTACTAGCAATACTTAAAGCCGATTCATGAAGAGTGATTCACGAACCATTCAAGATGGCTACATTATATCACTCTTTCTCAAAAATTAAAAGAAGGAAGGATAATTTAAAATGTTAGATATTTATGATGTTAATTTTATGTTGCTGATAATTGTATTTTTCTTATTATTCGTTATTGGTTGTTTGTTGGTAGTACTAGAAGATAATGGCAATGAGTAAGAATAATATTATCAAAACTGTTAAAAACGCAATTAATCAAAAGGTTATTGATGAAAATTATAATATGACATATTTACAAATGAAACAGATCATCAAAGCATCAAAGAGTACATTTGATTTATGTTCATATTGTTTTACATATGGATATATTCAAGGCATGAGAGCTGAAGAAAGCAAGAAATCACTTAGTGATTAGAGGGAGTGTAAGCAATGGAAAAATTAGACATAGTGGAAATAGAAATAACTATTAATGATTTAAAAAATGTAAATGCAAGTTTATGGTTGATTCAAGGGAATTATAGTGAAGATATGTATAATGCAGTTGGATACCCTGGTAGAGAATTAACTTATGATGGCTTAGGTGGAATTATAAAGGCTAATAAGATGTTGCTAGACAAGTTAGAGAGATTGTTTTATGGAGTAGATCAAAATGAATGATTCTGTTTTAAATGAATTATTTTGTCTATGGTGCAATGAAGGTAGTTATGAACCACGCAAGGAAGAACTCGATGCACTGGATAGAATAAGAACTTATGCAGAAGGTGAGGCAATAATGGAAGATATTTATAATTATGTTCTTGTAATGCAGAAAAGAGCATATCAAGAAGGATTTAAACGAGGCTTTCACCTGGCAAGCGAGATTATCAAGTAAATGTTATGTTGCAGTACAGAGGGCTAAACAAAAAAAGCCCCTGGAACTGTACATATACCAGGAGTTTTTTTGAAATTTTAGAGAGATATGAAGATTTAATACTCACTTAACAAATATTACAGTGATAATACTATAACAATAGCTAGGATAATACCATGTTATAGCTAGTCATATTGTATCATTTAAAAGTCAAAAAGAAAAGACTTGTAAAAGATACAAGCCTAAACTCTTAAGGAATAGAAAAACTGAAATATCATAACCAAATAACAAATACTAGTTTTTTCTAGATTCAATAGACAATTTTATTCTAGCACTTTATTTATTAAAAATAAAGACGATTTTTAAAAAGGAAGGTGATGCCCTATGGTGGTAAGGTTGAGTTGCTACATTTAAAGCAACAAATTAAATAAGATCTAAACAAAATATATACAGAAAGGACGATAAAATATGGCAACTAAAATTACAATAGAATTTGATGATGCAAAAACGATTGCTAAAAATCACGGATTAACGCCAGGTGGTAGTGCTCAAAAATTCTTCACTAATGAATTATTGAGAGTAAGTGATAAGTATACACCTATGGAAGTTGGTGTATTAAAAAATTCGGCTACGATTGCATTAGATGGTACATTTATTCAATACAATACACCATACGCAAGATACCATTGGTATGGTAAGCTAATGGTTGATCAAAATACTGGTAGTAGTTACGCACCTAAAGACACGCAAAAAGTTTTAACAACAAAAGATATGACTTATTATGAACCTGGATCAAGTGTCCCATCACCATTAAGAGGCTCATATTGGGTACAAAGAGCATATAATGATAATAAAGATACTTTATTAGATTCGTTAGAAAAATTTATTAATGGAAATGATTAAACATTACAGAAAAGGAGATAAAAACAGATGTTAGAACAATTAAAATCAACTTTAAATATTTTTGACCATATTGTTGGTGAGGCTTATCAAAATTATGAACATGAAAAGCAAGAAATAGTTAATGAAACCAAATGGACGGCAAAAGCAAAAGAAGAGGCTACGCAAGAGGCACTTAAAAAATTCGAAAAAATTAAAGATAGAGAGTTACGAGATGCTTTTAAGTCTGTAAACAGTCAATTTGATGATGCTTATAAAAAATTAAATGAGATTGTTGCAGAAAGACCACCAGAAGAGGTAAGTCAAACAATTCAAGCTATTAGTATTTGTGGAAAATATATTACTGATTTCGAAGCTGAAAACATTATAGAATCATATAAGGATAATTATATTTGTTGTAAAGCAGTTACAAGCATTTTCCATAGCAATGATATTTGTAAAAACAAAACATTGTTAGGTGCTGACTATGTAAAGAATGAACTAGACGGATTAAAAGACGGCATTACAACATTCTTATATGGTTATGGTACTGGCAAAAATAACAATTTATCAGCAGCCTCTTATTTAAGTGAAGAAATAAATCCAATAAATGGGACAATAGCAAAAATACAACCATTTTTTAATCATGATTTTGTTGTTAGAAGTAATTTAGATGATAGATTAGACAATCAACGATAAATCATTTTTAATATATTGGTGGTAAGTAAACACCAATTAAATATAAACGTGCTCATGTTAAAATTAAGTAATAGAAAAGTCTTATCAATCAATACCTGGTAAGGCTTTTTTTTGTTATGCTTTTAATTAATAACAAATCAATTATTATGCTTTTATGATATAATTAATCAAGATATAAAAGAGGTGTAGCTGATACATGAACAATGATAATTTAAAACCATACAAAAAGGGAGAAGAACGAGCTAAAATCAATGGGCGTAAAGGTGGATTGAAAAGCGTTGAAGTTAGAAGAAAAAAGAAAGCTATGAAAGAGTTAGCAAAAGCATTTAATACAATAGCTTTAGAAGACGTCGAAATTATTATTGATGATTTTACATTGAACCAACATTAAAGCGTGAGTGAACCCACGAAAAAATGGAAATATTGAAATAATAAAAGCCTCTGGAATGAATCGAAATAATGAAATGTGTATAGTTATGCGTTTCGATTCCAAATAGAGGCAATTAAAAAAAGGTGGATTGTATGACTGACAATGAAAAGAGAAAGTTTTTAGAATTGTTTTATCATTATTATGATGAATATATAACCTTAAATGAATCATTAGAGGGCTTGAAATGTGCAGATCCAACAAAAGAAGTAAATCATAATGGACATAAAATAACGCTAACAGAGAGGATACATCAAAGAGATAAAGCATACATGAGAATGATAAAGCTTATGAAGTTTATTGATGAAAAAAGTAATTGTGATATTTATATTGGTACCAGATATTTATCTATTCCACCAAAAAGAACATATAAAGAAGTTGCAGAGGCTTTAAACGTTAGTATTTCAACTGTTGCTAGAAAGTTAGATGAAGGTATAAAGAAACTGGATATTTAAGGCGTATATGCTTGCAGTTTTGAAACAATTCGTTAGACATGAGTATTTATACCTAAAATCAATTTGATGATTGAAGAACGCTTATATATTGATTCCTGGAGTCAAAGAAAGCATTTTAAGAGATGATTAGATGTTAATGTTTATGATGATGTTTATATTCTTGTATATCCTGGTAATGAATAACAATATCAATTTCTAATATGAAAATATGATCTAAAATAAAAGTCCTGCTAGAAAGGAAAATAGCAAGACTTTTAAAAAATATGAAATTTAAGATGGGATTCATTGAAATATGCGTTTTTTTGAAATATATAAGAAATTATTGCAGATGTATTATAACTGATAATGATTCATAAATCAAATGGGCTACATTTTCAACCACATTTCACCCACAAAAAAGAGCCACCCACATCAACCCACATCAAAAATAAAGAAAAGAACGTTCATTGAAAATTTCAATAAACGCCCTTTTTATCAGTCCTATAACAAATGAAATAAAATTGAAAAAAATTAATATAAAAATCACTTTATGAGAACTTTTTTTGTTTAATCTGCATGATCTTTTAATTTGCTACCCCATATAGCTAGTTCAGTTAAAATTGGGATTAAAGAACGAACAGCATCGGTTATTTCGTATTCTACTCTAATTGGAACCTCTGTATACTCAGTTCTTTTAATCAGACCATCTTCTTCAAGCTCTTTTAATGATTTAGCAAGCATAGTGTTAGAAATACCATTCATCTTTCTTTTTAAATCATTATATCTTGTCGCTCCATCATTTGAAAGTGAGCATATAATCGACATCTTCCATCTTCCTCCAATAGCACTCATTGCTTTTTGCAATGGACATCCAATTGTACATGGACAAACATGTGTATTAGCCATTTTACATTCCTCCTTTAGATAATTTTTTTCTTACTTAGTCTACAAAAACTGCGTAATTGACATATTTTTTTATATTACTATAATAGTATTATAACAAGTAGTAAAATAAGAGTAAAGCTTTTTTTAAGAGTTAAAAGATATAGGAGGAATTTATTATGAACGAAGTAAAGGTGGCTGTACGTTATTTTTCTAAATCTGGTAATACTAAAAAACTTGCTGATGAAATTGCCAAAACAACTAATTGTTGTGCAAAACAGATTCCAACACCAGTCAATGATGAGATAGATATTCTTTTCTTGGGTGCATCTGTTTATTATGGAGGGATAAGCTCTGAAGTAAAGAAATATATTCAATCTTTAAATGGTGGTAAAATTGGTAAGGTTGTAGTTTTTTCAACATCAGCTCTGGCAGAAAGAGCATTTCCCCAAATTCAAAAATTATTAGAAGATAAGAATATTCAAGTTGATAAAAGAAATTTTTATTGTCGTGGTGAATTTACAGTACTTCATAAAGGACGTCCTAATCAAAAGGATTTGGATGAAGTAAGAAAATTTGTAACAGAAATAATTGACTAGCGAATCTATATGGATTATTTTATTAATTTTATTGTAAATTTATTTGTTTTCATGTCTGATTTTGCTTCGCTTTTTTCTAAAATTGGGTTAATTGATTATAAATGTTTTGATAATTCAGATAATAGTAAAGAACTATATGTATTGTTAGTTGGTTATAATGGTGCAAGAAATACGGGTGCTGATGTGCGTGTAGCTGATATTGCTAGGCAACTTCAACAGCATTTTGGTAAAGATCATATACATATTTCCATTATGACATTAGATGAAGACAATATGCGTTGCTATTTTGATTCAAGTGTACAGTTGATTCCCTTCAACACAATATTTTTTATAGATTTGTTTAAGGCTTGTTGTGGCAATCAGGCAGTTATTTTATGTGAGGGATCTACACTTAAGAGTAAATTTGCTAATGCTCTTACACTCTATTTTTGTGAAGCAGCTGGTATTATGAAAAAACAACATAAACCTTGTATTGCATATGGCTCTGAAGCTGGTGAGATGGATTCATTCCTAAAACGTACAGTAAAGAAACTTTGTGCTGATACATATTTTATTGCCAGAACTCAAAATTCATTAGACTTGATTCAACAATTAGGACTTAAAGGGCATCTTGGAACAGATGCGGCATGGCAGTTTGATAGTTCTTCTTATGAACAATGGGCTATTACGCAATTACGTGAATCAGGTTGGGACAGTGTTTCTCCGCTTTTAGGTATAGCACCAATTAATCCGTTTTGGTGGCCAGTTAAACCATCAATAAGTAAGTGGTTAAAGTCAAAAATAACAGGTGATTATTCATTGCAGTTTCAATTATGGTATTTCTTTAGCTGGTCTAAGCAACGTAAGCAACTATTTGATGATTATTTAGATAAAATAGCATTAGCGGTCAATGATTTTGCAACAAAGTACGCTTGTCATGTTTTTATTATGGGTATGGAAAGGCTTGATGCCGATGCATGCAACAAACTGCAAGCTAAGATTACAACACCTACATCTATCTTTCTCTCATCTGATTATGATGGTTATAAGATGGCTGCTATACTAAGAAAACTATCTGTTTTAGTGACTTCAAGGTATCATGCACAAGTACTATCTATGTATAATAAAGTACCTAGCGTTGCCATTTCGATGGATGAGCGTTTGGATAATATTATGCAAGATATGGACTTGAGTGAGCATCAGCTTCTTTATGTTGATGATAAAAATCTAGCTTCATCATTGAAAAATGCTTTAGAATACGTGTGGTTTAATCAAAAACAAATTAAAGATACAATGGAACTAAATCTCATACATTATCAAAATGAATTAGATAAAATGGGTAATTTTCTAATGGATTATTTAAACTCATTTGAATAATTAATATATCTGTTTCAATTATGACTTAGAAATGGAGGAATCATTAATGCATCATATATTAATTACTGGTATAACAGGATTTTTGGGAACGGAAATCGTTTCTGAAATTATGCAAACAAGTGATGATATTGTTTATGGATTGGTTAGAGCTCAATCTATTTTGGAGGCTACTAACAACCTTTCTACACTTTGGTATAATAGAAATGAATTGACAGACAATATAGGTAGTCGTATTTTTCCTGTACTTGGTGATATCACCAAAAGTGATCTTGGTTTAAACAAGGATGATCAAGATTTACTAATTCATAATACTGATTATATTATCCATACTGCTGCTATTGTTAATATCAACAACACGCGAAAACAATTTTGGGATGTTAATGTGGAAGGAACAAAAAATGTTTTAGATTTTGCTAAACGTATACAAACTAATCATTCATTAAAACGTTTTTCTCATGTATCTACGGCTTATGTAGCAGGAATGAGAAGTGGGCTTATTCAAGAAAATTCACTTATTGATAAAGGGTTTTCTAGCTTGTATGAGCAAAGCAAGTTTGAGGCTGAATGTCTCGTATTACAAGCCAAAGAAGAAATACCAGTATCAATCTTTCGTCCTGGTCAAATTGTTGGAGATTCCAAGACAGGTTATGTTAAGAATTTTAATACACTTTATTATCCATTAAAGTTATATATAAAGAAACAATTGCGCATTTTTCCTATTCGCAAGTCTATGCATGTTAATATGATACCAGTAGACTATGTTGCGCACGCTATTGTGCAAATCACTTATTCCAATTTAGCTGTAGGAAAAACATTTCATCTAACAACACCATCTTCTATGCAACCAACTGTGGCTGAATTAATCGATGCTGTTAGAAATTGGACAAATAAAAATCTTTCTATTCAATTACCAAAACCATTGTTTTTCCCATTACCATTTCTAAGTCAAATAGGTGCTACTTATAATTTATCCCAACATCAATCAACAAAAAAGAGTATGCTAAGAAATATGCTCTCATTAGCACCTTATTTTACGGAAAACAAAATATATGATACCACAAATACCGAAAGCATTATAGGAACTTATTCTCTTGATTGGAAGGACTATTTACCTCATATTTTAGATTATGCTGTAAGTAAAAACTTTTTGAATCATAATAGTCGAACTGTTTTTGAACAAGCTCATTTTGTTTTAAATAGACATCATAAAATCACTTATTATGATGTAAGTGAAGATGGTATTCAAGAAAACAGTGCAACATATGTTAATGATAGTATTGAAGAAACACTTAAGGCATTACAAGCACTAGGTATAGGTCCTAATAGTAAAGTGGCTATTAGTGGCATTAATAGCGTTAATTATTTCATTATTGACAATGCTATTGGCTTATCAGGAGCTACAAGTGTACCTTTATACTATACCACTCCTGCTAAAGAGTTAGATGAATTGTTGAAAAAAAGTCAGGCAAGTTGTTTCTTTGTAGGAGATGTACGCATCTTATCTCAAATCAATAAGATGAATTTTAATGGCAGGATTATTTCTTTTACGAAAAATGCACCTATAATAGTGGATTCCCGATTAATGCTTTGGGATGAATTTATCTCACTAGGAAAAACAAGAAATGTTATAGATGTACAAGTCTTTTATCAAGATATAGCTACACTTCGTTATACTTCAGGTACGACTGGTAATTCCAAAAGTGTTGCTTTTACACATGGGCAGTTAAAGTGGATGGCAGAAACGATGGCCTCTTTGCTAAGTTATAAAAGTCGAAGCAAACAAGCAACATATCTTTCATTTTTACCAATGAGCCATGTGGTAGAGGGCATTTTAGGAGCTTATACACCTTATTATTTAGGAGTACCAGTGTCTCTTTATTTTCTTAATGATTTTGATATGGTTGCTAAAACACTACCTAAAGTAAAACCAACAATTTTCTTTTCAATTCCTAGATTTTATGAAAAAGTTTGGAATCAATTAGCAGATAATAGATTGGGTAAAATATATATCAATACTAAAAATGCTATGCCAAAACATATATTACGTCCAATTTTAAAATATATGCTTTTAAAAAAAGCAGGATTAGATCATTGTGATCAGCTTATTGTTGGTTCTGCTCCAGTAAGTCAAAAACTTTTGGAGAATTTTAGAAAATTAGGCATCGAAATTCATAATGCCTATGGCTTAACAGAAGCACCTTTGATTACTTTAAATCGTCTTGGTGAAAATGATATTACAACAGTAGGACCACCACTTCCACAAACAAATGTCACTTTAGCAGATGATGGTGAAATATTAGTAGAGGGTCCTCAGGTTGCGATGATGTATGATGGACGTACTTCTTCATGTCTACATACAGGAGATTTAGGTATAATAACGCAAAAAGGTCATCTTCAAATTGTTGGTCGTAAAAAAGAAATTCTTATTAACTCTTATGGTAAAAACATTAATCTGCAAAAGGTAGAAACATTATTAAGAGATATTCCAGGTATTAGCGAAGCTATGTTAGTAGGAGAACAAAGACCTTATTGTGTTGCACTTTTATGGTTAGAGGATGAAGAGTCTATTTTAGATAAAGAAACATTGATAAATGCTATTCAATCTGTGAATGCTCAGCTGTCTCATCCAGAACAAGTGAAACGATATGCTCTCATGTCTGATCCTTTGAAAATATCTACAGGTGAGCTTACGCCAAATTTAAAATTACGACGAAATAACATTATAAAACTTCATCAACAAACAATTGATGGGTTATATGCTTCAGAAGTTACTCTGGTTGGAAATGTTGTTTTTGTAGGTACACTATAATGAAACGTTTATTATATCATATTTTATCCAGTAAATTTGGTGCATATCTGGAAATAAAAATATTGATGAAACAAACTGCCAAAGTTTTTGGTGTCAAGAGTCCAACAGGTATTGGTTTCTCCTTGTCAAAGTTATTAAAAGCATATGCTCAATTAACGACAGATATGTCTTTGAAATTTATTGAAAGCAATCAAGATAGAAATCAACTCCAACAGAATTTATATCACATGGCTTATCGTTTAGGAAATGATTTGCGATGGTGGTTAAGGCCACAAAATAATCTAGATTGTTTTTCTATCATTGAGATGCTTTATCGTAATATTGAAATTTCATTATGTGAACAATCAGAAACAATCTGTGTACATCAATGTTATTTTAGTGATTTTTATACACCAGAAGTTTGTTCTATTATATCTGCTATTGATCAAGGCATTTTTGCAGGTGTTTACCAAGGTGGTACACTATCATTTTATAGGCGTATTACTGAAGAATATGAAAAATGCGAAGCAGAATTTATCTTAGATGATTCTAAATATAATGAGAAAGGATGAGATGTTAAATGAAAAATGCAATTGTAATAGGTTCAGGAGCAGGTGGCGCTATGATGGCTAAGGAACTGCAAGGTCATTTTCAAGTAACGATATTAGAAGCAGGAAATGCATTTAAACCATTTTCTTTTTCTGTTAATAATCTTGGAAAGTTACGTAAAACAGGAATGTTTCTTGATGAGCGTATGATTTCCTTCTTGTTTCCATCTATGCGTGTACAAAAAGCTTCATCTGATATGATAATGGTACATGGTGAATGTACTGGTGGCACTACAACACTTGCTACTGGTAGTGCATTACGCTGCGATGAGAGTTTAATAAACATAGGTATTCATTTAGATGATGAATTTGAGGAACTTGCTCAGGAAATCCCTTTATCTACTGACCATCAGCAATATTGGTCTACTCAGATTAAAGAACTTTTTGATGTTTGTAAACAATTAGGCTTTAATCCAGCGCCTACAACCAAGTTAATAGATTTTAAACGTTGTGTACGATGTGGACATTGTGTGTTAGGATGTCAAACAGGTGCTAAATGGGATAGCCGACAATTGTTAACAGAAAGTATAAGTAAAGGTGCTATTTTAAAAACAAATTGTAAAGTAACTAAGTTAGGTATAGATCATAACACCAATACTGTAAACACCATTTATGTAAAAGAGCATGGCAAACAAATAACATATCATGCTGATCTTATTGTTTTAGCAGCTGGAGGTTTTGGAACACCAATTGTTTTAGAAAACTCTGGTATTGAATGTGAAAGTTCATTATTTGTCGATCCTGTTCTTTGTGTAGCAGCACCTTATTCTGGTGTAGAAACAAATCATCAGATTGTTATGCCTTTTCTCATGCAAAGAGATGGCTATATGCTATCTCCTTATATGGATTATCTTAGTTATTTCTTTAATAAATCCTGGCGTTTTCCATCTAAAAATATACTCAGTATGATGATTAAACTTTCAGACTCTAGCTCGGGTGCTAGTTATAATAAAGGGGTAGAAAAAGAGTTAACATCAAAAGATCAAGAAAGATTAAAATTTGCCGTATCTGATTGCAAAACAATTTTTTCAAAAATGGATATTAAAGAAGAAGATATATTTCTTGGCACACTTAATGCAGGTCATCCAGGTGGTATGTTACCATTGACAACTGAAGAAGCAGAGACTTTCCACAATCAACGTTTACCTAAAAACTTGTATATTGCTGATGCAACAATTTTACCACATTCTATGGGAAATCCACCTATTTGGACTATCATGGCTTTATCCAAACGTATCGCTAAAGTATGTACTGAAACCTTTATATAATAGTGTATATACTTCTTTAATAGTTATAACTTTTCATTTAATGATTTTTATTTTTAAAATTCTTGTGAAACTTTGTCTTTTATAATACAATAATAGGTATAGGAGGTTTTTATATGGACAAACTCTCATCTTTTGTTGCTTATTTGCTAAGTATCGTCAATTATGGCGATATGCACGATAAAAATTATAATATGGCAAAAGCTATTTTAAAATACTATCATGAATTACCTTATATGAGCATTAGGGACTTGGCACGTCATAGCTATGGGACAACAACGGCTATTACCAGGTTTTTGAAAACTTGTGGTTTTGAATCTTACAAGGATTTAAAACAACAAATTGCTGCATCTAAGTCTGATCGACCTACGTTTAATGATGTTGTGACTTTTGCTGATAAATCAGATTTACAACCTATATTTATGATGTATACTGAAAAAGTTAAAGAAAATCTTGATTATAGTTTTTCATTATTAGATTATGATCAAATAGATCATATTTGTAAACATATATGCTTATCTCCTGAAATAGCTATTTTTGGTACACCTTTTGCGACTTGTATTGGTTTACATTTTCAAAAGATGATGGCTAATCTTAATAAATTTGTTCGTATTGGTGTTACCGATGCTAAGCAGGACGAAATTGTAAAAACGATTCATCGTACTTCTGTCGTATTCATTATTGATATGAAAGGTGCATTTTTTAAAGAACAAAGAGAAGTGATTGATGAATTAGTTAAGAAAGAATGTTACATAGTTGCCTTTACACAATTTGAATTAGAGGAAATGAAAGAAACTTGTCGTGAAATTGTTTTATGTAATAAATATGATGATGATGGCGAAGGCAGAATTACGATGTTATATATGATAGATATATTGTTGATGTTTTATTCTATTAATTATCAAATGTTTACTTAGGAATGTTTTTATAACATTCCTTTAATATTTTCTTCATTATGAATTCACAATAATAGTATATGATAGATGCAAGGAGTGAATAATAATGAGTAAAAAAGTCCCTTATGTTGATTCTACTTTACGTCATACGATAAAAGTACCTCAATGTATCTACGAGGCTAGTGGTATAGTAGTCAATGGTAAACGTATTAAATCACTAGTATTTTCAACTGATGTTGCGATTATCGCTAATTGTAATGCTGATGCGGTGATTGCTGTTTATCCTTTTACCCCAACCATGCAGATTACTAAATCGATTATTGAAGTGGCTCAAAAGCCTGTTTTTGCAGGTGTGGGTGGTGGAACCACATCTGGTCCACGTGTCCATAAAATAGCGATGGATGCCGAATTAAATGGCGCTAATGCGGTTGTTTTGAATGCCCCAACAACAACCGAATTTGTACAAGAACTTTCTAGTTTTTTAGATATACCTATTGTATTAACCGTTGTTTCAATGGATGAACCACTAGAAGAACGTATGTTACATAGTGGTGCTAAGATTGTGAATGTATCTGGTGGTAAAAATACTACGGAGATAGTAAAGGCATTAAGAAAGATTGATTCTCATTTTCCTATAATTGCGACAGGTGGACCAACGGATGAAACCATTAGACAAGTGATTGCCGCAGGTGCTAATGCTGTTACATATACGCCACCTACAAGTGGAGAAATATTTAAAGAAATGATGGAAGATTATCGTGCACGATGTATAAAAGTTATTGAATAGATGTTAAAAATATGATAATATCTTTTTAGGGAATGATTGTCTCCCAGAGGAAACTCGAAGTGCTATAGGCTGATGACATCTACAACATTTTTTTGTTGTGGTCATCAGCTTTTTTTGATGAGGAGGGAAATTATGTTAGCGTCTTTAGCATTAATGATTTTAGTGGGTTTATCTTTGGCTTATATTGTAGAAGAATTAAAATTACCAAGAATTATTGGATTGCTTGTTACTGGTATTATTTTAGGACCTTATGTCTTAAATGTATTGGATGAAAGTATTTTAAATATTTCATCTCAGTTAAGACAAATTGCTTTAATAATCATATTGATTAAAGCAGGTTTGACTTTGAATTTGGCAGATTTCAAAAAAGTTGGAAGGCCTGCCTTATTAATGGCTTTTTTGCCTGCTACCTTTGAACTTATAGCTTATATTATTTTTGCACCATTAATATTAAACGTTACTAGAGTAGAAGCAGCATTGATGGGTGCCGTTTTAGCAGCTGTTTCACCTGCAGTAGTTGTACCAAGAATGGTATATTTGATTGAAAATAAATACGGCACAGAGAAAGGAATACCCCAAATGATATTGGCTGGGGCATCATGTGATGATATTTATGTGATTGTTTTATTTTCGACATTTGTGACTATGGCACAAGGTGGTAGTGTACAAATATTAGATTTTGTGAATATTCCTATATCAATTATTTTAGGAATTGTTTTAGGTATAGTGGCAGGATTTGTGCTTGCTTTCTTATTTAAACATTATGAAATAGAAAACAGTATGAAAATGATTATCATTATGGGTATAGCTTTCTTACTGATGAGTATTGAAACGTGGCTAGAAGCTTATATATCTTTATCGGGCTTATTAGCAGTGGTATCCATGGCTTGTGTTATTAAATTAACGAGTTCTTCATTTACTTCATCTTCTTTAGCAGATATAACAGGTAAGTTATGGTTGTTTGCAGAAATTATGTTATTTGTATTGGTTGGTGCTGCGGTTGATATTCGTTATGCCTTGGCTACAGGTATAGCTGCTGTATTGATGATATTTGTTGCACTAGTCATACGTGCAATTGGTGTTTGGATTTGTCTTATTGGCACAAATCTTAATATGAAAGAAAGAATGTTTTGTGTGATTGCATACTTGCCAAAAGCCACTGTTCAAGCTGCAATTGGTTCAGTCCCATTATCATTAGGATTATCTTGTGGTCCAATGGTCTTATCAATAGCTGTTTTAGCCATACTTATAACGGCACCTTTGGGAGCTATAGGTATAGATAAGACTTATGCAAAAATACTTGTGAAAGAAAACATTTGATTTTTCAATGACAAAAGACTATTTATTCGCTATAATACTTGAAGGAGGTTTTGTATATGAAACAATATTTAGATATGTGTCAATATATTTTAGATAATGGTGAAGATAGAGAAGATCGTACTGGTACAGGTACAAGAAGTGTTTTTGGTTATCAGAATCGTTATGATTTAAGAGAAGGTTTTCCATTACTTACAACTAAGAAAATGTTTTTAAGACCAATTGCTGAAGAATTGTTATGGTTTATTAAAGGTGATACGAATATTAAATATTTAGTCGATAGAAATGTGAAAATATGGAACGAATGGCCTTATGAAGCATTTAAGAAATCTGATGATTATCAAGGGGAAACATTAGAAGAATTTGTTGCAAGGATTAAAGCATTGGATGCTAATGATCCATTTGTTGTTAAATATGGAGAACTTGGGCCAGTATATGGTAGACAATGGCGTAATTTTAATGAAGAAGGTGTTGATCAATTGGATAAACTTATTGATTCATTAAAAAATAACCCTTTTTCTCGTCGACATATTATATGTGCATGGAATCCAGCTGAAGTAGATCAAATGGCTTTACCACCATGTCATGCATTTTTACAATTTTATGTGTCTAATGATAAGAAGTATTTATCATGTCAATTATATCAAAGAAGTGCTGATACTTTCTTAGGTGTTCCTTTTAATATTGCATCTTATGCTTTATTTACATCAATGATTGCCCAAGTATGTGGTTATGAGGCTAAGGAGTTTGTTCATTCATTTGGTGATTTACATATCTATAAAGATCATTTTGATGTTGTTAGAGAACAAATATCTAGAGAACCATTACCATTATGTAAGTTAAAACTTAATCCAGAAATAACATCTATCTATGACTTTACGATTGATGATATTAAAATCGAAAACTATCAAAGTCATGGACGTCTAGTAGGAAAGGTGAGTGTCTAATGATTAGTATTATTGTCGCAATGGATAAAAATCAGCTCATTGGCAAAAATGATTCTCCTAATGGTATTCCATGGAATAATAAAGAAGATCTTCAACACTTTAAACAAACAACTATCAATCAAACAATTTGCATGGGTTATACAACATATAAAGCTATTGGTAGACCATTACCAAAACGTCATAATATTGTTGTATGCTATGATCAATTTGATGATGAACGTGTAGAAGTAAGAACATCTTTAATAGATGTTATTAATGAATATAAAAATAATCATAAAGACTTATATATTACAGGTGGTGCTTCTATTTATAAACAAGCATTACCCTATGTAGATCAATTACTCATATCAAGAATCCCTGGAGATTATACAGGCGAAACCTATTTTCCTGATTTTAAAGAATATGGTTTTGAACTTATCGAAACAATACAAAAAGAAACATTTCAATTAGAAATATATCAAAGAGGAAAGTTATGAAAAGAATCATATTAATAGTATTTAAAGTCTTATTCCGTATTCCAGGATGGTTATTAAAAATAAGATATTATAATAAACATATACAAGATACAACTTTTGAAGAAAGATTCTCTTATATTCAAAACATTTCACATAAAGTAGTTGCAAAAGCTAATGTTAATTTTCATGGCTTTGGCATGGAAAATTTACCTCAGGAACAAGGTTATTTGTTAGCTCCTAATCATCAAGGATTATTTGATCCATTGATTGTTTTTGAAACTTTGGATAAACCATATAAAGCTGTTGTAAAACAGGAATTATTGGATGTTATAGTGATTGGTGATTGTATTAGAATGTTGGAATTTATTGGTATTGATCGTGAAAATCTAAGATCACAAGTAAAAATGATCAGACAAGTCTCTAAAGAATTACAAGAGGGTACTAATTATTTAATATTTCCTGAAGGTACAAGATGTCGTCAAAAAAATAAGATGTTAGAATTTAAAGGAGGAACTTTTAAAGCTGCTACAAATGCTAAAAAACCAATAGTTCCTGTAGCCATGATTGATTGTTATAAAGTATTTGATAATAATTCCATCAAAACTGTTGATGCTCAAGTTCATTATTTAAAACCTTTATATTATGAAGACTACAAAGATATGAATACTACAGAAATTGCTCAAGTTGTCCAATCACGTATACAAAAATGTATTGAAGAAAATGAAAATCGATACGAATAGATATATTCTATTCGTTTTTTCATATAATATTTTGGTGATATGATGAAAAAAATCCTAGTAGTGTTATGTTTTGTATTGTGTTTATCACATGTTCATGCTGTTGATTTTTATGGTAAAGCATATATTGTTATGGATTCTTTGAATTTAACGGTATTAGAAGGACAAAATATTGATAGTGTACAAAGTGTCGCATCGATATCAAAGATAATGACAGCGATTATTGCTATTGAAAATGGAAACTTAAATGATGTTTATACTATTGGTGAAGAAATTAATGATGCTTGGGGTAGTGGTGTCTATATACATATAGGGGATACCATTAGTTTAAGAGATTTATTACATGGAATATTATTAAGATCTGGTAATGATGCAAGCTTGGTTTGTGCTAAAAATATTGGTGGTAATGTTAAAACGTTTGTAGATATGATGAATCAAAAAGCTAGTGAAATTGGCATGAATCATACTCATTTTTCTAATCCTACAGGTTTAGATGAGGAAGATGATGGTAATCAATCAAGTGTTTATGATATGGCATTATTAATGAGTTATTGTAGTCAAAATGCTATATTTAATGATATTGTAAGTCAAACAACTTATCAAAGAGAAGATGGTGGAGGTACATGGACGAATAAAAATAAGTTATTATTCACATATGAATATTGTGTAGGTGGTAAAACAGGTTATACTAAAAAAGCCAAGCGTACTTTAGTTACACGTGCAATTAAAGATGATGTATCACTTGTTATCGTAACATTTAATTGTGGCAATGATTTTGAATTTCATCAACAAAAATATGAAGAATGTTTTGATAAATATAAAAGCATATTAGTCTTACACAAAGGTATCTATAATTATCATGGACATTCTTTTTTAATAGATGAAGACTTGTATTATCCAACAAATGAAGAAAATGTTAGTTATCTTGTTGAAGATAATATGGTTAATGTTATGATTGATAATCAAATTATTTATACAGCACAATGTGAAAAACCAATCAATATAATTTTACATTACTTTTATATATTACTTGGAGAAATGATTAATGGATAAAAAATGATTGTTTAAATAAAAAATATGTGTATAATGGTAAAGAAGGAGCGTGATCCCATGGAAAGATTACAGAAGGTGATAGCTGCTAGTGGTTATACAAGTCGAAGAAAAGCTGAAGATCTTATACGTCAAGGTCGCGTAGAAGTTAATGGAGAGAAAATTATTGAAATGGGTTTTAAAGTCAAAAGCGGTGATTTGATTACCATTGATGGAAAACCTATAGAAGGTGAAAATAAGGTTTATTATGTTTTTTATAAACCTAAGGGTTGTATTTGTAGCTTATCGGATGAATTGGGTAGAAGAACTGTTATAGATTATTTTGGTGATGTTAAGGAAAGAATATATCCTATTGGACGTTTGGATTATGATACAACAGGTATTTTATTTTTAAGTAATGATGGAGAATTTGCTAATTTAATGATGCATCCTTCTTCTCACTTAGAAAAAATATATGATGTTACGATTAATGGTCTAATTAATAAAAAAACCATATCACAAATGCAAAAGGGTATCTATTTGGAAGGTGTTAAAACACTACCTTGTCGTATTAAATTAGTCAGTCAAGATGAAGAACATCATTCTTCTAGAGTAATGATAAAACTTGTAGAAGGAAAAAATCGTCAAATTAAAAAGATGTTTGAATCCGTAGGATTTACTGTTAAAAGATTGCATCGCATGCAAATTGGAAATGTGAATCTTGATGGTTTAAAACCTGGTGAATATCGACGTTTAAAACCACATGAAGTCAAAGAATTAAGACAAGTTGCTTTAAATAAAAAAACATAGTCGAAGGATGTATGACTTTGTATGATGAAGATTGTTGAAATTAATGCATAAGAAGTTTTATAATGAGGATAAGGAGGCAATATTATGCGCAGTGTTATTTTAGATACAGATGTAAAAGCTTGCGGTATATGTGGTTCTCAAGAACCATATATTGAATATAAAGAACTTGAAGGGGAACGTTTTATTTATTGTAAAAAATGTCATACGATTACATTTTTTAAAGCACTCAATGATCCTAGTAAACAAAGCCTTATTGAAAATGAGATGAATCTTCAAAAAACCAATAAAAAAGAATTCTCGCCAGAGAGAATTCCTTTTTTTTATTCTTCTACGATTGCTTCTACAGGACAAGATTCTGCAGCTTCTTTTGCTGAATCCATTAATTCATCAGGGATATCACCAATAATGTTTTCAGCTAAACCATCAGCATTTAAATCAAATACATCAGGACAAATAGCAGCACAAGTACCACATCCGATGCAATTTTCGTTAACTTTATAACTCATTTTTATTCCTCCTATTCATAAATCTATTATAAACCATTCATACGCTTTTTTAAAGAAAAAATTTTCAATTATTGAAAGTTGTCTTATATAAAGCAAATAAAAAATCATAGCAATCAATAAATAGCTATGTTATAATGGGAAAAAGTAGGTGAAAATAATGGAAAAAGAAACAAGAATGAGTAAATATAAAGATTTAAGAGATGAAATGAAAGAAGAGGTGGCTATTTCTCCTCAAGAATTTTCAAATGATGATGAAGATGATGATTTTTTATCTTTTATAAAAGATGATGAAAAGAAAACATTTAATGATACCTTAGAAGAACCTTTATCTTATGAAACATTATCTATTGATAGTGAAGAAATCAAAAGTGCTTTAAATGATGCTAAAGTTAAAGTAGGTAAAGAAAAATATAATACACGTTTAGATATTCTCAATAAAATCAAAAAAGATGAGAATAATATAGAAGAGGAAGAAGAACCTCAAAATAAGATGACATTATTAGAAAGATTAGCTGCTATGTCACCAGAAGAAGATGCTGAAGAATTAAAAAAATATGAAGAAGGTTTGACAATAGGTGATTTCATGAAAGAGAAAGAACCTAAGAAATCACATTCTAAAGAAGAAACAAAAGCTTATAAACTAGGTGATTTTGAAGAATTTGATACATATGAAGAAGATCCTCTTGAAGAAGAAAAAGAAAGTAAGTTGATTACTTTTTTGAATTATGTTATTATCTTTTGTATTCTAGTATTTATTGTTTTGGCAATATTTATTATTAAGCAGTATTTTTTTAGCTAAGGCATTGCCTTAGCTTTTTATAGGAGGAATAGAATGAAGATTAATATCGCTATTGATGGGCCAGCAGCTGCTGGAAAATCAACCATTGCAAAAATTTTAGCTAAAAAATTAAATTATACATATATTGATACAGGAGCTATGTATCGTTGTGTTGCTTATTTTGCACTTAAGAATCATGTTGATCCTCAAGATGAGATGAAAGTTTGTCAATTATTAAAAGATATTCATATTGATATGAAAGCTGATAAGATTTATCTTAATGGAGAAGATGTTTCTAAAAAAATTAGAGAAAATGAAGTATCGATGCAAGCAAGTTCTGTTTCAAGATATAAAGATGTTCGTGAATTTTTAGTTTCACAACAAAGACAATTAGCCAAAAATGGTGGATTTATTTTAGATGGACGAGATATTGGCACAGTTGTTTTACCTGATGCTAAACTTAAAATATATCAGGTTGCAAGTATCGAATGTCGAGCATTAAGACGTCATAAGGAAAATATTGAAAGAGGTTTAGAATCTAATTTAGAGGAAATAAAAGCAGAAATTGAAAGTCGTGATTATCAGGATATGCATCGTGACATTTCACCTTTAAAGAAAGCTGATGATGCCATTGAAATTGATACATCTAATATGACACTTGAAGAAGTAAGTCAGACGATTTATAAACTTGTGACGGAAAGGGTGAATGAGCTATGTTAGGTGTTGTTGCGATAGTTGGTCGTGCTAATGTAGGAAAGTCCACTATTTTTAACCGCATTGTAGGGGAACGTGTTTCAATTGTAGAAGATATTCCTGGCGTTACTCGTGATCGTATTTATGCATCGTCTTCATGGTTAACAAGAGATTTTAGAGTTATTGATACGGGTGGTATTGAAATTGAAAATGCTTCTTTTACGCAACAAATTAAAGCTCAAGCGGAAATAGCTATTGAAGAGGCTGATGTTATTATATTTGTTGTGAATGGTAGAGAAGGTGTGACTAAGGAAGATGAATATGTTGCACGTATGTTACAAAAATCAAAGAAACCTGTTATTTTAGCTGTGAATAAGATTGATGATAGTGCATTTATGAATGATATTTATGATTTTTATAGTTTAGGCGTAGGTGATCCTATTGCAGTTAGTGGTAGCCATGGCATTGGTATTGGTGATATTTTAGATGAAGTTATTAAATTGATGCCTAGTGATAATGAAGAACTTCATGATGATGAGATTCGTTTTTCTATTATTGGTAGACCAAATGTTGGTAAATCATCGCTTACAAATGCTATTTTAGGTGAAGAACGTGTTATTGTATCACAAATTGAAGGTACTACTAGAGATGCGATTGATACAGCTTTTGAAAAGGATGGTCAAAAATATCGTGTCGTTGATACTGCGGGGATGCGTAAACGTGGTAAGATTTATGAAAATGTTGAAAAATATTCCATTTTAAGAGCAATGTCAGCGATTGAAAAGAGTGATGTTGTTTTAGCGTTGCTTGATGGTTCTACTGGTGTGATTGCTCAGGATAAGCATGTGGCTGGAAATGCGCATGAAGCAGGTAAGCCAACAATATTGGTAGTGAATAAATGGGATTTAGTTGAAAAAGAATCAAAAACCATGCATAAAATGGAAAAAGATATACGTGAACAATTTAAATATTTGGATTATGCACCTATTGTTTTTGTATCTGCTTTAAAGAATCAACGTGTTAATAATCTTTTACCACTTATTCAAGAAGTTTATGCAAATGCGCATTTACGTGTTTCTACAAGTGTTTTAAATGATGTTCTTATAGATGCTCAAACAATGAATCCAACAACCACATTTAATGGTGGACGTCTTAAAATCTACTATGCTAATCAGGTTGCAGTTTGTCCACCAACATTTGTTTTATTCACCAATAATCCTGATTATATGCATTTTAGCTATAAACGTTATTTAGAAAATAAATTAAGAGAAGCTTTTGGCTTTAAAGGTACACCAATTCATATTATTTGTAGAAAGAGGGACTAAAATGAAAATAGCTATATTGGGTACAGGTAGCTGGGCTACAGGCTTAGCACGTGTTTTAAATGATAATGGTCATGAAGTTTTGTTGTACGGTATTGATCAAAATGAAATCGATGATATTAATTTAAGACATTGTAATTATAAATACTTTAAAGATGTTAGATTAGAAGATACAATTAAAGCAACATCTTCTTTAGAACAAACCATTAATCATGCAGATTATATTTTAATTACAATTCCTACTCAATTTGTACGTAGTACCTTAGAAAAAGTTAAACCATTATTAAAAAAGAAAGTTACGATTATTAATGCCTCTAAAGGCTTTGATCTTGATACATCTTCGCGTATTTCTGATACAATTAGAAGTATTTTTACAAACGATGAAATTAATCCAGTAGAATCTATAATTGGCCCAGCTCATGCTGAAGAAGTAGTGGTAAGAATATTAACTGCAGTTTGTGCTGTTTCATTAGATGAAAATTATGCTAAAGATGTTCAATTATTATTCTCCAATCAATATTTTCGCGTTTATACTTCAACAGATGAAGTAGGTGCTGAATATGGTGTGGCTTATAAGAATGTTATAGCTGTAGCTAGTGGTATTATTGCAGGACTAGGTTATGGGGACAATACACGTGCTGCTTTAATTACAAGAGGTTTAACTGAAATGGTTCGTTATGGCACCCTTAAAGGTGGTAAGGTAGAAACATTCTTTGGACTTACTGGTATTGGTGATTTAGTTGTTACTTGTTCATCTGTTCATTCTCGTAATTTTCAGGCTGGTTATGCCATTGGTCAAAGCAATAGAGCAATAGATTTTATGATGCACAATACTAAAACAGTTGAAGGTATTCGTACTTGTAAAGTCATTTATGAAGATGTAAAAAATCATGATTATGGCATTGAAATTCCTATTTGTGAAGCTGTTTATCAGGTATTATTTGAAAATGCATCGCCACAAGAAAAAATTATTTCACTTATGTTAAGAGACTTAAAACCCGAACAAGAAAAAGAATAAAACATATAATATTTTGGTGATATAATGCAACAAGATAATTTATTGGATAAGGTTTCTAAGAAAACCAATGTTTCTAAAGATGATATTCTAGCTTTAGCAAGTGACCTTCAAACTAAAGATTTGAATAATGAAAATGATATTAAAGACTTTATTGATAAAATAGCTCACATAACAAACAAAGAAGTATCACAACAACAAATGTCTAAAATCATTTCAATTATTCAAAACAATCAAGTTCCACAAAACTTTAACGACATGGTATAACCATGTCGTTATTTTATTTGACAAATTATATCATTTTATATACAATTAACAAAGTATAAAAAAGGAGATCAAAATGAAGAATTTAGTTATAACAGACAAAGATATATCTACTAATTTATTTCAAAATTCCATCATTGTAAATCTAAACAATATTCATTACTCTTCCTGTACAGGTGGACTAGAATGTCTTAAATGTGAAGGTGCTTGTTATTTTAAAGATGATATGAGTTTAATATCTCGTTGGATGAATGATTGTCAATTGATTATCTATATAACTAAAGTTAAATATGGATGCTTTGATATTCCTTTTAAAAAAATGCTTGAAAGATTGGTTGTTAACTTAGAACCATATTATACAATGGTTGATGGTGAAACATGTCATTTAGGTATTAGTCAATTAAGTAAGAAGTTATTAGTTATTGGTTATGGAGAACTTACAACTGATGAAATGCATTTATTTAAGGATATGTTAGATGAATCTACTTTAGGTTTTAGTTACTCATCTGTTGATGCTTATTTTTGCAGTGAAGATGAGTTAGAAGAAACATTACGTACTTTTGGAGGGGTTGATCATTATGTCTAAAGTTTTATTAATTTCATCAGGTTTAAAACATTCTCAGGAGTTTAGTGATATATACATAGAAAAATTGAGTAAATATCTTGAAAAAAATGTGATATATTGGATATTCGTCATATAGATAATTTTGACGAAAGAACATTTTTTGCTTATGACAAAGTCGTATTTTGTTTTTTTGTGGCTTTAAATTCTATTCCGTCTACAACTTTAGAAATATTTCAAAAATTAGAATCATCTTCAAAAACAGCACATATTTATGCACTAGCTATCTGTGATGAATTTGAATGTGAAAAATGTGATACTTCACTTAAAATTATTAAAAATTGGTGTCTTCATGAAAACCTTGAATATAAAGGTGATATGCGTATAGGTTCATGTTTAACTATTATGAAAACAAATAATAGATTTATTGTTTGCAATCAAATAAAAAAATTTGCTCATGCGATTATCAACGATCAAGATACACACCTATCCATTACTTTACCTAATGAAAAGTCTTTTTTCAAAAATGCCAATAAATATTGGAGTAAAGAAATTAAGAAAAAACATAAACAAAGGCGAAAACAAAGAAATTTCTTTTAGGAATTTCTTTTTATGTTATAATGGAAAAAGAAAAGAGGGATAACATGGATATTGAAAGAATTATAAACAATATCAAAGACAATCAACCTTTGATTCATAATATCACCAATTATGTCACAACCAATGATGTTGCCAATATGATACTTGCGATTGGGGCTTCGCCAATTATGGCTGATGAAGTTTTAGAAGTTGAAGATATTACTAGTATAGCTCAAGGTTTAAATCTAAATTTAGGAACCATCAATCAAAATCGTTTTAAAGCCATCAAAAAATCAGGTTTAACTGCTAATCAATATCATATACCTGTGTTACTTGATCCAGTTGGTATTGGTGCTTCAAAATTAAGACAACAATATGTTCACGAGTTAATAGATCATATACAATTTGATGTAATTAGAGGAAATATTTCAGAAATTAGGGCATTATATCAAAATACTTCCACAAAAGGAGTAGATGCCAATTATATAGATACTATAACCCCTGATAATATTTTAGAGGTTGTTTCTTATATTAAAGAAATTGCTAAGATGTTTCATTGTATTATAGCTGTATCATCAGCCATTGATATTGTGGCTAATGAAGATAAGGCATATGTTATATATAATGGACATCCTATGATGAGTCGTATTACTGGTAGTGGATGTATGCTCTCTGGTTTATGTACAGCGTTTATTAGTACTAATAAAGATCATATGTTGGATGCTTGTGCATTAGCATTTATATGTAATGGTATAGCAGGAGAAATGGCTTATGATAAGATGATTGAAAGACATAGCGGAAATGCTACTTATCGTAATGATTTGATTGATGCTATTTATTTAATGACACCTCAAAATATAAAGGAGAGAGCACATTATGAAATTTACTAAATCGATGTTGAAATTATATGCTGTTACTGATCGTAGCTGGTTGAATGGTGATACTTTGTATCAACAAGTTGAAAAAGCTTTAAAAGGTGGCGTTACGATGGTACAATTAAGAGAAAAGAATTTAGGCTATGAACAATTTTTACAAGAAGCGATAGAAATGAAAGCATTATGTCATCGTTACCATGTACCACTTATCATTAATGATAATTTAGAAGTAGCGATTAATTCAGATGCTGATGGTATTCATATTGGTCAGGATGATATATCAATAGATGTTGTTAAAGAAAGATTTCCTGATAAGATTATCGGTGTTACTGCTCATAATTTAAAAGAAGCGAATATTGCACAAGAAAATGGAGCTACTTATTTGGGTATGGGTGCAATCTTTTCTACATCTACAAAAACAAATACAACACCTTTATCAATTAATAGCTTAAAAGAAATAACTTCGATTATTCATATACCTATTGTTGCGATAGGAGGTATTACTTATGATAATGTTGATAAGTTAAAAAATACAGGCATTGCAGGTATTGCTGTGGTCTCAGCTATATTTCATAATGATGATATTGTTTCTTCTACAAAAGCTTTATTGAATAAGATGGTGTATATTGAATGATTGGCTTGTTTGATGTAGATGGTACGATATTGGATTCTATGAGCATTTATGAGAATCTTGGATATAATTATTTAAAGAGTCTTGGTATTTGTGCTAATGGTGATTTAAATGAAATATTATATCCTATGACCTTTAGACAAAGCGCTACATATTTAAAAAAACATTATCTATTGAAAGCATCTATTGATGATATTATGTTATCTTTACAAAATAATATATATGACTATTATAAAAATAAAGTTTTATTAAAAGATGGTATTAGAGAAGTTTTAGAAACGTTATATCAATTGGATTATCCATTATATATAGTTACATCATCAACTAAAGAATTAGTTGATATAAGTTTTAATAGGTTAAAGATTAATCATTATTTTAGAAATATTTATACTTGTGATGATTTATTACTTAGTAAAGAAGATAAGCGGTTTTATTTAGAGATTATGAATCAATTGCAAGTAGATGCGAAAGATTGCATTGTTTTTGAAGATAATGCTTATAGTGCTTTAGCAGCTAAGCAATGTGGTATAAGAGTTATTGGTATTAAAGATCAATATGCTAGAGGAAATATAGAGAGTATAGCTGATATATATATTGAAAACTGGAGGGATTTAAATGAAAACAGCTTTAACGATTGCAGGTAGTGATTGTAGTGGTGGTGCAGGTATTCAGGCTGATTTAAAGACGATGTGTTCTTTAGGTGTTTATGGTATGTCTGTAATTAATGCTTTAACAGCTCAAAATACAACGGGTGTGTATGGTATTATGAATGTGACAAGTGAATTTTGTGAATTGCAGCTAGACAGTATTTTTCAGGATATTTATCCTGATGCTATTAAAATTGGTATGGTTTCAAGTAGTGATTTGATATTATCTATTGTTAAAAAATTAAAAGAATATGATGCCAAAAATATCGTGGTGGATCCAGTGATGGTAGCTACTAGTGGTGCTAAATTGATAAGCGATGATGCTATTGAAACATTACAGAAAGAATTAATTCCTATAGCTTCACTTATTACTCCTAATATTCCTGAAGCTGAGGTTATCAGTGGCATGAAGATTAGTGATAAAAAAACAATGGAAGAAGCAGCTCAATTGATTTATCAAAAGAGTAAAGTAAATGTTTTGGTTAAAGGTGGCCATTTAATTGAAGAAGCACAGGATTGTTTATATGATGGCCATGAATATCATTGGTTTGTTTCTAAGCGTATTGATAATCCTAATACGCATGGTACAGGATGTACATTATCAAGTGCAATTGCTTCTTATTTAGCATTGGGGTATCCATTGGTTGAGGCTATTGAAAATGCAAAGGCATATTTAACAGGTGCTTTGGCATATGGTCTTGATTTAGGTAAAGGTAGTGGCCCTTTGAACCACAGTTATAAAGTCATGAAATAGTCATGACTTTTTTGCATAATGTTTTTTTTGTTTCATATAATAAAACCAAGGAGGAAATTTATGCAAGATATATTGAAAGATATTGGGAAACGTTGTGGTGGTGATATTTATCTTGGTGTAGTAGGACCAGTTAGAGCAGGAAAATCATCATTTATTAAACGTTTTATGGAAATAGCTGTTATTCCTTATATAGAAGATAGTGATGCCAAACTTCGTGCTGTCGATGAATTACCACAATCTGGTGAAGGCCGTATGATTATGACAGTAGAGCCAAAGTTTATTCCTAATCAGGCAGCACATATTCATATTGATGATTATCTTAGTGTCAATGTTCGTCTTGTTGATTGTGTTGGTTACGTAATAGATGGGGCTAAAGGTTATCAAGATGATTCAGGCATTCGTCAGGTTAAAACACCATGGTATTTAGAATCGATTCCTTTTGATGAGGCTGCACGCATTGGTACAAAGAAAGTGATACAGGATCATTCTACGATTGGTATTGTGGTGACTTGTGACGGTACTATTTGTGAAATTGATGGAAAGGAATATAAACAAGCTACTGATGATATTATAAATGAATTGAAAACTATTGGTAAACCATTCGTCATTGTTGTGAATTCTAAAGATCCACGTTCTAGTGCATGCCATGAACTTGTAGAAGATCTTAAACAAAAACATCAAGTACCTACAATACCATTAAAAGTTAATGAAATGATTGAAAATGATATCATTCACTTACTCAAAGAAGCATTATTTGAATTTCCAATACAACAAGTCAAAATCGAAGTACCACGTTGGATAGCCTTAATGGATACAACCCATTGGTTAAAACAAACATTAGACCAAGCTTTAGAACAATCTATTTCATCGATTCATCGTTTTCGTGATGTAGAAATCATTGCTGATAATATGAGTCAATTTGACTTTATAAAAAAAGCTAATCTTATATCAGTAGATACATCAACATCCTCAGCAACCCTACGTATTCAAGAAAGAAAAGGTTTATATAATGAAATACTTAATGAAATATTAGAACAAGATCATTTCGATGCTGCTTTATTTTTACATCAAGTAACTATTTTAAAACAAAAAGCTCAAGAATATGAAACTTATCAAAGCGCCATTCAAATGGTCAAACAAACTGGATATGGTTATGCTTTACCTAGAAAAGAAGATATTGAATTAAGTGAACCAGAAGTTATTAAACAAGGTCCTCGTTATGGTATGAAACTTGTCTCTAAAGCTTCAACCATTCATATGATAAAAGTAGATATAGAGTCAACATTTGAACCTATTATTGGCTCTAAAGAACAAGCTGAAGCATTTATTCAATATTTAGAAAATAATGGACAAAATAATAAAGAAGCCATCTTTGATTGTGATGTTTTTGGCAGAAAATTAGGAGATTTGATTAATGAAGGTATGCGTATGAAACTATCTTCAATGAATGAATCAGCTTGCGTTCGTGTTCATGATATATTAAGCAAAATAGTTAATAAAGGGAAAACCAATGTAATTGCAATTGTTTTATAATTTTTTGTTGCTTTAAATCAATTGAAATGTTATACTTCTACTTAGATTTTAATAGGAGGCAATACAAAATGAATAAAAAAGAACTTATTGATACTGTTGCTCAAAAAAAAGATTTGACAAAAAAAGAAGCAGAATCTTTAGTTGATGCTGTATTCGACACAATGACTGATTCACTTCTATCAGGAGATAAGGTATTAATTTCTGGATTTGGGACATTCAAAGTTAACGACCGTAAGGCACGTAAAGGTGTTAGCCCCAAAACAAAAGAACCTATGATTATTCCAGCAAGTAGAACGGTATCATTCAAGCCAAGTAATAGATTAAAAGATGCAATGAATTAATTCATTGCACCTTTTTCATATCTAGTTCATAAAGTTCTTATAAGATATTAACGAGGTGAATCAAAATGTACTATTACAATACATATTATATGATAGGAATCATTTTAGTAATTATTGCTGCTATACTTTCTTTGTTTGCACAAATGAGAGTTCAATCTGCTTATCAAAAATATCAAAAAATACCTTGTTCTAGAGGGATTACAGGGTATCAAGTAGCTAGAGAAATACTCAATAGTCATGGTTTATATGATATTGAAATCTATGAAGTTAAAGGTCAACTAAGTGATCATTATAATCCAAGTAAACAAACCATTAATTTATCAAGTGAAATTTATCATGGCTATTCTATTGCTTCACTTGCCGTTGCGGCTCATGAATGTGGCCATGCAATTCAATATCAGGAAGGTTATATGCCAATAGCTTTTAGAAATGCGATTCTTCCATTTGCCAATGTAGGACAATATCTTGGTTGGATTGCGATTATGATTGGATTACTGTTAGGTAGCACACCACTAGCATTGTTTGGTTTTATATTAATGTGCGGTATTTTAGCTTTTCAAATGTTTACTTTACCAGTTGAATTTGATGCTTCTAGTCGTGCATTAGAAATTCTTCAACAAGGTTATTTAGTGAATGATGAATATGATGGTGCTAAGAAAATGTTGAATGCAGCAGCTTTGACTTATGTCGCAGCATTGATATCAACACTTATGAGTATGTTGAGGATATTTTTAATGATTATGGGAAATTCTCGTGGTAATCGTCGTTAAAGCTTCATAATGAAGCTTTTTTTATTTGGCATTTTTAGGTTTATCATGTATAATATCATTCATGGGTGGTGGTAACTATGAAAAATAAAACATTCATTGTAAGTACAGTTGTTTTAAGTGTGATTTTAATAGTTGTCACTTTTTATATGTTGTTTGTACATGTTCCTTATTATAATTATTCACATGAATTAGATGAAATTAGAAATCAGATATGTGAAGATAATCATTATGAATACTTGGATTATTTTAGTGAATATCGAGGAAAAAGTGTTTATTATATGTTGAAAGTAAATATTGATGGTGTTGAGTCTTACGTTGCCTATGATACGGATTTGAATTTAGTGGATACTTATCAAGGTGATATCACTGATAAGGAAGATGTATTAGACAAGATAACTACTAAGTATGATATCATATTAGATGATTTAGAAATAGCTTATGAGAATGAGAGATTTGTTTATTATGGTTTGTATCAGGATGATGATATGTTATTGTATGTTTATTATGATTTATCAAGTGGAGATTTTATAAAAGCGGTGAAGTTGGATGAATAATATTGAAGAATTATTAGATTATGATTGTATTGATTATCGTAAATTGTTGATTATCAAAGCTAAATCTTTAGGCTTAAGTGATGATCAAGTTTATTTGTTGATTATTATGATGACTTTAATAGATATGAATATTAAACCAATTACACCTGCTAAATTAAGTCAATTTTGTCAATTATCTTTAAGTAAAATTGATGAAGTTCTCATTTCCTTGGTTGATAAGCATTTTTTAAGTAGAATGAATGGTTCTTTAGATTTAAAACCACTTTATAAACAGTTATTGGATATAAAAGTAGAAGAGAATACGGATATGGACTTGATTTCAGTGTTTGAAGATGCTTTTGGTAGAAGTTTGTCTCAAAGAGAAATTGAAATCATTAATTCGTTTAAGATTAATGGTTTTAGTGATTCTATGATTGTAGAAGCTTTAAATGAAGCAGTTAAATCAGGTGTCATTAATTTTAGATACATAGAAAAAATATTGGATAATTGGCAAAAATATGGTGTTAAGAAACGCTATGCACCAAAACATGAAGAAAATCAACAATTTGATCAAAAAATCAAAGATTATAAATGGTGGGACAATGAATAAAGATAAAGTAAATCGTATATTAAATACATTTGATGACATGTATCCAAATGCTAAGTGTGAATTAAACCATGATAACCATCTTCAACTCCTTATTGCAGTCATGCTTTCGGCACAAACAACGGATGCTTCTGTTAATAAGTTAACGCTACAATTATTTCAAAAATATCAAACAGTTGAAGATTATGCTTATGCCCCTCTTGAAGAATTAGAACAAGACCTGCATTCTATTGGTTTATATCGCAATAAAGCAAAAAATATTAAAGCTATGGCTAATCAGTTAATTGAAAGATTTGATGGTCAAGTACCTTCTACTCATGAAGCATTGATGAGCTTACCAGGAGTTGGCAGAAAAACAGCGAATGTTGTTGTATCAGAAGGATTTAATGTTCCTGCAATTGCGGTTGATACTCATGTAGAGCGCATTTCTAAGCGTTTAGGATTCGCTAAAAAAGATGATTCAGTAGAAGTAGTGGAACAGAAATTACAAAAAGCCATTCCTAAACAAAGATGGACTAAAACCCATCATCAGATGATATTCTTTGGTCGTTATCATTGTAAATCGATGAGACCTAATTGTCAAAATTGTCCACTTATTGATATATGTTATGAAGAAAAAAGAGAAAAGTACTTAAAAGAGAGATCATCATGATCTCTCTTATTCGCTTTCTTCTTCCTCATTATTATTTTGTTGAGTAGAATTGTTAGTATTGTTTTGTGAGTTAGTAGTATTAGAATTATCAGTTGTATTATTTGTTTCATTAGAAGTAACAGGCTCATCAGCAGTCTTAAATGTATGAGAATTAAGTTCTCTTACAGTGCCAGCAATTGTGGTTTCACTAAACGTTGTTGTGTAACTTGTAGATGGCTTTAAACCACTGAAGGTTACAGTACTATTTTCACTAATTGTTTTACTTGCACCATTGAGTTCAACAGTAACGCTACTTCCACTAGGTACATTAATTGTATAACTGATGGAATCAGTTGTAGGAGTACTTGCACTGTAGGTTGCAGGATCTTTACTATCAACAACAATACTTTGACTTATCTTGTTAGAAGTTGAAGATGTATTACTTTCATAAGCATAATAACCAGTAACTGTATAATTACCAGGTGATAAACTATAATCCAATGTAGCACTATTGCTTGATAATGTTTCACTGTGAACTACACTACCACTTTCATCAGCTATTTCCACCATATAAACAACACTACCATAAACCTGATTAATATCACCATAATAAGGTAATGTATAACTCTTACCATTAACTTTATAAGTTTTTGTTGGAGTGCCAGAAGTATAGCTTTCTGACAATTTCGTAAATGTAACTTTTACTTGAGTATCATTCACAACTTCAGCTGTAAACTCTGATAAACTCTTAATACTTGCACCACTTACAGTACCACTAGGTGTATTATTAGACTTAAAATAACCTGAAACAACACGATTGCTAGGTACACCACTTCCAGCTTTAACATATGGATAAATACCAGAAACACAAGATGCTTTAACAACACCACTTGGTTGACTAGGATAACTATTTTTAACGCCATCACTATGTAAATATTTCGCAATCAATGCCGATATTTGTGCAGCAGGTTTACCTGTTGGATAATAACCAAGTTTTTGTGCTTCCGAGTTATAACCACACCAGACACTCCAAGAATAATCAGGTGAATAAGCTGCCATCCATAAATCTTTATTCTTACCTACTAAATTTTTATTAGAAGTTGAAGAATCATGATTAGATGTACCAGTCTTAGCACCAATTTGATAACCTAAATTCAAATAAGAATAATTACCACTACCAGTTTTAACATAACTAGTCATAACTGAACGAATCATAAATGCTGATTCCTCGGATAAAGCCTGAACACTATTTTCCTGAGCTTCTTCATCAATATAAATAACTTCACCGGTATCTAATAATTCAATCTTCTCTACAGTATGAGGTTCAATATAAGTACCACCATTTGCAATGGCTGCATAAGCAGCTGCTTCTTCTTCAGGCGTAACACCAGTATTCCAAGAACCAATGGCATAACCCAAATTGAAATCCTCTTCATACATATCAAAACCAAAACCTTCCATATATGAAACCATTTCACTTGTACCTACTTCATCCACAACTTCACTTAAAGTCTGTATAGCAGCCAAGTTCCATGACTGTACCAAAGCTTCTGTGACCGATACATCACCATGATATTGATTATCCCAATTCTTTGGTGTCCAGCTACCTTGACTATAAGGTACATCATGAACATAATGAGCTGTTGAATAATCTAAATATTCAAAAGCTGAAGCATAAGCCACAATTGGTTTTAAAGAAGAACCTGGAGAATTACGTTGACCATAATTATAACTTGGATCTGTTGCAGCTAATTCCTTACTAGCAGCATAAGCATAACTAGTACCCATAGCTACATAATCTCTTGCTGCTAATACACCTACAATTCTACCAGTCGTTGACTCTTGAACACTTGCCCCTGTTTGCAAATATTCATCAGGAAAATCAAAAACATCACCATTAGCTATCTCATCTAAATAGTTTTGTAATCCAGTATCAATATAAGTCGTAATAACCATTGGCGTAGAAGCAGGATCATAACCAGTTTTTTCATAAACTTCTCTAGTCACTTTATCAGCATAAGCTTGATATTGGCTACTAGCTGATAAAGAATGATAATTTAAAGTATTTTCAACAGGAATAGATTTAGCATCTTCACATTCCTGTTCACTAATATAACCATGATATGCCATTAAATCCAAAACCGTATCTCTTCTACTTTGAGCAGCTTCTAAATTATTAAAAGGATCATATCTATTAGGATTATTAATCGCTCCAGCCAACAATGCTGCCTCAGGTAGGGTAATATTTTCTACCGCTTTACCAAAATAATATTGACAAGCTGCATAGATACCAATTGCATTAATACCACTACCAAAATAAACCTTATTTAAATACAATTCTAGTATCTCTTCTTTAGTCGTTTGTGAAGTTGCTTCTATCGAAAGAATCACTTCTCCTACTTTTCTTGTAATAGTTTGCTCGGCATCTGGATAATATGATTTTTTGATAGTTTGTTGGGTAATGGTAGAACCTCCAGCAGTAATACCGCCAGCCGCAATATTTCCCATCAAAGCTTTGATAATTCTTGGTACATCAAATCCGTTATGCTCAAAATAACGTGAATCTTCTGCAGAAAGTACAGCATCAATAAGTACTTGAGGAATATCATCATAATCTACATTTTTCTTAACCCCTTCACTACCATAATAATAATATTCATTACCATCCTGGTCGACTTGCATAGATGATTCACTATTCAAAAGCTTATCTTTAGAAAAACCCTCTACTTGTTGGATAACGCCATATCCAAAATAAATACTTGCAGAAGCAATAACAATCATCACAACCATTAAAATAATTTTTATTATTTTAAATAAGTGTTGACGATCTTTCAACTTATTCATTGATTCCCCTCCTTAAAATAAAACTCATCTAAAATTTTTAAATAATCTAATCTAGGCTGATATCCTTGAGGAATTAAATGTCCTAGAGATTTTATTGTATCATAAGTCATTGATTTACGAGAAGCATGATAATATTCATCTACCATATATGAAGCATCCAATAGATAAACCTCATTCAAATGGGTAAAAGCAATAATCACAAAAGCAATACCACCATGTTTGATAATTCTTGCTAAATGATCAATCTGATGTTTTGAAATATTACTAAATGGAAATGTTTTAGCTTTTGTTTCTTTAGCTTCAAAATCAACATATTTTCCTCTATAAATACCATTATAATCTGTTGTTGAAGGTGTTTTATAATAAGCTTCTACAATTTTAGCAGCTTCACGCTTTGGATAATCAACTTTGACAATTTGTATTGGTGTTGGTTTTTTATAAATAACAGCTTTATCATTGGCTAAATAATATTGATTAGATAGAGAAATATCTTCTTCTAAAGACATGCCTCGATGAGCTGTATAATGTTTTTCGTTATGGGTATCATGAATAATCGGGTGGGATTTCTTCATATTAGGGTAATTAACCATCATCTCATCCTTTCTCGTATTTTTATTTATTATATCATAAATTTTACTGACTTTTAAAAAAACTATATATTTTCTTAATTTTTAAAAAAATTCTTGCATTTATATCCTATTTTTGTAAAATAGATTAAGAAAGGCTGATGATAATATGACAAATAAAATTAAATTAAGTCCAAAAAAAATTCTTAATAAACAATTCCAGGTTGATTTTAAAGGCTATAATGCAAGTGAAGTTGATTATTTCTTAGATACTGTAAGAGAAGATTATGAAACTTTTGCAGCTATGCTTAATGAATCATATGAACAAAATGAAAATCTTCAAAAAGAAAATAAAGAATTAAAAATGAAAATATCCAAATTAGAAAAAGAACAATCTATTCAACAAGAAAGTATTCGTTCTATGGAAGAAAATATTTCTTCTGATGTTGATATATTAAAACGTATCTCTAATTTAGAAAAAGAAGTTTACAAAGATAAGTAGAATTTACTTGTCTTTTTTATTGAAATTTTGTAAAATTACTTTGCTCATGAGAATCGATTGCTGGAAACAGAGGAAAGTCCGCCCATCCACAATCTGCGATGATTGTAGTGTTTGTACTACATCTAATAAATGTAGGCTTTAAGACGACAGACCTAAGACCTAAACGTAAGCATGGTTGATAAGTCATAAAGTGCCACAGAAACGAAGTCTTTTTGAAAAGAAAGAATGAAAAGAGGTAAACTCTGCAAGGATGAAACCCAAATAATGGTAGGGGAACTTCAGATAGGGAAATGAACCGACATGAAGATGCTATGCATAGATAAATAATCGATTGAAAAACAGAATGCGGCTTATCAGAATGAGCATTTGCCGATTAAAAATCGGCTTTTTATATATATTTATAAAAAATTCATAACTAAGACACAAATTCATAAAATAATAGTGTTGGAGTTGTCAAAAATGTTAAATTGTGCTTTAATAGAAGTGATAAAAAAGTGATGACAAGTGTGAATGAATAAAATGCAAGGAGGAAACTTTGTGGATAATTTGGGCGACGCTATTAGACAAAAAAGAGAAGCGAAAAATCTTACAATTGAAGAATTATCAGCCGCAACAAAGATATCTGTAGCGGTTTTAAAAGATATAGAAGAAGGTAAACTAGATCGTTATAAAGGTGATGAAGCCTATGTTAAAATGTATTTGAAGAAGATTTCAGGTGTTTTAGATTTTGAACAAACGGAATTAGAAGAATTGACTTCCCAATATATGGCTTTAACACGAGAATTAGAGATTGAAGATCTTAAGGATAAAGAAATGAAAGAACAGCATAATAAAGATGCTGTAAGTAGAAGTAAAAATCTTAAATTTGAAAAACCACATTTAGCTAGACATGATTCTGTCTATGAAGATAAACAACATGTTAAAATTATTCGTGGAGGTATTATTTTAGCATTGGTTGTAGCTATTATTGCAGTTGTTTGGTTTGGCGTTTATTTTACGAGTAAGCAAAGTAATGATCCTACTTTTGAATCAACAACCAATACCTCAACTGAAGGCGATATTGATACAAATGATAATGATGATACTGAAAGTGAAGTAACGGATAATGAAGATGATGATAAAACTGATGAAACAACAAGTACTGATGTTACAATTGTAAGAAATGATGTTTTAGACTATAGTTTTTCTTTACCAGAAGGAACAACTACATTTACTTTTACAATTGAATATTATGATGCATGTTGGGCTTCAATGAGTGTCAATGGGGAATCTTATGATTCATTTGTATCTAAGATTTATCATGATGAAAGTGAGTATACTGATGAAACTGAAGCAGAAACTGTTATTTTAGAATTTAATGTTGATGAATTTGAATCATTAAATTTACGTAATGGTAATAATGGTACACAAAAATATTTTATTAATAATCAAGAAATAGAATTAACGGATGAAGATACATATGATCCTAATCCATGTAATTTTATCTTAACCTTAGAAAGTGATACAAGCAATGAATCTACCGAATAAACTAACGACGATTCGCTTAATCAGTGTACCAATATTTATTATTATTTATTTATTTCCTTATGAAACAATGGGCATTTCTATACCAACATATCAGATTTTATCTACTAATCTTTCTTTATTAGATATTATATTATTTATTATATTTGCATTAAGTTCGTTGACGGACTATTTAGATGGCTATTTAGCAAGAAAAAATAATATGATTACAACTTTTGGTAAGTTTGTAGATCCAATTGCGGATAAACTTATAGTTAATTGTACGATTTTATTATTAGCATCTTCTTCTAGAATTTCTATCATTATTCCTATTATTATGATATCAAGAGATACAATTGTGGATGCTATTAGAATGATGGCAAGTCAAAGAAATGTTGTTTTAGCAGCTAGTTATTTAGGTAAGGCTAAAACCATGACGCAAATGATAGCTATTTGTATTTTATTACTTAATAATGTTGGTTTTAGTGCATTGGGTATTCCAATGGATCAAATTATGATATGGATAGCAACACTAATATCTGCTATTAGTGGTATTGATTATTTTATGAAGAATAGTCAGTATATTTTTGAGAGTATGTAATGGATGAACTTATTCGTGCTTTGATTGCTAAGAAGTTATCTTTGAGTTGTATTGATTTTTTAGGCGTTGATTTTGCCAGTCATTTGGGTGTGGATAATAGTGAAATTTATAAAGGAACATTATCTTCATCCCATCAAGATGTATTGACAGTATTCTTAGATATCAATCAAAATGTATTGAATTATTATGGTTTTAATAGCCAGGAAGTTGTTGGTTTAATGGCTATTAATGGAAAAGAAAAATTTCAAAGTGATATATGCCTTGCTTATAGTGGAACTTTATCGTATGAAGAAAATGATATCTTTCTAGCAGTCGCATATAAAGAAAAGGTTTCAACATTCTGTTTTCAACTTTCTAGTAAACGCACATTAAATATTGAACAGGCGATTCTACTTGGAATTGAAAAAACATTAAGAATGATTAATGAAATATAAAAGGAGGTAGCGTTATGGCTGAAAGAAAAGTAAAGAAAACAGATATTGAAGATGACAGAAGAGAAAAAGATTTAAATGATGCCATTAAACAGATTGAAAAGCAGTTTGGCAAAGGTTCTGTTATGAAGTTAGGAGATCGAGTTGCGGTGGATGTAGATGTGATTTCTACAGGTTCATTAACTTTAGATGCTGCACTTGGTATTGGTGGTTATCCTAAGGGTCGTATTATTGAAATCTATGGTCCTGAATCTAGTGGTAAGACGACATTGACTTTGCATGCTATTGCTGAAGTACAAAAACAAGGTGGACGTGCTGCATTTATTGATGCGGAACATGCAATTGATCCAGTTTATGCGAAAAACTTAGGGGTTGATGTTGATGAACTTATTTTGTCACAACCAGATAGTGGTGAACAAGGATTGGCTATTGCAGAAACATTGATTAAAAGTAATGCGATTGATTTGGTTGTTGTTGACTCCGTTGCTGCATTAGTACCTCAAAATGAATTAGATGGTGAAATCAGTGATAACTCTGTAGGACTTCAAGCAAGAATGATGTCAAAAGCTATGCGTCGTTTATCAGGATTAATTAATAAGACATCTTGTTCTATTATCTTTATCAATCAATTAAGAGAAAAGATTGGTATTATGTATGGTAATCCTGAAACAACTACTGGTGGTCGTGCATTAAAATTCTATTCTTCTGTACGTATTGAAATTAGACGTGGTGAACAAATTAAGAATGGCACTGAGGTAATTGGTAATAAAGCCAATATCAAAGTTGTCAAAAACAAAGTTGCACCACCATTCAAAACAACTCAAGTAGACATTATCTATGGTAAAGGCATTGCTAGAGATGGTGAAGTTATTGATTTAGCTGCAGAAAATGATATCATTGATAAATCTGGTTCATGGTATGCTTATCAAGGTGAAAAGATTGGTCAAGGTCGTGAAAATGTTAAGAAATACATGGCTGAACATCCTGATGTCTTTGCAGAAGTTGAAGCAAAAGTCCGAGCTTTATTATTCCCTAGTGATGAAATTGAAACTGAAAATGTAGAAGCATAAGCCTCATTGAGGCTTTTTCTTATAGAAAAATAATACATATCTGAATTGCGTAAAATGTAAAAATAGCTTTTTTACAAATTGTAATTTTTATAATATTACAATTTGTTTTATATTTTATGATGGATGAAAACAATTGAATGAAAAAATTTCATTGCTTTTTAGCTATAATTTAGCTATAATGACTTAGAAATCGATGCGGAAGATAAGTATTCATAATAGGACTTTAAGAGAGAAAATGGTTGGTGTAAATTTTTAGGCTATGATGAAGAAAGCTACTTCCAAGAGTGATGTAAACATCAACGCTTGTCAGCGTTACAGACTTAGAGGGTGTAGCTATGCTATGAAAAAGGATGGTACCGCGATGATGTCGTTCCTTAATGGAAGGACTTTTTTATTTGGAAGGAGAAGTTATGAAAGATTTAACAAGTAGTCAAATAAGACAAATGTTTTTAGATTATTTTAAAGGCAAAGATCATATGATTGAACCTGGAGCATCATTGATACCTCATAATGATCCAACGCTACTTTGGATTAATGCTGGGGTTGCAGCTTTAAAAAAATATTTTGATGGTAGTGAAAAACCAGCATCTAATAGAATTGCAAATGCCCAAAAATCAATTCGTACTAATGATATTGAAAATGTAGGCAAAACAGCTAGACATCATACTTTCTTTGAAATGTTAGGAAACTTTTCTATTGGTGATTATTTTAAAGAAGAAGCGATTCCTTATGCATGGGAATTTCTAACAAGTGATCAATGGTTGGGTTTTGATAAAGATAAGATGTATGTGACTGTATATAGCGATGATGAAGATGCATATCGTATATGGACTGAAGTGTGTCATGTAGATCCTAGTCATATTTTAAAAACATATGGAAATTTTTGGGAAATTGGTGAAGGACCTGGTGGACCTGATACAGAGATATTTTATGATCGAGGAGAAAAGTATGATCCTGAAGGTTTAGGAGAAAAATTATTCTTTGAAGAATTAGAAAATGATCGTTATATTGAAGTTTGGAATGTTGTATTCTCACAATATGATTGTAATCCTGCAATTGATCGTAAAGATTATAAAGAATTACCACAAAAGAATATTGATACAGGAATGGGACTTGAAAGATTGGTAAGTATTGTTCAAGGTGGAGAAACGAACTTTGATACAGATTTATTTTTACCTATTATTCATGCGACTGAAGCCATGGCTAATATTAAATATGCAGATAATAAAATGGCTTATCGTGTGATTGCCGATCATATTCGTACAGTGACTTTTGCTTTAAGTGATGGGGCTTTATTTGATAATGTTGGTAGAGGTTATGTTTTAAGACGTATTTTAAGAAGAGCAGTTAGATATGGTAAGAAGATTGGTATTGATCATGCTTTTATGTATAAATTAGTTTATATAGTTGCGGATAATATGAAGGACTTCTATGATTATTTACCTGATAAAGCTGATTATGTTAGTGGATTAGTGAAAAAAGAAGAAGAAGCATTCCATAAAACATTATCTAATGGTGAAAAATTATTAGCACAAATGTTAGATAAGACAGAAGGTAAAGTATTGAATGGTAAAGACGCATTTAAACTTTATGATACTTATGGATTTCCGTTAGAATTAACAATTGAAATAGCTGAAGAATCTGGCTTTAGTGTTGATGAAGAAGGATTCCAAGCAGAAATGAAATTACAACAAGAAAGAGCTAGAAATGCTCGTGGTGAGGCAGAATCTATGTCTTCACAAAAACCAGATCTTATGGCTTTTGATGAACCATCAGAATTTACATATGATCCTACGCCAATCACTGCTAAAGTTATCGCAACTTTCAAAGATGGTGTTAAATGTGATGAAATTACTGATAAAGGTGAAATCATATTAGATAAAACAACATTCTACGCTGAAATGGGTGGTCAATGTGCAGACACTGGAACTATGAACAATGAAAATACCCAAATCAATGTAACATATGTAGCAAATGCACCTCATAAACAACATTTACATACGATTGAAGTTGTATCAGGATCAGTGAAGATAGGAGATACATTAAAATTATGTGTGGACATTGAAAAACGTTCACTAATTCAAAACAATCATACTGCGACTCATTTATTACAAGCAGCTTTAAAACAAGTACTAGGTGCTCATGTCTCACAAGCTGGTTCATATGTAGACAATGAAAGATTACGTTTTGACTTTACACATCCACAAAAAATGACACAGGATGAAATAAGAAAAGTTGAAGACATTGTTAATACTGAAATCTTTAAAGGTACAGCTGTAGATATAACATATATGAATAAAGAAGATGCAATGCAATCAGGTGCTATGGCTTTGTTTGATGAAAAATATGGTGATGTTGTTAGAGTGGTTACAGTTGGTGATTTTTCTAAGGAATTATGTGGTGGTTGTCATGTTTCTAATATTTCACAAATTGGTTTGTTTAAGATTGTATCTGAAGAAAGTGTTGGTTCAGGGGTTAGACGTATTGAAGCAGTGACTTCTAAAGTAGCTTATGATGCTTTAAAGAAAAATGAAGAAACAATTCAAGTTTTAAGTGATTTATTAAAATTAAAAAATAAAAATGAAATCGTTGAAAAACTCACACAATATATTGATCAAACTAATACAATTACTAAAGAAAGAGATCAATATTTAGATAAATTGAATACTTTAGAAGCTAAAGAAAAATCTAAAGATATTGAAGATATTCATGGTATTCAGTTCTTATTTAATCAAGTTTCTAAAGATAATGCGTCTGCTAAACAAATGGCTTTCGATCTAAGAGATCAATTACAACATGGTCTTGTTGTATTGGTAAGTGAAAACAATGGTAAGATATCTTATTTTGTAGGTTTAACAACTTCAATGGTAAAAGCAGGTTATAAAGCTGGACAAATTGTCAAAGCTATAAATGATGTGATGAATGGTAGAGGCGGTGGAAAGCCAGACTTTGCTCAAGGTGGATGTAGCTCAATAGATGGTTTAGATAAGGCAATTGAGCAAATTAAAGCGTCTTTATAAACACTTTTACTAGCAATTTTTCTTAATATGGTGTAATATTGATAATATAAACAGGAGGGATGTACTATGGCGAAAGATTTAACTCAGACACGTCTATTTAATACGGAGGAAATTAAACGAGAAGTTATTCATGCAAATCTCATGACCGTTTCTCAAGCTTTAGATGAAAGAGGCTACAATGCTGTTCATCAAATTGCTGGATATTTGATTTCTAATGATCCTGCTTATATTTCAAGCCACAAAGGAGCACGTTCTATTATTCAACAAGTTGATCGTGACGAAATTATTGAAGAACTTGTGAAGTTTTATTTGGAGAAAAAATAGTGGAAAAAATATTAGGATTAGATTTAGGATCAAGAACATGTGGCATTGCCATGAGCGATGCTTTAGGCATGATTGCTCATGGGGTTGAAACTTATCGTTTTCAGGAAAATCATTATGGTGATGCTGCTAAGCATATCAAACAAATTGTTGATGAAAACCATATTCATACAATAGTTCTAGGTCTACCTAAACATATGAATGGAGATTTGGGCGAACGTGCACAAATCTCTATTCATTTTAAAGAAAGACTAGAAAAAATGATGGATGTGGAGGTTGTACTTGTGGATGAACGTTTAACCACAGTGATTGCATCACAACAATTGATATACGCAGATGTATCCCGTAAAAAAAGAAAAAAAGTGATTGATAAAATGGCTGCAGTAGAAATTCTACAAGGTTATTTAGATGGACAAAGGAGATAATATGGATAGCGATAGAATTGCAATTATAGATGAAGAAGGTAAGGAAAAAGAATATACTGTTTTATTTACTTTTGAAAGTGAAGAAACGAATAAAAATTATGTTCTTTATTATGATGAAAATGAAGAAGAACCTGAAGTTATGACTTCAGTTTTTGATGAAGATGGTAATCTATATCCTGTTGAATCAGAAACAGAATGGGATATGATTGAAGCTGTGTTTGAAGCATTTACAAGTGATGATGAATAAAGTACCATAGGGTACTTTTTCAACTATGTTTATATTGAATTCATATTACAATGACATAATTTGTAGCATTAGGAGGATAAAATAATGGGATTATTCAATAAAAGAAGAAATGTTAGACCTCTTTTCGTAGGTAGTAATGGTAATGATTTGACTAGAGGCATATATGCTTTCCATTTAGATATTGATAATGGGGAAATTTTAAAGAAAGCATTTTATGAATCACCATCAAATCCAGCTGCTATTTGCAGAAGAGAACGTTATGCATTTGTTTGTTATAAAAATAGAACAGGAAAAGCAACAGATGGGGGTCTTCATCAATATGCACAAATGGATTTACAATTTGGATTGGCTGCTAAAGCTACTGATGATGGAAAAACATATGTTGGTGCTTATATCAATGAAAAAAGAAGTCATGCTTATGCTGTAGATTATTATAATGGTGAAGTTGTAGTTATACCAATTGTTAAACAAAAAATCACAAAAGTTAAACAAACACTAAAACATGAAGGACATAGTATTGATGAAAGATATCAAAGCCAACCTCATCCTACATCTATTGATGAAACACCAGAAGGCAAATATATGATTGTGACAGATTTGGGTTGTGATGAAGTTGTTCTTTATACCATATTAGAAGATGGTTTCTTAGAAAAAGATGAAGAACATTCATTTAAAGTTACTCCAGGTAGTGGACCTAAGAAAGTAGTTTTTTCTAGAGATGGAAAGTTTGCATATGTTTTAAATGAATTATCTAGTACAGTATGTGTTTATCAATATAATGAAGGTTCATTTACTTTTGTTCAAGAATTGGATACTTATCCTAAAGATGAGGAAGATGTAAAAAATAGAGCTACTGATATTGTTGTAGCTGAAGATTATATTTTTGTTTCAAATGCTGGTCATGATAGTGTTTCTACTTTAGAAGTAAATAAAGAAACAGGCGAATTAAAATTTATTGAATATATGGAAACAGATGAAAATCCTGTATGTATGGTTTTAGTTAAAGAAAAATGGCTTGTTGTTGCAAGTCAAAAAGGTGGTACATTGGAAAGCTTCCAAATCAAGAAAGGTGAATATCGTGGGGTATTATTTGAAACCCACTTTGTTTACTCTATTACTGAACCAGTATGTATGATTGAAGGTAGAGCCTTATAAGCTATAGTTAACTATAGCTTTTTTTGTTGATAAAAGTCATATTATCGCATATAATAAGACCAGAGCGAGGGATTTTATGAAAAACAAGAAGATAATTGGGATAATTATAGGTGTTATTATCATTGTTGGTTGTTATTTTTATTATCAACATGGTATTTCTGCAGTTTCATCTAGTAATGAAGAAGTGATTGTAGATATTGAAGAAGGTACTTCAGCTTCGGGTATTTTAGATGTATTAGATGAGGCAGGATTGGTTAATGATAAATTATGTGGAAAAACATTTTTGAAACTTCATACATATGATAATTTACAAGCTAATTCTTATATACTAAATAAAAATATGTCTTTAAAAAAAATTTTTGATATTATTCAAAATCCAACCCAGGAATACATCAATAATACAAAATTAACCATTGTTGAAGGTTCTACGATGAGTGATAATGCTATACTTTTTGCAGATATATTAGATATATCTGAAGATGAAGTCATTGAACAATGGGCAGATACTGAATTCTTAAATAGTTTGATTGAAGATTATTGGTTTTTAGATGAAAGTATTTTAGATAATGATATTTATTATCCTTTAGAGGGTTATTTGTATCCAGAAACCTATTATTTAAATGATGATAGCTTAAATGTAGAATCTATGACAAGAATAGCATTGGATATGATGGATGAAAAGTTATCACCATACAAAGATCAAATAGAAGCTACAGGATGGAGCATTCATGAGTTTTTGACTTTCTGTTCTGTTGTCGAAAAGGAATCAGGAACGGATGAAACTGATCGCTCTATGATAGCAGGTGTTTTTAAAAATAGATTAGATAGTGATATGTTATTACAAAGTGATATTACGGTCAATTATGCTTGGCAACGTACAGGTGTTGATGTCTCTATTTCACAAACACAAATAGACTCTAAATACAATACATACAAATACACTGGACTTCCAATAGGACCAATTTGTTGTGTTCCTACTACAACAATAGAATCTTGTCTAAACTATAGCCAACATGATTACTATTATTTCTTTGCTCAAATTGATCCAGATGATTCTACAAATACAATTGTTATCTACTCTAAAACATATGAAGAACACCAACAAAAAGTACAAGAAGCAAAGGACAATGATTTATGGTTGAGTTAACAAATATTGAAATAGATGCTTTAAAAAGAAATATCCCTATTATGCAAAAAGAAGGTTTAACTTTCATGATAGATAAACTCAATGAAATACAAGCATCTACTTGTTTAGAAATAGGAAGTGCTATAGGCTATTCAGCTATGATGATGTGTCTTAATGTCAATGATTTAAAAATAGATACAATTGAAATTAACGAAGATAAATACAACGAAGCTTTAAACAACATTCAGCAATATCAATTAAACGAACGTATTTCTATTCACTTAGCTGATGCCTTAACATTTGATACAAATCAATTATCTTATCAACCTTATGATTGCTTGTTTATTGATGCTGCAAAAGCTCAATATCAAAAATTCTTTGAAAAATATATCAATTATGTTAAAAAAGATGGTATCGTCATTGTTGATAATTTAGATTTTCATGGCATGATTTATGATATTGATCATATTAAAAATAGAAATACCAAACAATTGGTTAAGAAAATAAAACGTTTTAAAGATTGGATTTTTAATCATGAAGATTATGATGCTACTTATTATCATATTGGTGATGGTATTTGTATCATAACTAGAAAGGAATAATATGGAACTTGTTATATCACTGAACAATAAAAATAGATTGTATGATTATCATGATATGGGTATTCATTATTATATTATAGGCACGATCTATAGCTTTTATACACCTCATATATTTGATATTGATGAGATTAAAGATATGGTTTTATCTTATCCTGATTGTCATTTTTATGTAAGTATGAATGCTTTATATGAGCAAGATGAAATCGATGTTATTGAATCTTATATAGAAGAATTATCTCATATCAGTATTTCTGGCTTGTTGTTTCAAGATTTTGGTATATTACAAATCGTAAAAGATAAAGGCTATACTTTTGACATGATGTATGCTCCAGAAACATTAAATACCAATACTCAAAGTCTTAATACATTATCTCATCTTGGTATTACTAGTGCTTTTTTATCTCATGTCATTCCTTTAGAAGAACAACTCCAAATCAAACAAGAAACATCTATTCCTTTAATGATGTTTGCTCATGGTGTAGAATATATGGCTGCATCAAAAAGAAAACTAATAAGTAATTATAAGAAAGCATCACAAAAAGATTTTAATGATGAGAATCTTATGATACAAGATAGAACATCTAAGAAAAAGATGCATATATTTGAAAATGATAGAAATACGCTTATTTTTAGCGAAGAAAGACTTTATACATTAGATTTATTCAATCAAATTAGGGATATGGATTATTTATATATAGAAACATTATTCATGGATGATTATGAAGCTGTTGAAATTGCTTCGTTATATAGTGATGCATTAAATAGTCCTCTTTATGATCGAGATGTTAAAGCTTTATTAGCATTGCTTTATCAAATGAATAAACCATTAAGTAGAGGATTCTTGTTTGATAATACAGTATATAAATTAGAAGATGTAAGGAAGATGGATAATGAGAAACGTGAGTCAAATCATTGATGGAAAAAGAAAAATCATTAAAAAACCAGAATTATTAGCACCAGCTGGTAATTTAGAAAAATTGAAGATTGCTATTATTTATGGTGCTGATGCTGTTTTTATTGGTGGTAAAGAATTTTCACTTCGTTCGCAGGCTTCTAATTTTACATTAGAAGATATTAAAGAAGCTGTTGAATTCGCAAATCAATACAATGCTAAAATCCATGTTACTTGTAATATTATTTTACATCAAGACAATCTAAAAGGTATTGAAGAATATCTACAAGCTTTAGATGATATCGGTGTGAGTGCCATTATAGTAGCTGATCCTTATATTATGATGCTTGCTAAGAAGATGAATTTAAAATTAGAAGTTCATGTATCTACTCAATTATCTACTTTAAATAGTAAAGCTATAAAGTTTTATCATGATATGGGAATGGAGCGTGTTGTATTAGGGAGAGAAGTTACTTATGAGAATTTAAAATCTATACTTAATGAAACAGATATGGATATTGAATATTTTATTCATGGTGCTATGTGTATTCACTATTCAGGTAGATGTATGTTATCAAATTATTTAGTACGTAGAGATGCCAACAGAGGTGGATGTAGTCAATCTTGTCGCTGGTATTATGATTTGTATGAGAATGATACTTTACTTACAAATGAAAATGATATGCCTTTTACAATGTCTTCTAAAGATATGGCTTTAGTCAATCATATTGGTGAATTGATAGAATTAGGTGTGGATTCTTTTAAAATTGAAGGACGTATGAAATCTTTACACTATATAGCTACTGTTGTATCAACCTATCGTAAGCTTATTGATGCTTATTGTGAAGATCCTGATCATTTTGTTAAAGATGAAAGTTATATGAATGAACTCATTAAAGCAGCCAATCGTGCCTTATGTCATGGTTTCTTTTATAACAATCCTGGTATTAATGAACAACTATACAATATTCGTGATGAACATCCAACTCAAGAATTTGTAATGCGTGTAATAGATTATGATGAAAAAAACCATATGGCTACCATTGAACAACGTAATTACTTTAAAGTAGGTGACAAAATAGAAATTTTTTCACCAAATCATTCTAATCTTTTCTTTGCTGTCAAAAAAATATATAATGAAGATAAAGAAGAAGTGGATGTTGCCAATCATCCAATGGAAATATTATATATAGAATGTGATCAAACTGTAGAAACAAACGATATGGGAAGGAAGGTTATACGATGAGAGATCAAGCTGTTATTATAGGTATTGCAGGAGGAAGTGCTTCAGGAAAAACATCTATTGCACTTCAACTTTATGATTATTTTAAGGGACAACACCAAGTACGTATTATTAAACAAGATGATTACTACAAAGACCAAAGCCATTTAAGCTTTGAAGAACGTGTTAAAACCAATTATGATCATCCTTTTGCATTTGATACTGATTTATTAGTTAAACAATTAAAACAACTTAAAAATAAAGAAACCATTGAAAAACCAACTTACGATTATACATTACATACTAGAAGTGATGTTACGGAAACGGTAGAAGGTAGAGATGTTATTATTGTTGAAGGTATCTTTGTTTTAGCCGAAGAAAAAGTACGAGATATTTGTGATATTTTAGTTTATGTGGATACTGCTAGTGATATTCGTTTTATCAGACGTTTAAGAAGAGATATTGAAGAAAGAGGTCGTAGCTTAGATTCTGTTTGTGATCAATATTTGAATACAGTAAGGCCAATGCATGAAACCTTTATTGAACCATCAAAGAAATATGCACATATTATTATTCCAGAAGGTGGTAACAACTATGTTGCGATTGATTTATTAATTACTAAAATTAAAAGTATTGTTGAAAACTAAACTCTCTAAGAGAGTTTTTTGCTATATAAGTAACATCTTTTATGATATAATTGGTTAAGAGGAGATGATAATATGGGTATTTATTTAAATCCTGATAATAGTGATTTTACAACATTAAGACAATCACCAATTTGTGTTGACAAATCCTTATTAATTAAATATACGAATAGTAAATTAAATATTAAAGAGAGATTTTTATGTGTTGCTAGACCTAGACGTTTTGGTAAAAGCACGGATGCTCATATGTTAGTAGCTTATTATTCTAAAGGTTGTGATTCATCAGAATTATTTGATGATTTAAAAATATCTCAATGTGATAACTATCATCAACATCTTAATCAACATAATGTCATATTTATCAATATGTTAAAATTCTATAAGCAGTCATCTTCTGTTAATGATATGATGGATTATATGAACGATGATATTATTGATGAATTAAAAGAAGAATATGAATTTAGAATAAATCGTCATACATTAACGGCTGCTTTATCTAAAATATATGCACAGACAAAAAATAAATTTATATTTATAGTCGATGAATGGGACTGTGTGCTTAGAAATAAAGATATTACTGAAAAAGAAAAAGTAAAATATATTGATTATTTAGATGTTCTTTTTAAAGATCAACCTTATGTAGAATTGGTTTATATGACTGGTATATTGCCAATAAAAAAAAGTGATGATCAAAGTACATTCAATATGTTTGAAGAAATAACAATGATATCTTCCTCTTTTTTAGGAGAATATATGGGTTTTACTGTTGATGAAGTTAGAAATTTATGTACACAATATCAAGTGGATTATGAAGAGGTAAAGACATGGTATGATGGTTATCGTCTTGAAAATAATATATCGATATACAGTCCTCGTTCCATTGTCCAAGCTATAACAAATAAATCATGTAAGAGTTATTGGGTTGATACAAGTAATTTTGAAGATTTGAAGTTATATATCAATATGAATTTTGATGGTTTAAAAGATGATATTATAAAACTCTTAGCTGGTGAAAGAATCACGATTAATCCTAGAACTTTTAGAAATGATGTTTCTTTGTTAAATAGTAAAGATGATGTTTTGACATTATTGGTACATTTTGGATATCTTGGCTATGATCAAGATTATGATGAGGTGTATATACCTAACAAGGAAGTTGTTGATTCGTTCACTAGAGCTATATCTCAATTATCTTGGAAAGAAACAGAAATCATCAGAAATTCCCAAGAACTCTTAAAAGCTACATGGAATAAAGATGAAGAGAAGGTAGCTAAGTACATTGAACAAGCGCATCAGCAGGTTTCCATTATACAATACAACGATGAAAATGCTTTAGCTTATACAGTGAATTATGCTTACATTGTAGCTAATAACTACTATACTATTTTAAGGGAAACACCAACAGGCAAGGGTTATGCTGATATCATATTTATACCATTTAATCCAATACATCCAGCTATGATTATTGAATTAAAATGGCAAAAGGATACAGATATAGCTATTAATCAAATTTTTGAAAAAGAATATTATGCTTCTTTAAAGCATTATTTAGATAATCTTTTATTAATAGGTATTACTTATGATAAAGATCCTCATAGTAAAGATTATAAGAAACATTATTGTAAGATTAGAAAATACAAAGAATAATTAATCCTAGTAATTTTAATTGATTTATGATATATTAATTCATGCGAGGTGATACAAATGGCTAATGAAGTATTATTAACCCAAAGTGGTGTTGAAAAATTACAACAAGAAAAAGAAGATTTAATTAATATTGAAAGACCTAAGGTCATTGAAGAATTACAATTAGCACGTTCACAAGGTGACTTATCAGAAAATGCTGATTATGATGCTGCAAGAGATAAACAAGCACGTATTGAATCTAGAATTAAAGAAATTGAACAAATGTTGATGCATGTAACTATCATTGATGAATCTCAATTAGATAGTTCAGTTGCTAAACCTGGTGCTACAGTAACTATTTTAGATTTATCAGAAAGTGATGCCCAGCCTGAATCTTATCAAATTGTTGGTAGTACAGAAACAGATCCATTAAATGGTAAGATTTCGAATGAATCTCCACTTGCAAAAGCAATCATTGATCATGGAGTTAATGAAATCGTCAGTGTCGGGGTTGCAGAACCTTATGAGGTCAAAATCCTAAAGATTGAATATTTATCATAAAAACGCCTGCTAGGCGTTTTTTTCTTACAAAAATTTTTTGCTATATAAAATATGTCTTTTATAGTATAATTGTATTTGAAAAGATAATATGAAGTGACCTCCTTATTGAAAAAATGTCAGCTTCGATTCATA